>JAFGJX010000009.1 GCA_016928865.1 Spirochaetota bacterium
CCTGAAAGCCACCCATTGGGTCTGTTTGGCCTCAATAAAAGGCTCAGCGAATGCATCTATTTCCGCGTGTATCGCCGTGCCGCGTTGTTTAAAAGTAAGGCGAATCGCCTCTGTCAGCTTCGCGCCATCAAAATCGAACTGTCGGGACAACAACCAAATGTCATAGAAATCCTTCATCCTGCTATTCAGCACACCCAGTTTTACTATGGCTTCAAGCTTTTCCGCGATAGAGCTTTCGCGACTGTAGCAGAGTAACCTTGGTGTCGTGGAATTCAGCATTGTTGGAAGATCCGACATTTCTGGCTCTGGATAAACCACGTCGCCAAATCCGATATCAATCTGCATATTGATCCTGGCTGAGCCCAATGCACCCATGAACCGAATTCTGATCCCATTGTATTCCGCATCTTCGGCAATCCGTTCAGCCTGAATTGAAGCAGGATAGAAGGCAAGCCCGTCCGTCTCTACATCTACAGCTAAGATATCCTGGATCTGTGCGATGATATCGGCTTCCTCGTTGCTTGTCCTTCCTAACATATCGATGTCCATGGTCGGGCGAAGTTCCGGCGAACGCCAGACTCTCAACATCAAAGCCCCTTTGAGAATAAACCGGTCGACGTGAACAGATTGGGATAACCGATAGAGGAATCGCTCCATGGCATAGTATTGAAGCAACTCGTTGAATGGTCGTCTTTCGCTTCTCGCACGGTTGAGGAGACGCTGCCTGACGGAAGCGGCCATGTCTCTGGAAGACGTCATACCGTTGCCTCCAGATATGGTCGCATCACCTTTTCGACTCGGCAGATCCTGGCGTATCTGAGCAGCTCGCCGAGGTTGAAATTCTTACGTGTCTTATAGAGTTTCAGTGATTCAAGGACCACGTCCATTCCGATTTTGTTGCGGAACTTAAAGCAGTCGGCCAGGGTCTTCTCGGAGCTGTAAATTTTAACTGGCACCCCGTCTATTGGATGTTCTTCGATGCCTGATTTGTATGCCGTATTCGAGAATCTATGAACCTGGATGGGAGGATGATCGAGCGAAGGCATCCTTGAGTCCCTCGGTACCGCCACGAAGACAACATGTGGAATCTGGGTTGTGATATCATGATAAGTCAGCGCCGAGACAAGACAGATGACGGCGTTTGGGAAGCGAAGGCTGACCGTCACCAGATCGGGATTGCTGATCGGAGGCAGTTCCACCAGCCGATAGATACCTCTGCTCACCTGCTCGATAATGCCCTTGTCCCTGAGCGAATAGAGCATATAGCGGGTGATGCCACACTTGATGGCTTCGCTCATTCGAAGCTGACCACCATGCCTGCGGAAAATTTCTTCAGGTCGTTCTTTCATATTTAACTCCAGACATAACGCTTCCACTTATTCCTAAGTGGTGACAGTATGTCTGATTTGAGCCGAATAATCAAGAAACTTCTGAAGATCCCTGTCCCTCCTTTTGATTCCGTCCACCTTTGGTCCCCTCGCACTTACACAATCTCGTCATTATATTCCGAATGTTGATTCGCCTTCTACGCACCATCTTCTCAGCGCCGAGGTCCCACCGCGCGTTGGCCCTGGTTCAACCAGAGACTGTCATCCGATGGCATAAAGGAGGATTTCGTATGTATTGGAAATGGATTAGCCGACCGAGATGACCAGGAAGACAAAAGGTATCAAAGGAAATACGTGACTTAATCCGAACCATGTCAGAGACTAATCCTCTTTGGGGAGCTCCGAGGATCCACGGGGAGCTTCTCAAAATGTGCATCGAGGTTAGTCAGGCTACAGTCCCAAAGTACATGATTCGCCATCCTAAGCCTCCCTCTCAATCCTGGCGGACATTCCTGAGAAATCACGCTAAGGATATCGTTTCGATTGACCGATAATCATGGCTAATATTAGCTAAACTAAGCACCAATTTCTGTTTGGATGGAACTTACAGGAGGAACAGCCTAAATTATGCATTATCATTATAATGCTGCGGCAGAAGAGAAAACCCGGCAAAGAATCAATACCTTATTCTGGATTCGATAAAGGCGCCTAAGAGGGAGTATGACTATTATATTGCTTCTCACCCGACGAGAAAGGCCGCGCACATTATTTACCTAAAGCACTTACTCGTCGGCAATTCACGACTGGAAGACTTGTTAGGACGTTTTAAGGGTCACGAATACTGCCAACCCACCAGCATGGGGTCCCCCCGGCGCTCGAATGGGTTGGGGTGAGTCGTTGGGGGAAGAGTCTGGCTCTGCTTGTCTGAAATTAACAAGGCTTCACAACCTCAATGACTTCATATGACGAATTGATATTTTCCATCGAGTCCATCTCGTGGACAATCAATAATCCAATTCCAGTATCTGAGAATAGTTATACATTTAAAAATATATTCTCAGCAATGGAGCGATAATCATCAAAGGTATGAATTCTCGAACAATCTATCTCTAGTGTCTTAAGTAATGGCTGGGTACTGCGGCGATCCATCGCCTTTCGCCAACTAACCACTGGTCCCTTCCCAAGTTGAGCCTAAAGGATGAGCCTACGAGTATCAAAACAGTTTTTCAGGCTAGTATCCACCATAAAAGAGATGTTAACCGGAGGGTCACCCAAATCAGAGAGACAGAGGGTTTTCAGAGTATTTTTCGATGATTTGGGATGCATACGGTGAAGTAGGGGCTCTCTGTTTAAAACAAAAATCCCCCTCAGTATATAACGGGAGCGTAATTCTCTTTATTTCATATAGATATACGGCCGGGTTATTTTACGATCGCATCGAGGGGAGCTGTTAACCAAACAGGCTTCAGTTCAGGAGAAATAAATTTGGCTCCCCGTGTGCAACCCTATTCATGAACACTCTCTGTTTGGAGAGTTCGTGCCAAGTTCATATAATTCAGCTAACTGTGAATTTAACAATGCGGATGGAATAAACAAAAGGCACATCTCTGCCTAGCGGATCTTGTACTTCGCGAGGTATCCGTCGAGCCCGCCGCTCTTGATCGGTTTCTTCCATGCGGCGCGCAGTTTGACCATCTCGAGCTGCTTCTCTTTCCCGAAGTAGATGTAGGCGCGGGCTCCGCGGCAGCGTTCCTTGAGAAACTCGCTGAACTCGCCGAGCAGCCTGCCCGGATCCTTCGCGTCCTTGAGGCGCACACCGTACGGGGGATTGCAGACGATAATTGTATCGTCGAGCGATTCGATCTCCTGAAACGGCCGCACACCGATGGAGATATTCTCTCCGCCGGGCAACTTGCGGCAGTTCCGGATAGCGGACTCTGCATCGGCGCTTGATTTGTCGCTCCCCGATATCAGCCCCGGCGGCAGCGGCCTTATCAGCGCGTTGCATTCCTCACGGACTCTGGTCCAGAGCGCTTCTTTAAAATCCGGCAGCCTCATGAACCCGAAATTCTTTCTAAGGTACCCCGCCGGGATCCTGCAGTAATGCATCGCGGCCTCACAGAGAAGCGTCCCTGAACCGCACATCGGATCGTATAGCGGAATTTCTCCGTCCCAGCCTGTGTACCTGATTATCGCCGCGGCGACCGTCTCTTGCATCGGCGCCTCGACCGATGCGACCCGGTATCCCCTCCGGTGCAGCGACCCCCCCGAGGTATCGATGCTGATCGTCGCCTTGTTGTTGCCGACAAAGAGATTGAGCCAGATATCGGGTTCCTTCATCTTGACGCTGGGCCGCTCCCCACACTCGTCACGGAACTTGTCGGCGATCGCGTCCTTGAGCTTGTGCGCGGCGTACTGCGAGTGCTTAATATTGCTGTCCGTCACGTTGGCGTCTATCGCGAATGTCTGCCTGACCGAGAAGAGCTCGGTCCACGGCATGGAATAGGCGGTCTTGTAGAGATACTTGTCGCTGTGGCAGTCGAATGTGATCAGCGGCGCGATTACCCGCGTTGCGAGGCGGGTCATATAGTTGATCCGGTACATCAGGGCCGGGCCGGCGGAGAAATAGATCCCCCGGTACGACGGCTTGACCTCCGTCGCGCCGAGTTCATCCAGCTCCCTCGCTCCGACGGACTCGAGCCCGTCGGAGATCTGCGCGAAATACCGGTTCGTTTTCTGGTAGGCGAACATGCTCCTATTATGGCCTATTTGGTGTCTTAAGTCTCTTTTAAATAAAAGCCGCATTTCGGTGATTTTCACTGCCTGGACCGCCCCGCTCCATTTCACTTGCAAAAACCCCTATTTCCTATATGGTTCTGCATGTGGAACTGAAAGCTGAATCAGTCTGTAAAGTGCTTTCAAGCGGCCCTCGGAAGACTAAAGCAAAATCACCGGATCACCAGCATGGGCCGCAGACATTGGATATTATAAATGAAAATAAATGCCCCCTGGCACTCCGGTTTTTGCCCCGCCTTCGCGCAATGCATATGATTCTGCCTCTGATCATCACCATCGGCTGCGGGAACACCCGCTCAGACTCGGCCGGGGGCATATGTTGCGACGAAAACGCCGATCCAGTATTTTTGCAGTCAAAAATGGATGACGATGACGGTGATGGATATCCTTTTGACGAGAATTTTCCAACCATTAACGACGAAGATGATGATATCGCCGATCATGCATGGATTAGGGATCATTGCGGTGTGTACCACCTTTTCTTCCATACCGAGGAC
>JAFGJX010000075.1 GCA_016928865.1 Spirochaetota bacterium
TGAAATCGCGGGCCTTCTCGCCGCCTCCCATTCTTCCCATGGGCCCGCCCATCGGCCCACGCGTTCCCGGGCCGCGTACACCGGGACCGGACACCCCCGGTTTTCCGCCTGCGGGCCCTGCACCGTGAGTCCTCTCCCCCTTGGGCCCGGTGGAACTGTTTCCTCTGCGATCGCTCATGCGAGTTCCTCCGTGGTGAGCTGAGAGGTGGCGATCTCGCGATAGGTACTGCACGCGTCCATCAGCTCCCGGTGTGTTCCGCGCCCGACTATCCGTCCCTCGTCGAGGACGATAATCTGTTCGGCGTTCTTGATTGTGGAAACGCGTTGAGTGACGATGAGAACCATGCTCGAGGCGGTCTGTTCCTTCAACGCACGCCTGAGGTTCGCGTCGGTCTTGAAGTCCAGTGCCGAGAAGCTGTCGTCGAAGATATAGATCGGCGGCTTCTTGACGAGCGCCCGTGCAATGGACAGGCGCTGCTTCTGCCCCCCGGAGACGTTCACGCCGCCTTGTGAGATTGTCGCTTTCATCCCTCCGGGCAAGGTCGCGATGAACTCCGAGGCTTGCGAGATACTCGCGGCGCTCTCGACTTCCTTGTCGCTCGCCTGCTCATCCGCATACCGCAGGTTGCTGGCGATCGTCCCGGTAAAGAGCGCCGCCTTCTGCGGGACGTAACCCATCCGATCACGCAGGTCGTGCTGGTTGACCGCGCGAACGTCTTTCCCGCCGACGTAGATCTCCCCCCCCGTGACATCGTAGAAACGGGGAATAAGCATGACGAGAGTGCTTTTGCCGGCGCCCGTGGGCCCGATAATCGCGGTGGTCTGCCCGGGACCGGCCGTGAAGCTTATGTCGTGAAGAACGTCTTCTTCAGCGCCGGGATAGCGGAATGAGACGTTGCGAAATTCGACCGTGCCGTCATATCCAGGGGCGAAGCTTTCGGGTGAGGAAGGATCCTTGATAAGCGGTTCGGTCTCCAGAACGTCGGCTACGCGTCCCGCCGAGACCGCCGCCCGCGGCAGCATGATGAACATCATCGAAAGCATCAGGAAGGCAAAGACGATCTGTATTGCGTACTGCATGAACGCTATCATGTCTCCGACCTGCATCGTCGACCGGGAAACCTGCGCAGCCCCTACCCAGATGATCAATACGGACAAACCGTTCATGATCAGAAACATAAATGGCATCATCCCGACCACCACCCGGTTGACGAACAGCATCGTGCTCGTCAGGTCCCTGTTGGCGCCGTCGAATCGCTCTTCCTCATGCGGCTGCATGTTGAAGGCGCGGATCACCATCATGCCGGAAAGGGCCTCGCGGCTGACCAGGTTCAGGCGGTCTAGCAAGCGCTGTATCAGCTTGAACTTCGGAACGGCAACTTTGTAGACCGTCAGGACGGCGACCATGAGGGTCGCCACGGCCAGCGCAATGATCCACCACATCGAGGCGCTCTTATCGACGGCCCTGATGATGCCTCCCACGCCGATGATCGGGGCGTAGAAGGCCATCGTTACCAGCATGACGGCCACCATCTGTATCTGCATGATGTCGTTCGTGGAGCGGGTGATGAGCGAGGCCGTCGAAAATTTGTCGAATTCACCGGCCCCGAAGCCTTCCACGGTACGAAAGACTGCAGCGCGGAGGTCGCGCGCAAGACCCGCGGCGATCCGCGCCGAAAGAAAGCCGGTGGAGACGGCGGTGACGGCGGCTATGAGCGTGAGAAGCAGCATGATCGCCCCGGTGCGGAGCATGTAACCGGTCTGCAGTTTCGCGATGTTCACGCCGAGCGCCGCGTACTCGGCTTTGACCGGCTGTGTCGCGGCCTGGTTGATCATCTTGGGCCCCATGGATGCGAACTTCCGGTCGACTGCCGAGGCGATCCGGGAGAGCCGCTCTGCTGGCAGTGTCTTGAGTTGCGCAAAGGGGTCGGACGCGCCCGCACCTGCTGCTGCCCCTGCACCCGGCAGGCCCATGGCCTCCGCCATTGCCGGATTGTTTCGTGCCTGCTCGATGGCCGCCACGACGAGCCATGCCTTTCCCATGATCGGGTTTATCGCCGCTATCTCGGCTGTGTTGATCGCTCTTCGCACGTAAACAGGCTCTTTTCTCAGGGCCGGATACTCGGACAAATACCGATTGCTCTGTGAGTCCCCGGGTTGAACCAGCTGGTAGTCCGCAAGCACCCGCCTGGCGTCGTCTTCGCTCATGAAGAGCGTGAGGCTGTCCATCTGGCTCTCGCGGAGCGCCTCCGGGACCGCGTCTGCAATGCCGCCCTGCTGGATTCCCACATTGACGATGTGCGACATATAGTCCGGCAGCGACAGGTTGGCATAGGCCTGAATGAACAAAAGCACAACCGCAGCGGCCAGCAGCGGCAGATAGGGTTTGAGGTATTTCGCAATCCGCATCATTTGTTGACACGCTCCTCGTTTTCCTTCGGCCTGTTGCACGGGTCCCCATCCGGGTCCGCTCTTCTGATCTTATCGAGAAGGATCCTCAGCCCGGTGACGACGGTCCGCCGTTCCTTCGCCGACATCTCCTCCGCAACGGACTGGAACCAGCGCTGCCTGGCCTTCATAGCCTCGTCGACGAACCGGCCTCCCTGTTCGGTCAACACGACCTGTTTGGCGCGGCGATCTGTAGGGTCTTCGCTTCGAGCGATGAGACCATGCCGGACGAGCCGTTCGAGCATCTGGCTGGCCGCCGCAGTGGTGACGCCGAGCCTGTCGCCGATGTTGGAAACGCTGCTTGTTCCCCGGTGACTGAGCTGGAAAAGCGCGCCGACATGAGACATGGAAAGCCCATGCTGTCTTGCGATGTATACTACTGCGCCCATCGATCTGTGCATGAAAACCTCAGTCAACTCGCGGAGCGCGCCGGCCACCTCGTCCGAGCCTCGCATATGTTAGACTCCTGAATAGTTAAGATTGCTTAAATATATGGATTTCTTTGCAAATCGTCAAGAGGAGGTCGAAAGGTATGAAAGCTCGTCCGACGGAGCCTTTTGATTGCCGCAACGCTACTATAATAAAGAAAATCCGCAGGATCGCCTGCAACTTGCGCACAAAGCAGCTGGGAGTATATTGCGATAAAAAATCCCTATCAATTGTTTATACAGTAGTGTCTTTGAAAGGTGCAAAACTCATTTACACGCTATAAGAACAATAATTCTAAATCGACAGTTCCACCGCCATATTACACACCATCTCAAAGGTCTCATTTAGAATAAGCCGGGCGAAATCTTGAGGACGGAGCACAGGTCTCAGCTGTCCTTCAAGCTGCCTGCCCAGTTCATCTTTCCGTGTTGAAGATAGGTCGACATGATCATTGCCGGGTACTTCAAGCTTTTTCTTAACCAAACTGAGAAAATCCGGGTCATGAATATTTAACCCTCCCTCATGTACAGCATAAAAAAGGTCGAAAAAATCCCGAATCGCAGGCTCTCTTCTTGTCATGGCTGCTCGGAACTTCTCTGCATACATTTCGTGTGGAGCCATCGCACTGACAGCGAAACTTGGAACTAGAGAAAGATTAGTAAATGGATTGATTGCAATCGTCCTCGCTTCTCTCGTCTCTGGAGGCAGGATCATAGGTTCACGAAGTCCGATCTCGACCTTGATTTTCTCTGCCTTCTCAACTAATACCGATTTGCATGAAAAGCATCCAATATACTGTCATGAATTGTTATGTCCTGCTAACGTTTCCGATATCTCCATTCCTGAAATCACGTTCGGAGCATTGTCGAATATCACCTTGACAGGCACCATCCCCGCACGCCTTTGTGCCATAGATATGTCGGAAGCAACAGGTATGACAAAATCAAGATCCTCAGAAAGCCTGTAGAAATTCACATAAACCTTGCTTAAGCAAGTCCCTCCTTTGAATACAAGCGATGTTCTGCTTCTGAAAAAGTACTGAAGGATAAGTGAGCAGTAGTAATCAAGTTCTATCAAAGACCCTGTGAATCCAGTGTTAGCTTCAGAATATGCCAGGGCCTCTCGAAAGACATCAGGATCTGAAACATGCGCATACGAAGAATGGACTTCAGCCATTCACAATGATACCCCACTTTCGGTTGACTGTTCCCCGGGCTGCTCTGCTTGGTATCCAGGGAATCAGGGCTTTGGAATCGCTGAGCTGCCGCAGGAGTCGCCTTAGATTTTCTGAAGGTTGGTCCATAATATCCAACAAATAACCGATTCGCCTGGTTGTTGCCTGATTCCCATACTGAATGATGGTATCTACTAGTGCGAAGGCAAGACTGGGTTCAAGTTTTATCTCTTCTCGAATCCAATCATAACCTCTGGGCAGGCTATTGAAACGGTTCCAGTCATATACCGCATCCATAAGGGTTCTTGCCTTGGAAGAATATATAATCTGGATTCCTTCCTTAGTTTTAAAAACAGATGTTGCACCTAAACGTCCGCTTACAATTTTAATAAATTGAATGGTTAGGCTTCCTATCGTACGACTGCCTGAAATACTGTTGTTATACACATATGTGATATTAGTTATCTGGTCATCAAGTCCATAAAAACTAAACGCAGACGGCCCACAAATCTGGTACTTACCACTCTGTTCCTCCATGAGTTTTTGGAGAATCAAACCGACCCCTGGACTGTAGTTTCCACCGGCAGGTATGCGAGGAGGGATGAGATATACACCGCGTTTTAGCCTGACGATCCAGCCCGAGTCTGAGAGACGACGTAACAGATCACGTTCCTGTGATTCCGTGATGCCCAGTACGGGAAAAAGCTCGCCGGTCCGGATGATATCTTTTTTCTTCAGCTGGACAAAGGCGAAGAACCTTGAAGAGAGATCACCTAATTCTTTTCCTTTGCGTTTCATTTTATTTCCCATAAACGGGTTATTAACCCATTTATGGAAAATATAGTAAAGTCCTTTCTTCTGTCAAGTAATCTTATCGAATTCTTATTCTCTTAACCCCTTTGCCGAAGCCGGTGCTGAATATACAATCACCATTTAGCCTATAACTACTTTCCTGAAAATCCATAAAAAAACGTTCCAACTTATGGTGAGTTAGGAAGTTATTCGTAAGCGGGTTACGGGCATTGAATCCCGAATTCCTCTTTGTGAAAAAAAAGCGTTCCCCCCTCGGGGAACGCCCTTTTACTGAGCGGGAAAGGGGAATTGAACCCCCGACATGCTTCGCAGACTTCGTCGCAGCTTGGGAAGCTGAAACAAGCTGGTTTATTATGTCTTAACAATAACCCATCAATGAATTAATATTAAAGTTGCATAATGTCGAGAAAAATTATGACACATGAAAAAGTACGTAAATTAATATTGAAGGCATTATATGCAGAATATTGGTTATATGATCATCTAGTATTCAAAGGAGGTAACGCTCTTTCTCTAGTTTACAATGTAGGTGGAAGAAGTTCACTTGATCTAGATTTCTCTATAGAAGATGATTTCGAAAACATGGAGCAAGTATCTTGTCGTATGTCTACCGCCTTATCTTCAACATTTAATGAGGAAGGTATTTGCGTATTTGACTTCAAATTAGAGCACAAGCCTAAGTCTACAGATACTGAATGGTGGGGAGGATACATAGTCGAGTTTAAACTTATTGCCAAATCCCTAGCGGAAAAACTGAGTTTCCGAATTGAAGATATGAGGCGTCAAGCCTTTACCATAGATCCAGGATCCCAAAGACGACGCTATACCAACGAAATCAGCAAATTCGAATATGTCGCTGATAAAGTAGTAAAAAAAGTTGATGATGTTGATATATACGTTTATTCACCTCTATTGTTAGCTGTTGAAAAACTCCGAGCACTTCTTCAACAGCATCCCGATTACCCTCAGATACCTAACAATTTAAAACGAAGCAGAGCTCGGGATTTGTACGATATATGGGCAATATCGGATTCTTTTTCAATCAAACTTGAGTTCACTCTAAAAAGGTTTCATTTGTCCAAATAATAAGAAATTTGTAAATTATGCCAATAAAAATATATCAGTGGCGTAAA
>JAFGJX010000076.1 GCA_016928865.1 Spirochaetota bacterium
AATAGCTGTAAGTTTATTAATAACTGTATCCCAATTAATATCCTGAACATCCTTATATCCGCTGGTACCTAAGGCATGACATAAGCCTCTATTGGCAAAAAGGGCATCTAAGGGTTGAGCTATTGATTCAGGTTTATTATCAGCAACATATCCATTCCTGTCATTTATTACAAACTCCAGAACTCCGCCCGAGTCAAACGTTGTTAGGACCGGCCTTTTCGATAAAAAGGCTTCTACTGTTGAAAAACCGTAATCCTCATCATATGGTGCATAATACACAGCTAGGCAGTGAGCGTATAATTCCAGAATTCTTTCATCACTGACAAAGCCTAAAAATGTTACCCTGTTCTTCAATTTCAAGCGGTTGGTCAATTGTTCAAGTGATTCCTTTTCTTCGCCGGTTCCGGCAATGACACATTTTACCCGGCTCCTGGTTCTGGCAAGGGCTTTCAATAGAAGATCAATCCTCTTTGATTTATTAAGCCTCCCCACATAGAGGATATAATCACCATAATCCTTACTGTAAAATTTACCCTGTAATTTGGGAGGTGGATATATGACTGTGCTATTCAGATCATTAAATTTCTTTAATCTATAAGAAACATTTTTTGAAATACTATATATTTGTTTTGATTCCGACAATGATTTGTTGTCCATATCGATTATCATTTCTCTTATCTTTACATCTTCTGAACTATCGGTAAAATCACTATATTCGGTTCCATAAGCGTCATAAACCTGCCGGAATTGATGGAATAAATAAGTGACCTTATTAGGATGCTTTATGAGATAGCTGGGGAATTTAGTGGAAATGACCAGATCGATTTTCTTATCATTGCATTTTGTCAGATCAAGTAGTCGCCAGATCATGCAATTTTTTATGATCTCTTTTTTCGGAATCCACTGTAAAGGTATGGCAATTACATCAACGATAAAATGTCTTTTAACAAGCTCCTCATGCAAGGATCCTACGAGAAACTCTGTGCCTCCTCTCTCAAAGGGTACCTGAGGAAAACATAATAATATTCTTTTTGCCCTGCGCATTGTAATATGAATAATATCACTATCATATGCAACACATGAGAATAACTCATGATAATGGAAATTATCATTTAATTAATATGGAAATTTAAATATTTGAATCGGAGAGATCTTTACCTCTCAGAAATGTCTGGTCATACATTTCATAGGCCCAATACATTTGCAAGTACAAAAATAATTCTATTGTTTATTAATTACTCGTGGTAGCAGATTAATCTTATGAGTAAATAAATATCTACTGGATTTTTTCCCATCACAATCATATCATCATTATACAGGGGTTTCATCCTCTTTTGTACAAGCTCATTGGATACGATGAGCTTTATATGATGTTGCGCCCTCTCAAATGATGCGCCCTCCTGCAGTAAAAAGCTCTGGGCAGAGGCTTACAATTTCATGAGATACAAAAATTGTAAAAAATGTCTATCCTCTGAGAACTTCAACAGCAGTTATTTTTATGACGAGAGAATGTTCATTATAGATTCAAAGATCATATATCGCGGCCCTTTCTTCATCCTGAAATAGCGCCATTCAGGATATGCGTCTTCCAGAGCTTTCGCCATTCCCGGTCGGCCATGAATATCAATGAAGTTACGCCAAAGGACTCAAGCAGGATCGCGATACAGTTGTCCTCAAGATAATGTAATACCCTCCCTGAAGGTATCCGGTGAGGACGAGAATGTGTTTTGGTCAATATTTGGTCGAAGGAGATTCCACTTGAACGTCGTTTCTTCCGCCACATAAAAAACCCCTGTAAAATACAGGGGTTCCGCTGCGCGCCAGGCTGGGATCGAACCAGCGACCAACGGCTTAGAAGGCCGTTGCTCTATCCACTGAGCTACTGGCGCATAGTATTACTTTATAATCTCATTTTCGACATACAAGTTTATTTCCAACGTGTGTGAAGACGCATCAATGAGCAGGCGCCACGGATGGCGCCGATCCCGCCGAGTCAACAGGAAGTTATACGAGGCGGGCGAATGATACGTCTTCACACACGGCAATAATTCTCATAATAATCAAACCCGTTGCGTGATGGCCGTGCAGCAACCATCACGCAGACAATCCATATTCGGGGTGAGAGGATTCGAACCTCCGACTTCCTGCTCCCAAAGCAGGCGCTCTAACCGGGCTGAGCTACACCCCGAAAATCGAATCAGGCTAACTACCGCGCATATTTGTGTCAATATTTTTTCCTTCATGCACGGAGAGTCGTATGGCCATGATCTGAAAAAGGGGTGCCGGTCTCCTTCATCTGCGGTTTTTTATTTCATTTATCGCATTTTTTTATTGATCGATTTCCTCACACATGTTTTGATGCAATTTTTACGTATAAAATGAAATCTTTTCGGCATTTCACGAGGAATCTAATGGACCGTACCGCTCTTCGAACAATTATTCCGGCGATCATGGGGCTTATGCTCTCCAGCGCCGTATCCCTTTACGCCGACGACTGGCAACTGAAAAAAAACAGCAGGGGCGTGCGCGTCTACACCAGGGCGGTGGCCGGGTCCCGTTCTCTGGAATTCAGGGCGGTGACTGAAGTCGAATCCAGCATGGCGGGAGTCCTCAAGCTCATGGAAGACATCGAATCATATCCGAAATGGTTTCCGAACATGAAAGAAGTGAAGCTGATAAAGATACTGAATCCGCACGAGGTAGTGCTGTATCAGATGATGAACGTGCCCTTCCCCGCCCACGACCGCGACTCATATTTCAAGGTGACCGCCCGGCGCGACCTGGCCTCTGGAGCGGCGATCCTATTGTTGAGCAGCATGTGGGAATACGGACCCGAGATCAAGAACGTGGTCCGCGTTAAAAGCATCAACGGGAGCTGGACCTTCCTCCCTTCAAAAGACAGGGACGCTGTCACCGTCACCTACAATCTTCATACCGAGCCGGGAGGGCAGCTCCCGGCATGGATGGCCAACGCCGCGGTGGTAAAGCGCCCGTTCACCATCCTTGTAAAAATGAAGGAGATGCTGAAAGACCCGCGCTATCGGGACGCACGGACAAGCGAACTCAGGCTTTTTGCGCCCCTGATCGTGTATAACCGGTAGGATAAATAATTTTCTCATTTACAATAAAACTGTCCTGTTGTAGCATATATTACGGAACAAATAGTACGGAGGCATAGATGAATTTTCGTATATTCGCGTTTTTAACCTCCATCCTGATCGGCCTGTCTGCGGCCTCATATGCAGAAACTGCGGAAGAAAAAGGGTATCGCCTGATGAAGCTCAATGATGACCAGCCAATCTTCCAGAAGGTCAAGGGCGACGCGGTCCTGAATATATACGGAAGCACCGGCGATCTACGATTTCACAAAAAGATGGTTATGGCCTCGTATACTGAAAACATGGGGACCCCGGCGGAGAAGGAGAACTATATATGCTATTGCCTCCAGCCAACGGACGACAACGGCAATTCATATCTGATGTTCAACTATAAAACAGAATCCGACATCAAATATGCATACCTGAAGGGGATACGCAAGGCCAAGAAGGTGACAGGTGCGGACAACCGCCTCAGCTTTTTCGGAAGCGATTTTACGAACGGAGATATCGGCAAGCCGGACATACGCGAGTGGAACTACCGCTACCTCGGCGATGAGCAGATACCCTTTAAAGGAAAACCCTTTGATTGCTATGCGATAGAAAGCACCCCGAAAACAGAGGCGATCCTGCGCGACAAGGGGTACGGGCGCCAGGTGACGTACATCGAAAAAAAGACCCTCCTCACCCTGAAGATCGAATATTTCGATGAAAACAAGATAAAGATCAAGGAGATGCGGCTGCTGTCATTCGTTTCCCGTAACAACGTAAAAGGACAGAAGGTCTATTATTATACCGGGTACGAGATGAAAAATGTCAAGCGCGGCACCCGGACGGAGCTCCTTTTCAAAAAAATGCGCTTTGAAGAACAGGCGAACATCAACCCGAACATATTTTCGGTCGAATACTTGACACGCAAATGGTGGTAAAAGGAGGCGTCAGATGAACACAAAGCATTCAGCATTCGCCGCCGCACTCGCGGCCCTGTGCATTGTCGGCTGTTACGCGAGTCTCGAAGACTACCCGAAAGAAAAGTGTACGGCACTGCCAAACGAAAATGTTGTGAAAGCAATCCATGACAATTGCATCAAGTGCCATACCAAGGACTTCACCACCGCGCAGGACATCTGCGTCAGGAAGGGTATGATTATCGATTCGGTGAAGTCGGGAAGAATGCCGAAAATGGGAAAGCTTTACGATCATTACCGGGACACCATTCTTAACTGGAAATGACCGGCTGAACCTGCGATGCCGGCAGACAGGATATACCGGTCCTGAAATTACGTACGGGATTACTTGAACATGAGTGACAGCGAATCCCAGGCTGGCGAAATTCGGCAGCATTACCGGGAATATATACGCGAACGGACAATGCGCTTCGGCAAGTTCGCGAGCGTACTCGCGCTGATATTCCCCACCTATTACCTGATCCAGGACCACTATCTCCTCTGGTACCCGGTGAACACGGTCCCGTGGCGGACGCTTCCGGTTCTGATAGGCGTCGCGCTGCTCGTACTGAGTATGGGTCCGCTGGCCCGTCATCGCATCGCCCGGATCCAGCCCGCCGTCTATTACCTGTTCCTGACAAGCCTGATGGCGATGATGTGCGGCGTCACCGTGCTCTACCTGCGGTTCCAGATATTCAACGCGGTCGTAACCGGCATGCTCATCGTGATCATCGTCATAGCGTTCGGCTCCATGGGGGGGTTCCTCTACCTCTTTCCCGTTTACGCGCTGCCCTTTGCGGGCATGATCGTCTACCTGCTCGCATTTGAAACACCGACAAAAAATCATTTCATCATTCTTTCGAACCCGCTGACCCTCCTCCTGCTCTGTTCGATCTTCGCCGAGGTGCAGAACAGGCTCAGGTTCAGGGAATTCAGGGCGATGAAACTTGCCGAGTTCTCCAACCTGGAGCTCGCGGAAAAGAACCGGGTCATCCAGCACAACAACGCCCAGATGCAGGAACAGATGAATCTCGCGCGCATCATCCAGCACAGCATTATCCCGAAATCGCCGCCCCCGATGGACGAGCTCGACATCCACGCGATATACATGCCGATGATGGAGATAGGCGGCGACCTGTATGACTTCATCCAGTTCAAGGAGAAGAACCTTCTGGGCGTTTTCATTGCCGACGTCACCGGGCACGGGGTCCCCGCGGCGCTCATCACCAGCATGCTGAAGACGCTATCCAACATGTCGGGCCGGGAAAAGCTGGCCCCCGCAGACTTCCTCCAGTACCTGAACGACAGGGTCATAGACATGGGCACCCTCGAGCTCATCTCGGCGTTCTATGCCATCTATGACGTGGAAACGATGACCATGCGCTACGCGCGCGCCGGCCACTGCCCGCCCTATCTCGTGCGCGGCAACGACGCCATGGAGCTGCCGGGAAAAGGCGCCCTTCTCGGCGTTTACAGGGGCCAGATTTTCCAGGAGCGGAGCATCCGGCTCATGTCCGGAGACAAGATGATCTTCTTTACCGACGGCCTCATCGAGGCTGAAAACAGGGACGGTGTCCAGTTCGCGGAGACAATGGTGACGGACCTCCGCCAGTACGGCGCCATTCCGATCCGGGAGCTCGTCAACACGCTTTACGACAATCTTATCGATTTTGTGGGCGAGAAAAAATTCGAGGACGATGTCTGCATCCTGGGGATTGAAGTAAAATAAAGGCTATTTAATCCGCTTCCAGGTAATCCTTCCGTACCGAGATTCCATGACCAGAAGATCCTTGTCAAGCTCCTTGATCCGATATGACAGGTCAAACCCGGTAAACTTGATGACAAGCTTATCCCTTTCAAGGGTATAGGTTGCGTTGACCGGTCTGACGTCAGCGTTGGTGATCTCCGCGACAAGGGCCCCGTCAGGTTTTATGGTAACCATCAAATCGTTGTTGTTAAACGTGGCCTTGCCCGCGTACCATTTGCCGACCAGGTCCTTGCTGTAATTCCTGGCGCACGATACGGCAAGCAAAGCCATACTGATCATGGTTATGATAATTGCTTTTTTCATAGATATTAGCTAATTCAGTCAGCGACTGTTATGTCAATAAAAAAACAATTCGTGACACCGCAGCAGACACGAATCAGAAAACCGGTTCATCCCCCTGTACCCCGCTGGGGACACGTGCCATGGTGCTGCCCCACCCCCCTTGCCAGCCGAGGGCTTTTCGGACGTCCGGATCCACTTCCAGAATTATATTCTGCAATTTTCCTGATGTAATTCACTAGTGCGGTCCAGCTACAGAATCATATTCCTGAAAGATTTTCCCGCGACATATGGTATGATCTTCCATTATTTTTTTATGAGGATACATGCCATGAAAAAGATCATTTTTATCAACCCAACCATTAATAACACGGTATTCGGCAAAATGAAGATGCTGGCCCTGCCGCCCATGGGGCTCGGCATTCTCGCGAGCAGGACACCGGGGCGTTATGAGGTGAAAATCATAGATGAAAACGTCGAGGAAATCGATTTTAACGAACAAGCCGACCTCGTGGCGGTTACGGCAACGACCGGTCAGGCCCCCCGGGCCTACCGGATCATACAGGAATTCAAAAAAAGGGGGGTTCCCACCGTGATGGGGGGAATACACGCTTCAGTGATGACGGAAGAGGCGGTCAGGTTTGCCGATTCCGTCGCGGTGGGAGAGGCGGATGAGCTGTGGCCGGGCATGCTGAAGGACTTTGAACAGGGAACGATGCGCCAGGTCTACCGGGCGGAAATGTTTCCCTCGCTTGAAAAGATCCCCAGGATAAACAGAAAGCTTTTTTCAAAGAAATACATGATTCATTCAGTGCAGACCTCACGCGGGTGCCCCTGCAACTGCAGCTTCTGCTCCGTCACGAAGTTCAACGGCGCGCGCTACCGGTTCCGGTCGATTCCCGACGTCGTTGAGGAGATCGGGGAGATCGAGGACCGTCGTTTTTTTGTCGCCGATGACAGCATTGTGGGACTCGGGCCGGAGGGGATCGACCACGCAAAGCGTCTGTTCAAGGCCCTCAAGGACCTCGGTAAATCGTGGGGATCGCAGGTCTGCATCACCATCGCCGAGCATGATGATCTGCTGAAGGCGGCGGCCGAGGCGGGGGCGAACACCTTTTACATAGGGTTTGAATCGATCGAGGCGGAATCGCTGAAATCGGTGAACAAGAATGTCAACCTGAGGCCCATGATAAAAAATTACAAAAACACGATCAGGAAATTTCATGATCACGGTATCGGCGTCATCGGCGGCTTCATCCTCGGGACGGACGGCGACACCAGGGATATTTTCAGCAAGACGATCGAGTTTATCCATGAGACGGGCATAGACGGCAGCCAGTTTACCATCATGACACCCTTTCCGGGGACGCGTCTCTACAGCCAGGTGGAAAGGGAAGGCCGCCTGTTGTTTACCAACTACCCCGACGACTGGGTGAAGTATAACGCCTATGAGGCGGTGATACAGCCCCGCAACATGACGGTCGATGAGCTGGTGGAAGGGTGGCGGAACGTGTACAGCGAAACCTCGTCACCGGTGCGCTCCCTGCGGCGCAGCCTGAAGACCCTCATGAACACGGGGAGCGTGGTGAACGCGTCGATCAACCTGTTCTGGAATTACTACAACTACAAGGCAGTGCGGGACTCGGGGATGAACGTTGAAGCGCCGCGGTACGAGGTGCGCGGCGCTGACTTCAGAGCAGATCCTGCTCGTTCTTGCGGCGATAATCGGCCGGCGTGATGCCGGTCATCTTCTTGAACATGGAATGGAACGCCGAGTATGAGTTGAACCCGACGGCGAAGGCTATGGCAATGATCTGCCGGTGCGGCTGCTCCTTGATCATTTTTTTCGCTTCTTCAATGCGGTAGCCGTTGACGAAGTTGTTGAAGTTTTTTTTATGGTACGTATTCAGGAACTGGGAAAGCTGGTTTTTCGTCAGCTCAAGTGCCTCGCTGAGACGTCCCAGCGATAGGTCCTCGTCGCAGAACAGCTTCTCCTCCTCCATGATGATTTTCAACTGTCTGTTGATGCTCTTCGTGTTGACCTTGTCCAGGTATGATTTCGCGTATTGCTTTTTTTTCGGGGGGATCGTCCCGAACTGCATCAGGTACGGATAACGGGAGGAGATGAGATAAAAGCTTATGATTATGAGGCTGATGATGATATTGTCCAGCATGAGGAGCTTTTCGGAAAAGGTCATCGAGCCGGCGATGCCGACGACGCCGAGGAAGAGCCAGATGATGAGCAGGGTGATCAGCAGTATCAGCGGCTGGTACGCCATGTTTTCGCTCGGCTTGCGGAACCATATCTGCCATATGGAAAGCGAAATGTAACAGATCGGCAGCACGACCGCGGCCGCGGCCGAGATGAGGATCTGGATGAATTTTACATCTTCCTGCATGAGCAGGATCTTGACCAGATCCCTCTTGGTTTCGTCCGATGCGAAGGCGAACGGCAGTATGATTATGACGACGACCATGAGCGGGATGAAATTCACTATGTCATGGTAATGGAATTTCTGCTTGTTCTTGATAAAGCTCAGCACGTACAGGTAGAGCAGCGGTCCCATGCTGATCTCAATCGGAATGAGGAGCAGGAAATAATCGGGATACGAGAATATCAGCTTCGTCTGAAGCATGTAAATGAAGAGCGTCAGGTAGCCGAGCTCGGCGATAAATACGGCCAGGACCACATTCCTGAAGCGCCACGGGCGCAGAAGAAGGCCCACTGCCATTAAGAAGCTGAGAAATATCGTCGGGTATGTGATATACGATATGTCCATGGCGGAGATGCCGCTCCCGTTGCATGATGATCTTATCGGTCCCCAAAAAAAGAGATTTGAATATTCCATATACAACAGCTTGCATGTCAAGAAGTTAAATTTCAAGCCTCTGTCCAGCGCTTTTTCTGCTGGAAAGGGCTTAATTTGAGATAGGGGAAACTTCAGATAAAGCTCCTTATGTCAACTGGAGCGGCTCCTAAGAGGAGGTTAATTCCTTGAAAGAAAAGTTAGGCAACTATTCGGGGGGGGGTCATATAAAAAAAGTACCGGCTCGATTTTGAAAAGGATTATTGAAATTAATCCAGGATTGAAAATTATTTTTGTTGTCAAAATTTGAGCATACATAAAATTCTATATAAAACTCAAATAGAGCATGCGCTAATAATTTTACTTTTTTTAGAGAGGGAGCAACCGATAAAGCTCATTGTGTCACCCGGCTGGCACCTATGAGGGGGTAAATTCCTAGAAAGTCAAGCAGCATGGAGGATATATAAACGTGTCGAGCAAGCCGAACGAGGGCGCATCGTTTCAGATATATCTGCCGGCAATTGAAAGCAACCAGGAAACAAACGACGTTGATGAAATGCAACAAGAATACACTCGGGGCATGGGCGCAAGGGTCCTCCTCGTTGAGAACCAGTTGGAGGTTCTGAAGTTTACGTCAATAGCGCTTCAACAGTACGGGTATATCGTATTCCAGGCGAAATCACTCAATGAGGCTTTTGAACTTTTCCGCCATGAAGAAGGAAGGTTCGACATCCTGTTCTGTGATGTCGTGCTCCCCGACTGAAACGGACTGGATGTGGTGAATAATATATTGAAACAAAAAAGGAATAAAGTAAAAACGTAAAATGCTGTACACTTCGGGCCGGAATCATTCCCGGATTAACGTTTTTTGTGCCTGACAGGGATGACATATGAAAGAAGCCGGAAAAATGAATTCGGCAAAAAAAGCAGCGAGAATAACAGTCCTCGTTCTGGTTCTTGCCGCAAGCCTCGGAATTACCGTCACCCAGACCCTTAATTCCACTTTTGACCAGGACGAGTTTCAGCATATTCATCTCGTTTGGCATATGATTAACGGGAAAGTCCTGTACAGTGATTTTTTTGATCATCACGGTCCTGTCAATACCTACCTGAACAGCATCCTGTTCAGAGCCTGCCGTCTGAGTCCGGGGATTCAGACCCTTCTTTTTTTCCGTTTCCTCAGTCTGGGCTATCTGCTGGGGATTCTGGTCTGTATTTATTTTTTTGCCGCTTCCTTTTTCCGGTCCCGCTTCTACGGTCTCTGTACCGCTGTCCTGCTGTCTCTTCTTGTTTTTTTTCAGGACAAAGCCACGGAAATCCGCCCCGATGTTCTACAGAATCTTCTTTTTGTCACGGGGATACTGCTTCTCTTCAGTAATCTGCAAAAATGGAGGATATGGAAAGGACTTGCCGCCGGGACCTGCATGGGTTTCATGCTGCTGTGCAACACCAAGGCCGCAATAGGAATCGCCGCCGTTATTATTTATTTTATCCTGGAATATTTTCTGGCGGGGAGGGACTTGAAAAGACTGGCCCGGCAGATTCTGGTTATCCTTCTTCCGGTCCTTGCCGTATTTATCCTGTTTGTTCTTCTGTTTCTGTTCAACGGTTCCCTGAGAGAATTCCTATTCTATGTTTTTGTCTATCCGTTCATTATCGTATCGGAAGACCGGCCCGATCTTCCGGTCCAGTATCTGAAGTTTTTTATCAGGTATCAGGGGCCGTTTCTTCTCGCTGTTTTGTCCGGTTTCTTCTATCTGTTCCGTGATATGGCTGGGCAGAAAAAAGATACGGACCGAATCCGGAGATTGCTGTTTCCCGCAGTCCTGAGTGCCGTTGCCGTGTCAACATCTGTTCTTCCGCTTTACAGTCAGCATTACCTTAGCTTTCTTCCTTTGCTGGCCTGTGTCGGTATTTACGGCATAAAACGCATGACGGAAACAGTCTGCGTGAAATTCCGTTCTTCAGTTCTCTGTACAGTGACGGGAAATTCCGTTCTTCCGGCCGTTTTTCTTTTCATGACTTTGGTGTCCCTGCATCTGATGTTTCTTAAGGGACCGGCCTGGAAGCAGATTGAGCAGCTCAGCCTGACCCGATATGTCCTGGAAGAAGTCCCCAGAGAGGAAAAAATACTGACGGTCTTCACCCTGGCGGGAGGATATATGTTCAATGAGGACCTTCAGTATTACTGGGCCGCCATGATTAATGCGGAAGAGGTCTTTTCTCGGATTGAGGGCCGTGAAGTATTCGGCCGGAACCTGATTGACCTCATGGAAAAGGAGCATCTGCAATATATAATTGCCGACGAATATGAATTCCTGCAGGCTTGGCCTGACGGATTTCTTTATTCCTATATTCTGGAACATTATATCCCCCATGATCAGTATCCGGCCCTGTGGACAAGAATCAGCGGTGAGTGATCAGCTCTTCCTCCCCGCCGGACAGCCGTATCAGCGGATTTCTGAAAAACCCACCGGTCGTATGTGAAATACCTGGTAATCATGAGAGTTCCGCTGGTCAGAAAGATCGCCGAAGCCGGCGGGAAATGCATGGCCTGCGTCAGAAAATCACCAGAAGATAATCCAGCCCGCTGAAAGGAAGAAAGAATTAAATATACCGCAGCAGCCGGCCTGCCAGCCCGTCTCTGACCCGGAATGTGACCAGAAGATTGAATGAAAATCCGTAACTGATGACAATGATCAGGGTCAGGAAATAGGCCAGGTAATAATTCAGGCGGAGAGTGCCGCTGAACAGCCGGGCCAGAAGCAGCTAGAGACTAAAAGTGAAATCGCCTCTCAGATGAAAAAAGAGGAAACGGCGCGAGATTATCTTCCTGGTAATATCAGGATATCTGCTGTTCATAACGGATCCCTGCTGAATGAACGGTTGTTCCTGTCCGGACAATGACCGGATTCCTCAAAACCGGAAAACAGCCGGAGTACCCCCGCGAAAAGATTGATTTCCCGTTTTTACATGAACTCACGTTCCACAAGCAACTTCAGATTAAGCTCATTGTGGCACCTGGATTGGCACCTATGAGGGGGTAAATTCCTAGAAAGTAAAGGAACAGCCATCCCCCCGCAGGGAGGGGGGATGGCGTTCCGATGCCCGGATTTTCTAATGCTTCCCGATGACCATGTTATACAGCCGTTCGAGACTGCCGACATACCCGAATTCGTTATCGTACCAGAAGTTCAGGTCAACCATGGTGTAGAGCTTGTCGTCGCGCTTGGTGGTCCTCCGGTGTGTGAAGAGCGCGTCATAGACCGTGGAATAGGTGCTGCCGATAATGTCGGAGCTTACCAGCTGTTTTTCGGAGAATTTCATTATCTCCGGGTTGCGCTCGCTGTATTTCCGGAAGATGGAATGGATATATGAGTTGTCATACTCGCCCATCAGCGAGATGTCCAGGATGACGATTGACGCGGTGTTGGTGGGCACCCTGAGTGACGAGGCCTGGGAGCCGATGCCCAGCGAACGGATCTCCGGGATTACCTCGATAACCGCGTTGGCGGCGCCCGTGGTCGACGGTATAATGTTGTTCATGATGCTCCTTGTCTTCCGGCAGTCCTTTTCGCCGTCCTTGGGAAGGACATCGAGCACTTTCTGAGAATTTGTCGCCGCGTGCACGGTGGTGAGAGCGTACGAGATGAACCTGTCGCCAAAATGCTCGACCAGGGCCTTTATCGGCGGCGCGCAGCAGTTGGTGGTGCAGGAAGCGTTGGATATGATCTTGTGCACCGACGGGTCGTACCTGTCGAAATTGACCCCGCCCACGACGGTGACCGAGTCCTCGGGCACCATGGTGCCCTTGTTCTTGATCTTGAACGGCGCGGTCAGGATAACCTTCTTCGCGTTATTGAGATGGCCGCGCAGCGAATTCTCCTCGTTGGATGTCGGGTCATTCATCTTGCCGGTCGTGTCAAAAACCACCTCGACGCCGTATTTTGACCAGGGGATGGCGCCGGGCGCCCGGTATTTCGGATCGTTCAACCATATCAGCCTCTTTCCGTTCAGATAGAGCTCGTCATTTTTGATCTCGACCGCCTTCTCCTTCCGGAACCCGAAGAGGAAGCGCGCGTACGGCCCGTAGGTTGAATCGTACGATAGATACGTGGCCAGGTCGTCCAGGCTCTTGCCCGTTTTCCTGCCGGTCGAAATGACGATTTCCTTCAGGTCCTCTTTCGTGGACATGACCCATGTTACCAGCTTGCCGATCCTCCCGATGCCGTTTATCCCCACGGGTGATGCAGATGATATGGTGCTCATTGTTCCTCTCCTCATTGGCATTTTTCTGAAAGACGAAGCCGCATTTCAGCAGGGTCGTCCCTCTTGTAGGTTTATATTAAGGACACCGCCCGGAACCCCTCAGGGGACGGGGGCTCCCCTACAATTTTCTCTTACGGGTCTCATGATATCCAATAAAAACATTGCCCGTGGCCCCGTCAATCGTAATAAAATCCCCCTCGCGTATCGTCACCCTTCCCTCCACCGTGGCGCTCCTGTCATCTTCGTCAATGCTCATGACGGAAAAATCGCTGACGCCGCTCTTCTCCAGCCGGAGCATCTGCAGCACCGCGTGCGAGGTCATGCCGCCGATGCAGGTGAGTATACCGTCCGATTTCTCCATGCCGACAACGTCTTCCGGGTTTGTTTCAGGCCTGACCAGAATTACCCTGTCCCCGGGATGCGCGCTCCGTATCGCGTCGATCCTCTTGATGCTGAAGACGGCCCTGCCGGACACGACCCCGCCCGACGCGGCGAGCCCCTGCCCGAGGAGAAACGGTTCGAGCTCCTCCGGGCTTTCAACCAGCTCGTCGACGTCAAACACGTGGTTCACCATTCCCCGCACCTGCAGTATGTAGAGCGTCTTGTCCTCAATGGTGAATTCTATCTGGAGGTCATTGCCCCACCTGTCCCTTATTCTCTGCACGGCGTCGAACAGCATGCTGTATAGATCGGGAAACCGCACTTCCAACGAGGGAAGATCGGCCACCTTCCGGTAGACCTTTTTCTGGCTCTCGCTGATCGGGAACACCTTCGCCACGCCGCTTACAATGTCATGGCCCTGCGACCGGGTCTTGAACTCGCCGAAAAGGTCGATCTTCTCGCTGCCGTGATAGCGGCTGTGCACCACGCCGGTGATGCTGTCAGGCGACGAGTTGCCGAAAACCATGTTCTGTATTATAACCGCGGTGCCCCACTCGTCGGATATATTCACCAGCTCCCGGTACTTTCGCGCCACGGGCGAGTTCCATGACCGGAATACAGCCACGATGGAATAGAGGAGCTGCTCGTAGGGATCTTCCGGTATGTAAAACCCGTTTTTCCTGATCTCATCGTGGTACTGGACCGCGAGGTCCGCCATCTGCTCACCGGTCATCTTTTCCTTGAGGTCCACCCCCGCCCTGCGCTTGTAATCGTACACCAGGTTCTCGAACACCTGGCGGTCCATCCCATAGTAGGAGATGGCCAGATCCTGAAGAAATCGCCGGTAGCAGTCGCAGGCGAACCACTGGTCCGTTTTCGCGTAAAAGGCCAGGATCTCCCGCGTCATGCCCACGTTGGTGATCGTGTCCATCACCCCCGGCATGGAAAACACGGCCCCGCTCCGCACCGACAGGAGGAGCGGATTATGGCGGTTGGCGAAACGGTTGCCGGTGAACTTGTCCACGTAGCGCTTTAAAAGATAGATCATCTGCTGGCGGGACTCGACGTCGTGGACGATGGCGTCCCCGAGGCGCTTGTACAGCTCTGACGAGAGGATGATGCCCGGCGGCGCGTTTACCCCTTCCATGTTGGCGATGAAAAGCAGGCCGTGCGCCTTGCTGCCGATCTCCCACACCGGCGCGTAGCGCTCCTCCTCGCCGTGGGCCTCCCCGATCTTCTTGATATCGTGTATCTGAGCGTACTGGTCCTCGTCATAGGGATCGTACGGGTCGTAGGGATCGCTCGGGTCGTCGAGGAGCTTGATGACCTCCCACACGCTGTTGCCGATATCGGACCGTCGATGGTATTCGTTCAGGCAGACGGAATCGCCCTCCTCGTTCAGCGTGGCTGCGATCCTGTCCTTCAGGGCCATCAGGAAATTGTCGAAGAGCTGGAGGAGCGGCGACTGCATGATCTGGCTCCGTACGAAGCGGTCTATGATCACGTCCACGCTCTCGGGATTGTCGCGCGGGATATAGCGGCGGTCTATGCGCTCGACGCCGAGATTGCGGACCGCCTCGAGGCACACGTACTTGAAGGTCTCGTTGAAACGGTCGGATATGCCGCCGTGGATCGCCAGGGTGTTGGCAACGATGTCCCTGAGCTGCGACAGCATCAGGTTCGGCGTCTCGAGAAGGTTGTTGTAGTTCAGCATCTCCTGGTTGGCGAGACCGTCGATCACGAAGGTCTTTATAAAGAGCTTGAGCACCCTCTTGATGTCGTTGAACGAGAGGGGCGCGCTCCCCGCCAGCCCCATATCCTCTATGATCTTCTCGAAGAACCTGACGCGGATGAGGTTCATGTGGAAGAATACCTTCAGCGTGTCGAACTTCTTCTCCTTGTAGGAGCCGTACATGGACGGGATTCCGAACGCGATATGCCGCTTCAGGTCGATGGTATCCAGCGGATCGAAGACCCGGTCTGACAGGAGGATCTCGTCCTTCAGAACAAGCTGGGCCTTCAGCAGCGCATCAAGCGCAGCGAGGGTATCGGGGCCCTTGATCGCCTCGAAAAACCCGGCGGGCGGCTCAAAGAGGAGCTCCCGCGCGTACAGCTCCAGCTTTTCCATGACCCGTATATCGGTGAAATTGTACTTGTCGAAAAGCATGCGGTATACATGCAGGAAGGTGATGAATTTTTCGATGTTGATCTTCGAGATATCACGCGTGCGGACCTCCTCGAACATTTTCCTGAAATCGCCGTCCGATATTTCGTAGATGAACCTCCATATCGCCCGCCGCGAGGCGTCGAGAGAGAACTTGTTCCTGATGTAATGCAGGATCTTTGTCATCTCCGTGGGGAGCCTTGTTTCGAAATAGAGCGCCATGTACCGAAGCGCCGTGTCCTTCTCCTCCTCGCTCACGCCGTTAAAGGAAGAGGTCTCGACGTATTCCATGAAGGCGGCCTCGTCCACCGCGTCCAGAAAATCCCAGAACTTCTTCTCCCCGTGCTCCGGAAAGCGCTTCAGCGCCTCCCGGTATATCTTCCCGGGCGCGTCCTCCACGTCCAGGTTCACCAGCCGGAAAAATTTTTCCAGGTTCCCGTAAACTTCGGCGGGAACCATGTTCTTCAAAAGCTCCCTGCGCCCGGTCAGCCAGAACTCCATGACGCGCTGAAACAGGAATACGGTCTGGCTGCTCGACTCCACGTGCACCTGCTTGCGCATGAAGTGTATCAGGTCGTCCATCCGGTGGTTGGTGTCGATCCGTTCGGTAAAGGCCCGTATGTCCCCTGTGGCGCCGATATCGTGATAAAACGCCGGGAACACGGACGCCAGCGAGATGATCAGGTGAAACACTTCCCGGTAGTTGCTGTTCAGGAGCCGCGAGATATCGCGCTGAAACACGTCCGTATCTTTCAAAAACACGCCGTACAGCTTCAGGTTCACGATGAGGCTCGCCGAGAGCTTTTTCATGACCGACGGGTTGATCTCTATCAGCTTCATCCAGGTGCGGATGTTCTCCAGGTGGCTCGAGTTCACGATGACCGACCAGTCGGAAGCTATGCCGGAAATCCGGGGGAAGCTGAATTTCGAGCGGACCAGGATGTCCTCGAAAAAATCGATCAGGCCGATGTTCCCCGACTCGATGACCGAGCTGCCGATGCTGTAGATGGTGGAAAAGGCGCTGGTGTAGTTCCCTCCGCGCTCGACCTCGGCAAGAAGCACGGGCATTACCAGCGCGACAGCGTTCTGGAGGAGAGCCAGCCTGCCGCTCTTCACCAGGGCGGAACAGAGCGAAGCGAGGGTGCGGGATATGAAGAGCTGTATATTCCGGTCGCCGCCAGCGTTCGATTTGCGTATCAGGAACTCGAATATATGGATGATTGCATCGTCGTCCGATATGTCGCCGCTTTCGAACAGGGCCTTTGCCGTGAGGCATATCTTTTCCCAGTGCATGGTGTTGTGCCTGAAGTCCGCCGGTACCATGCCGGAAACGATCAGGCCGGCCGGGTCCTTCGCCCCGCACCGCTCTATCTCCGCGAGCCGGGCCTCGTACGAATCGCGCGATACGGCGCGAAGAAGCTCGACCAGTCGCTCCCCGCCCGTGACGTCCCCGATCACGCCGCAGAGCTCCTGGATGTCGCTCTCCTCCGCCACGATCGCCCGCTCCACGTAGAGACGGTACTGGAGCGCAAGAAAGCGCGCCAGAGCCGCGATGACCTCCGGACGGCCGCCGGACCGGACCAGAATGCCGCCCAGGGTGAAAAACCTGTCGTGTATGTTCTCGAAATAAAACGCTTCCTCGCTCAGCGCGGTCAGCAGCGAGAGATAATCTTCCATGTGCGAGTCAAAATACGCATGCAGCTCCCGGAACCGCTCGTCTTCGTCGCCCAGCTTGCCGGCGACGAATATATACCGGTCGAAAAAGGTATCGCAGGCCCTGATCGCGGAGGCCTTTTTCCGCTCCGTGGCTTCGTAGAGGTAGCGGTAGACCACCGGCATCACCGTGCCGGCGTGAGGCAGGATATCGTAGATATAATCGTACAGGTAGCCGCGCAGCCCGGTGATGACGTATTTCCAGTCAATGTTGGGATGCGTCAGCTCGGCGATCAGGTTTTCGGTCTTCTGTACCGCGCCCACCATCTCCCGAACCGGGACGAGAAGGTCCCTCACGTTTCCCCTGTTGTTTTCTTCTACTACTGCGTTCATATCGAACCCGCACAGGAATCATCAGCACGCCACAAAAACCAGAATACGTTCAGGTAAACGTCAAGTCCATAAGTAAATTAAAACCGGCCCGTACAATTACATAATTAATAAAATTCAGCCATGCGGCAATACCCGGTTCCGGTGATAAGAGGGTAACCATTTTCAAGGATAGCGTGGCCGGTTTTCCTGCCTCAGAGTACCTGGCGCGGTACAGTATGGCGACAGAAGCGTGTGCTTTACACTCGCACGCACACCCGCTTGCGCGGTGCAGAAGATGGGAAGCGACTCACCCGGCGGCCTGTTGCGGAAGGCCTCTTATCTGGCAGCCAGGCAGAGTGCGGATGCGGACGCCGGAACATCGACCCTGTTCTCAGCGATAAACGCATCGATATTCTCTCGGTAGTCCTCGATCTCAACCATCATCTGGTCGAGGAATTTCTTCATGTCCCCGCGGGAATATCCTACACGTTCGAGAGCGCAGGCGCGCGCCACACCGGACCGGTCAGAAAGCTTGGCAATGTCTTCCGGGCCGTCGTTCCCGGTCACATCGCATACAATCGGACAATCCGAGCTGCACCCGTCGAATATTATCTCACCGCCGCTGGACAGCCAGAAGGGATAGGTCCTGCATATGAGCGGCCTGGCCGGATATATACGGCACGGTCCGGTCGGCTCCTGAAAGATGCATGATCCGTCGCTTTTCTGCCTGATCTGCAGCAGACGTTCATCGCGCAGGGCAAGGTCATAGTAGTAATTCTGGTGCCTGTTGATGTAAATGTACTCTTCCCGGTCCTTGTCTTTTAAAAAATCATACACGGCAAAGGTATTGACGGGCTCTCGCAGAAATCCGGCGATGCGCACCGCGTCCCTCAGGGTGAGAAATTTTGCGTGCGCCTCCCGGCAGCAATCTCGCCCCTGCCTGGCGCATTCAAGGCAAGTATACGACATGGCTCCTCCGTCCCTTATGCGCATGACGCGCCGCAGGATAGGACATCCCCGCGCGTCAGCGTTGATAAATTGATAAGATGAAAGTACCGGCGCCAGGAGAGACCTTCCTGCCGGTCAGCGATTGGCATGAAAAGCGAGCAATCCGCGTCACATTCGTCAGGCTCTGAGCCGTCCATGTGTTGCTCCCTTGTTAACGATCAGCCGATTACGGACAACCGTATTTTTTTCCCTGTTAAATGATCTGTGAAAAATTGCAATTCAAATTATGGGAGAGATTATATCATATCAACGGGTAACAGTCAAGCAGAAAATGAGACATAAATCAGAATAATATGATTATCCGAGCCATAGAGCTCCGGAGTAACGTCAGGGTTTATCAAATAAATATCCGGCGACTGTTTTTTTAATTGATTAATTGTATTACAATATGTCATAACAAATCAATCTGCAACAGTCATCTCAATCCATAAGGGGTGTACGCCAATGAAAGATGTATTCATCATGAGCGCAGTCCGGACCCCGGTAGGAAAGCATAACGGCTACCTGCGCGAATATGCCGCACCGACGCTTCTGGCCATCGTGCTCGATGAAGCGGTTCGCAGGGCGAGCATCGATCCCCTGCTCGTTGAAGATGTCATCGCCGGATGCGTCTATCAGATCGGCGAGCAGGGCTTCAACCTGGCCCGCATGGCGGTCCTGGAATCAGGGCTTTCAGAAACCGTCGGCGGGATAACAGTCAACCGGCAGTGCGGCAGCAGCCTGTCGGCAATCCAGATCGCGGCCGACATGATTGCAGCAGGCGCCATGGATACGATCATCGCCTGCGGATGCGAGATAATGTCAAAATACGGGATTGCCTCGGACCTGAACTGCACCCTGTCCAACGGCAGAAATGCGGGCCATCCCATCACCCAGTCCTACATAGAACGATACGGCGTACCCAATCAGATTGCCGCGGCGCAGGCCATCGCGAACAGGTGGCAAATCTCGAAAGAGGAATGCCAGGATTTCGCCATAGCCAGCCATGAGAAGGCGCTCAGGGCAACGAAAGAGGGTTTCTTCAGGAAAGAGATCCTTCCGATGCAGGGTCTCGATAAAGAGGGGAACTCCTTTGTATGCGACGCCGATGAGACGATCCGCACCGGCGTAACGCGCGCGAGCCTCGATTCTCTGAAGGTCATTCCCGGAACGGAGTGGATTACCGCCGGCCTCAGCAGCACGGTGACCGACGGCGCGTCCGCGGTCCTCCTCATGAGCGGCGAACGCGTGAAGGAACTCGGCCTCACGCCGCTTGCCCGCGTCGTGGCGAGCGCGGTCGTCGGGTCCGATCCCAAGCTCATGCTGACAGGCCCCCTGACGGCAACCCCGAAGGTCCTCTCGCGGGCCGGCCTTTCCATGAAGGAAATCGATATCTTTGAGGTGAACGAGGCCTTCGCGCCCATTCCCCTTGCATGGGCGAAAGAGCTCAACGCGGACATGTCAAAGCTGAACGTGAACGGCGGCGCCATGGCGCTGGGTCATCCGGTGGGAAACAGCGGCTGCCGTCTCAGCGTCACCGCATTGCACGAGCTTCACCGGCGGAAAGCACAGTACGCCCTGGTGACGCTCTGCACGGGCGGCGGTCAGGCGCCGGCAACGATATTCGAGAGCGCATAACACCTTCCCCATCCTCCGGAGGCGGCTCGAATGATTGCGCATAATCCTGCATGATAAATTATCATTATGATTTCCTTAACGTATGAAGGGGATATTAACAAGGAGCAGAGCCATGCCAGAAGAAAAACGGGAATACGGGAGCTGTTTCGTAATCGTAAAAGAGAATTACGCGATCGTGACATTCAACAGGGCGGACAAGATGAACGCGTTCAGTCCGGACCTGTTCGAAGGTCTGCAGAAGGCCTATGCCGACCTGAAAAAGGAAGGAAGTATTCGCGCGATAATCTTCACCGGCGCCGGCGACCACTTCTCCGCCGGTGGCGATGTGGCGCTCGATATCGACCCCCTGAAGGCCATGGACCTCAGGGAATTCCGGGAATACTTCAATCCGCTCGTCCAGCTTTATATGGACCTGTACAACCTGGAGAAAGTCACCATCGCAGCAGTCAATGGCTTCGCCCTGGGGGCCGGGTTCGAAATGACCCTGCTCTGCGACTTCCGCATCGCGGCCGACACGGCTCGGCTGGGCGAATTCTTCGTGCGCATGGGGCTCGTGCCCGAGATCGGCATGTGCCTGCTCCCGAAGATCGTGGGGCCGGGAATGGCGCGCTATCTCTGCTACACCGGCGAACTGATCGATGCGAACGAGGCTTTCCGGATAGGCCTTGTCGAAAAGGTCGTGCCCGTTGACCGGCTCCTGCCGGAGGCAGAGAAGCTGGCGCGTCGGCTCGCACGCGGACCGGCTGCGGTCGGCATTATCAAGAAGGCCATGAACCAGATCGGCGGCCAGCCTATCGAGCTCACCACCGACGTGGCGGTAAACTACCAGTTCGCGGCCACGCGGACCGCTGACCACGCCGAGGCGGTCAGGGCGTTTCTTGAAAAGAGGAAGCCTTCCTTCACCGGCAGGTAGCGGAGCGCGTCAGCCCGACGGCTTTCTCCGCCCGCGCTGAGACGGGGCCTTTTTCGCGTTGACCGCCCGCGGCGTACCGACAAACCAGCGCTCTTCCCTCTTCCCGCCTTCCGATTGCGCCTGTTCCCTCACCGAGAAACCGGCTTCCTGCATGAGCCTGACCACACGCTCCGCGCCGCGATAATTCATGGACAGGCTGTTCATTTTTATCCAGAGCGATTCTATCGTCCTCAGAAGGGTTCGCCGCTTCACCGGGATCGTCGTTCTGATCACCAGCGAGCCCTTCCGGGATATTCTTTCCCGCACGCGCCGGAGCAGGAGCGCCAGATCGGCGTCGTCCAGATAATGTATCATGTCGATCATGAGGACGGCGTCGGCCTTCCCCGAAAATTCGGGCAGATCGGGCGCGCCGCCCGGAGCGACCGCTCCCCTGCCGCCGATGACCCGCGCCGCGACCCTGCGTCTGGCCTCGTCCGGCTCAATGCCGTAGACCCTGGCGCCGGGAAAAAGCTCCAGGAGCCATGCTGCGGGCACGCCGTAACCGGTGCCTATATCGAGAATTATCTTCGGATCGTCAAAAAATCTGTGGAGGTCCGAGAACATCGGCTCGAATTTCATCTTGAAGCGCGCGAACAGCCTCGGGTACGGCTCCATGGAGCGATACCTCCGCTCGACCCGCGCAGCGTGCTCCCGCGAACCGGCCGGCACCGCGCCGCCGGTCTCCTCCTCCGCGTGCGCCGACGCCAGCGCACGCGCCAGCAGGGGCGGCACTATCAGCACGGTTCCAATGAATGAATAGCCGACACCCAGGAGAAGGGTCAGTCCCGCGCTCCGCAGAAGCGCATGGTCTGCAATGCTGAGTACGCCGAAGCCGATCATGGTCGAGCAGGCGGAGAGGAAGATTGTCAGTCTTATAAGACCCACTGACCGGTGCGACTCGTCGCGGTAGCGCTGGTAGGCGCGCACCAGGTAGAGCGCATAATCGGTGCCCATGCCGATCACGATGACCCCGACCATGATCGCCGGGATACCCGGGTGCCGCCCGAGCAGCGCGAGGGTGCCGAGCGTGGATACCAGCGAGAAGATTGTGGGCGCCAGGGCGATCAGTGTCAGCTTCAGGTCGAGGAGATAGAAAAACGCCACTGCCAGGGTTATCCCTCCGACGATCAACGCCATCTTGATAAAGCTGTCCAGTATGATGGCGCCAAGCCGATCGGCAAAATAGCCCGGGTCAAACAGTCGCGCGAGCCCCTCACGCTTCACTCTTGCGTGAAACTTCTCGGCGCGATAGGACGGTCCGGGCGTGAGCACGGAGAACTGGGCCCACGAGCCGCTCTCGGGCATGCGTGCAATCCCGAGCAGCCCATGAAACTCTTCCGGCACGCCCCCGCCGGCGAACGAGCTCCTCTCCAGCGTCTTGAAAAATGGATCAAACGCACCGGAAGAGAACCCGATCTCGCGCGATGATACCCCTATCGTTTTCCTGAGCGCCTCGGTGCGGGCAGGCGTCCAGAAGCGCCGCCAGGCCGCCAGATTTTGCCGCCTCCTCTCCTCTCCCGGAAAAATCATGGAAGGAACGAACGCGGCGGAAAGCGATCCGGATGCGACTTCACGGTCAAGACCGGCGGCCAGCAGGTCGCCCTTGCGCTGGAGCTCCCCCACGCTCCTCCCCTCGGTCATGAGATACAGCTTGCTCATGACGTTGCCCCAGGTCCCGGTGACCAGCTCCTCGGCCTTCAACGTATCGGTGCTCACCGTGTTCATCGAGGCGAGGTCCACGCGAAAATCGGGGCGTGCGAAGACCAGCATGACCGCGCAGAATGCGAGCGCCGCGAATACGCCGCCGAGGGAGCGCGATCCCATGGCCAGGTCGACAAACCTCCTGAGCGGGATGAACCCCTCCCGCTTTGCCGGGGGCATCACCGGAAACACGAGAGGAAAGAGCGTATGCACGAATATAAACGTGAAGAGAACCCCCATGGACGCAAAAAAACCGATCTGCGCCAGGGCGGAAAATCCGCTCACAAACAGGAAGGCGAAACTTACCGCGGTGGTGAGCATCGCCAGGAGGCCCAGTCCCCATACCTCCTTCGTCGCCTCCATCCCCGTGGTCTCATGGGACCGGTCGAGAAACAGCAGGTACGCGATCCCGTAATCGACGGTAAACGAGATCAGCGCGCCGCCGAAGCCGATGGCCAGGACCGATATGGTTTTTGCGAAGAGCGAATAGACGAACGTGGCCGCGATCGTGCCGAGCACCGCCGGCGCAAGGGCGAGAAGTCCCAGCAGGGGCCGCGGAAACCCGATCAGGAGCAG
>JAFGJX010000077.1 GCA_016928865.1 Spirochaetota bacterium
AATTTTTTATTCCACGGAAAAAAAATAACCATAAATGACAAACAGAGAGGGGATAGAAAGCGAGCTGAATTTCGTCATCCAGGATAAAATCATTTCGTGTTTTTTTTAATCGACTCGAAAGACATTACTGATAGCGGGTATGCCATTCAGCTATTATGGTCATCTATTTCGCATACCCGCATGATACAGAAATTCAAAGTCCGAGGGTCTTCTTGACCGCCCATACCAGATAATCCGGTTTGACCGGCTTCTGAAAAACACCCTTAAAGCCGAGAGTATCAATTTCAATATTTGCCGCGGTCGCGTCTCCAATGCTGCTGAGAAGAAAGATGGGGGCGGAAACCCCTTTTTCTTGCAGTTCCTGGGCCACTTTCGTTCCTTCATCAATCCTTTCCATCATCATATCGCACAGTATCAGGTCCGGCTTATTTTTTATCGCCGCCTCAATCCCGTCATGGCCGCTCAACGCCGTGGCCACATTAAAGCCTGCCTGTTCAAGAATAATTTTAATGGAATCGACAATATCAACATCATCGTCGATCACCAGTATGGTTTTTTTATCTGACATTACAAATCCTCCCATGGGGCATAATAAACTATCGGTTAAAATGTGGGCCCGGATGGCACTTTCCGGGATTCAGCCTCCCTGAGTCTGAGTAAAAGCAGTATTCGAATACAGGTATTCGACTTTTTCCTTGTGCTTCAACTCCTCGCCGGCCATTTGTAAAAGCATGTCTTTGACTTCACCATCAGAATGGATCTCCGCCAGGCCCTTGTAGAAATTATATGAATGAAGCTCACGGTGGGCGGCAACGAGGTACACATCCTGCGTGTTGAGGTCCTTCTCGATATCCGGCTTATCCATGTGCTGGGCGATGCTGTAGTCAATTACCTCCGACATTCTCAACGCACTCGTGCCTGTTTTCCCGCTTTTGTATGAGATGAGAAATTCCCGGTGCTTTTTCTCCTGATCGGCAAGAAACTTCAACGCGTCTTTAACAGCAGGGTCGGCAATGGACGTTCCCAGCTTTGAATAAAAATCGAACGCCTCCTCTTCCCTTTTGATCGCTTTATCAAGAAGTTCATCGAGCTTAATAGTTTCCATATTGCGATCCCACCTTACCAAAAAGTAATGTGCCCGAGGCGGGGTCCCGCCAGGACCGGGGCAGAAGACCCTGGCCCTGACGTTCCCTGCGCTGTCAGGCGTGCTTATGAACCGGCGCCTTGTAAACGATGGCAATGAACAGGCCAACCGCGAGAAGGACGGCCGCGATGAAGAGGGCCTGTGGCTTGAAAGCCGCGAAAACAAACGGGCCTACCAGACCAGCAGCGCTCCACGCCGTCAGCATGAAACCGTACACCTTGCCGATATAACCGGGGCCGAAGGCATCGGCCGCGAAGGCCGGCATGGTGGCGAATCCGCCGCCGTAGCAGGCGAGCAGGTAGCACGCTATTATCATAAATGCGTAATAGCTGGGAATGAGTTTCATCCCCACGAGGACATACAGAACTGCCTGCGTCGCGAACATGGTCATGAATACGCCGCGCCGCCCTATCTTGTCCGAAACGCTTGCCCAGAAAAGCCTGCCGAGTCCGTTGAATATGGCGGAAATGGCGACAACTGTCCCGCCCGCGACAGCAAGAATCTTAACAAGTTCTTCGCCGGTGACTGAAGGATCAACCAGGGGCTTGTACAGATCCTGCGATATCGGCGAGAGCTGGGAGATGAGGCCCAGGCCGGCGGACACGTTGAGGAAAAGCATTGCCCAGAGCATCCACCACTGGGGCTTCTTGACCGCTTCGCCGAACTGGTAGGAGTCGGCCGCGGAAACGGTGCTCTTTGCCGGGGTAAAGCCGGCGGGAAGCCATCCCTGGGGCGGATTCTTGTAGAACTGTGCCGCGCCAGTTACCAGCACCAGGAAAATTATCCCCCAGATATACCAGGTCATGGCCACGCCTGACGATGATACCACGCCGGCGGCGTCAACTTTTTTAAAAGTGAGGATCATAAAGGGGGCAATCTGTCCCATGAAAAATGCACCCGCACCGAAACCCATGACTGCCAAGCCCGTTACCAGACCCCGCTTGTCAGGGAACCAGCGTATAAGGGTTGCGATCGGAGTCACATAGCCGAAGCCGTTGCCAAGAGCGGCTACAATGCCGAACCCGAGATAGAGCACGTAAATATTACCCATCTGGTCGCCCAGACCGGCGATCATCGTGCCAAGGCCAAACAATACGCCGCCCAGCGTGGCGACAAATCGCGGCCCCTTCTTATCAACCAGCGTTCCGCCGAACGCGGCGGCGCACCCAATAACGCCCATGAGAATCATGAACGTCACCTGCGTCTGTGTTTCACCCCATCCGTGCATTCCCATGAGGGGTTTCTTGAATACCGACCATGCATAAACAGTGCCGAGGCAGAGCTGCATGACGATGGCCGCTATCGCAATCAGCCATCTTTTTGATTCCAGGTTCTCGTTACTCATACTTCCTCCAGTTTTTTTTACTGATCACCCTAGATAAGTGTTCAATTATATCGACCACATCAATGCCCGCGGCCGGCATAATAACGTGCCAGCGACCTGTCGCATTGCGGACATTTATGGTTCGGATCACAGTGTGCCAGGAATTCCTTCCTGAAATATTTCAACATCGTGGTGATTGGCATGATCGGCGACTGACCGAGAGCGCAGAGCGATGCCTTTTTCATGACCGTCGCCTTTTCCAGGAGAAGGTCGATATCGCCGGGAACCGCCGTCCGGGACGCGAACTTTTTCGAGATGTGGTGCAGGTGCGCAGTTCCCACGCGACAGGGAACACACTGGCCGCACGACTCGTGTTCGAAGAAGCTGAGTATCTGCAGAAGAAAATCGACCGCGCAGGTACTTTCGTCGCATACCAGCACGACGCCGGAGCCGAGGGTGACGCCCTTTTTCATCGGCTGGTCTATGTCAAGCGGGAGGTCCATCAGGTCCTTGCCGAGTATCCCGCCGGCGCTGCCGCCCACCTGCGCGAACTTGAATTTCCTTCCCTTCGGCATCCCCTTTCCATAGACGTTGATTATCTCCTTCAGGGTAGCGCCCATGGGAAGCTCCACCAGCCCGGTACGGTTAAGCTGGCCGGACAGACAGTAGAGCTTGGTGCCGGAACAATTAAGCGGACCAACCGATTTATACCAGTCCGCACCCTTTTCTATAATCATGGGAACTGACATGAGCGTCTCGACATTATTCACGTTGGAAGGCAGGTTGTTAAAACCAGCTCCGCCGGGGAACGGCGGCTTGAAACGGGGATACCCCCTCTTTCCCTCCATGGAGTTGATCAGGGATGTCTCTTCACCGCAAACATATGCGCCGCCGCCTTCCTTGATATATATGTCAAAATCAAACCCGGACCCGAATATATTCTTCCCGAGTATACCCTTATCCCTGGCCTGGCTGATTGCCTTCTGCAGCCGTTCTATCGAGCGCCGGTATTCACCCCTGATATAGATATATCCCAGGGTCGCTCCGATCGCGCGACCGCAGATCGCCATTCCCTCGATCAGCAGGTGCGGATTCTCCTCCATGAGGATCCGATCCTTGAAGGTGCCGGGCTCTCCCTCGTCCGCATTGCATATCACATATTTCTGCACCGGGCCCTTGCCGACGAAGGTCCATTTCATCCCGGCCGGGAATCCGGCGCCGCCCCTGCCGCGAAGTCCGGAATCCTTGACCGCGTCAATGATCTTCCCCGGCTCCGTGGCCAGGGACTTTTTCAGCGATTCATAGCCGCCTGTGGCGAGATAGCTTTCGATCTTCAGGGGATCGATCTTCCCTATGTCAGCGATAAGACGCTTCGTCTGCCTGGGCTCGTCGATGATGCAGGCCTTTCCCGCCACCTCATCCCCGCACGATTCCAGCAGCGAGGGTCTCTTTTTCCTGTAGGAATTCAGTATCGATGCGATTTTCTTCGGAGTAAGGTTACCGTGGATATCATAGTTGATCATCATCGCGGGCGCCACGGAGCAGACCCCCAGGCACTCGCATTTCTCAAGATAGAACATCCCGTCCTTCGTCGCCTCGCCGATGCCGATACCGAGATGCTTCTGTACCGCGTCGAATACCGTGGTGGCTCCCATCACGTGGCAGGGGCCCGACTTGCATACCCGGATGACGAACTTCGCCCGGGGCTCCGTCTTGAACATGGTGTAGAACCCGACAAACCCGGCCACGGCGCTCTCCGGGATATTCATCAGCTCCGCGACCGAGCGCAGGGTCTGCACGTCCAGTACGTTCTTTCCCGAACCCACTTCCAGGTCACGGAGGATCAGCATCAGGTGCTCGGAAGAATTACCGAATTTCTCAATTGTTTTATTAATAGTTTCCTGTTTCATTTCATTACCCCCGCCTACATGGCTACCCTTTCGATTTTACACGCGCAGACCTTGAACTCCGGGATCTTGCATGTCGGGTCAAGGGCGTCAATCGTCAGCTTGTTGGCTGCCGCCTCGGCAAAATGGAAGGGGACGAACACCACGTTTGGCTTCGGGCGCCCGGTTACCCGCGCCTTGACCCGTATGCTCCCTCTTCGCGTGGAAACCGCCACGAGATCGCCGTCACAGACATTGTAATTGCTTGCGTCGTTCGGATTCATTTCTACGAAACCTTCCGGGACTGTCTCGTCGAGAATCCTGGAATTCCGGCTCATTGTGCCGGTATGGAAGTGCTCCAGGACACGGCCGGTCGTCAGTATCACCGGGTATTCCGGATCGACGTCCTCGGCCGGCGGCGTATATTCAATAGCGGTCATGAGGCCGAGTCCCCGGGAGAATTTCTCGCGGTGAAGGAACTGCGTGCCCGGATGGCTCTCGTTCGGGCAGGGCCATTGCAGCAGCTCGTTATTTTCCAGCCGCTCGTAGGTGATGCCCGCGTACGACGGCGTAACCGTTCGTATCTCTTCAAAGATGTCTTTCGGGCACGTATAATCCCACGATGCTCCCATCCTGTTTGCCAGCTGCGTCAGTATCAGCCAGTCGTCGCGGGAATCACCCGCCGGGGCGACAACCCGGTGCATCATTTGAACACGCCGCTCCGTGTTGCTCACGGTCCCCTCCTTTTCCAGGAAGGCGAAGCCGGGAAGCACCACGTCAGCGTACTGGGCCGTTTCTGTCAGCACGATGTCCTGCACCACGAGAAAATCGAGCTTCTCGAGGGCTTCGATCACGTGGTGCTGGTTCGGATCGGACATGACAGGATTCTCCCCGAAGACATACAGCGCCTTGAGGTCGCCAGCGATGGCCGCGTTCAGCGACTCAACGATGGTGAGTCCCGGCTTCATCGAAAGCTCGAACCCGACCTTCCACGCGTTCATGAACTTGTTTTTATTGTCCTCGGTGCCGATCGGCTGGTAGGCGGGGTATACCGCATTGAGCGCTCCCATGTCGCAGGCGCCCTGCACGTTGTTCTGCCCGCGAAGCGGGTTGACGCCGCCTCCCATGACGCCGATGTTTCCCAGGAGCATCTGGAGGTTAGCGCAGGACTTGACGCCGTTGACCCCGGATTTGAACTGGGTGATCCCCATGCAGTAGTAGAGGGCCATCGGTTTCGCCCCCGCCAGTATCCTCGCGGCCTTCACAATCAGCGAGGGATCGTCGATACCGCAGATGCTGGCAACGTGCTCGGGGGTATATTTCTCAACAACCTTCCGGTATTCCTCGAAAGCCTCGCAGCGGCTCTCAACGTATTCCCTGTCATAGAGGTTTTCCTTGAGCGCGACATGAGCGAGTCCGTTCAAAATGGCGACGTTGGTGCCCGGCTTGATCTGCAGGTACACATCGGCATATTTCGCCATCTCAATCCTTCTCGGATCAACCACGACGAGCTTTTTATTGTTGCGTATGACCTCTCTCTTTATCATGGAACCGATCACCGGGTGGTTTTCCGTTGTATTCGACCCGATGATAAGATACGCCTCGGAAACCGGGATCTCCCTGATCGAATTCGTCATTGCCCCGGAGCCGAGTGTTGCCGCCAGACCGGCGACAGTGGAGCTGTGTCATAATCGCGCGCAGTGATCGACGTTATTCGTCCCGATTACCGCCCTCATGAATTTCTGCATCAGGTAGTTTTCTTCATTAGTACACTTCGCCGAAGAGAAGGCCATGATTGAATCGGGGCCGCTCTTCGACTTGATGTCCGAAAGCCTCGAAGCGACCAGGTCAAGCGCCTCGTCCCAGCTCGCTTCCTCGAACGCGCCGTTTTTCTTGATGAGCGGTTTCGTAAGGCGCTTGCCGCTCTGAACGAAATCAAAGCCGAAGCGCCCCTTCACGCACAGGTGCCCCTCGTTGGGCCCGTCCGCATTGCCGAGGGCCTTGACGAGCTTCCCTTCTTTATTGGTATAAAAATCGATCTGGCATCCGACGCCGCAGTAGATACACACGCTGGTTTCCTTCTTTAATTCCCAGGCCTGTCCCCTGCCAAGAACGGTCTGGAAGGAGAGCGCGCCGGTGGGACAGCACTGCACGCAGGCTCCGCACATGACGCAGCTGGAATCGCCGAGCTGCGCGAACATGTCCGATGTCAGCGCGGTCGAGGATCCCCTGCCGGTAAAATTCCAGACACTGTTCATCTGGATCTCCCCGCACGCCTTGACGCAGCGCCCGCAGAGGATGCACCTGTTCTCGTTGCGCCTGAGCCCCTTGCTGGAGACCGTATCAACGGCCCGCTGGCGCGTGGGCATGTCGCCGGCCGGCATGGGCACCTCGTACCGGTTACACAGGCGCTGCAGCTCGCATTCGCCATTCGATTCGCAGTAGAGGCAGTTGTGATCGCCCTCGGCGAGCAGCATGCCCAGGATGCTCCGGCGCAATTCCCGGATCTCATCATCGTCAGTATCGATTATCATCCCGTTAGACGCTGGCTCGGTGCATGACGTTTTAAGCGCGGCCTCGTTCACGCGCACCATGCAGATGCGGCAGGCACCGGTCTTGCTGATGCGGGGATGATAACAAAGGTAGGGAATATCAATATTATTGTCCAGGGCAACCTCGAGAATGGTCTGGCCTTTCTTCCCGGTCACCTGTTTCCCGTCAATTGTCATTTGGATTGCATCCATTGCTAACTCCTTTTTCTATAAGAGGTGAGTGGGTATATGTGATGGATTTCAAATTTTTTTATCTCAGTATAACAACTTCATGAATTATCTGTTCTAGTGGTAGCATATTTTGTTATACTGTTTATTGTTAATAATACATCACTTTATTTGGGGATAATGCTGATAATGTCGCTAAAAAAACAAGATAATTTTTAAATTCAGCAAAAAAGAATTTATTATTTAGACTATTTTTGATAAAGAATATTTAAAATTTTAAAACCTATTAAAAAACCTTTAATTCATGCAGCAATAATGGGATATAATCACAAATTATTATAAAAAATAACTGTTGGTTTTAAAATAAAAAAAGGGGTCAGAGTAAAAAACTTATCTTATCAAAGAATCCTTTGCCACCGCAATCTGACCGAGGGCAATACAGCCATCATTGCAGGGTACAACCCGGTGGGTACATACAATAAAACCGTCGTTTTTTAAAATTCGTATAATGCCCGAAAGAAGAATTCTGTTATGGAAAACTCCGCCACTTAACACAATTGTATATATGCCGGTTTTTTCCCTGATCCGTCGGGCGACTGCAGCTGTTGTGTGAATAATCGCTTGATGAAATGCTGCTGCAATGTCTTCGGTATTAATTCCCTTATCTATCATGGATACAATATACGACGTGAGGCCTTCAGTACCGATAACTATCGGATCTGAATCGGAAAATGGAATTATGTACGGATGAGCGGGAATCCTGCCTCGCATTGCTGTCTCCTCCAGGAGCTGCGCCGCCTCCGCCTCGGCACTTACGGTACGAGAAAGCGAGAGAATCGCCGCAACGCCGTCGAATAACCGCCCGATGCTGCACGTATGAGGTGAATTGATCCGCTTTTTTATTATTTCGATGACGCCGGCGGAGGCCTCGTCGCGCTCCATTACCGGCCAGGCGTCGCCATAACATTGATGCAGGAGCGAGAGGCCGATCTTCCATACGTCATGTATGGCGCTTTCGCCTCCCGGTAGGGGGAAGTTGGAAAAGTGGGCAGCCCGCTCGAATCCGCCGCGGCTGGCGATGAGGAATTCGCTCCCCCAGAGGGAGCCGTCCGTACCGTACCCGGTGCCGTCAAAGGCAATACCGATCACCGGCATTTCAAGGTTGTGCTCTTCCATGACCGCGGCCACATGCGCGTGGTGGTGCTGAACTTCAATCAGGCGCTTCCCCTCCAGCCCCAACTCGCCGGCGTACTGCCGCGTCAGGTAGGCGGGGTGCATGTCCGATACCACGACCTCGGGCTCTGCGTCGAAAATTCTTATAAAATGCTCAACCGTGCTTCTAAAGACCCGATACGTGAGAGGATCGGCCATATCACCCAGATACTGGCTCATGATGATGAAGCTCGAGCGCGCCAGCGCGAAACTGTTCTTCAGATCGCCGCCCATTGCGAGGATCGGCCGCCGAGTATCCGATGACAGGAACGGCGCCGGCACATATCCGCGCGATCGCCGGATAAAGAAGGGGGTTTCATCCACCACGTACAGAACGCTGTCGTCTCCCTGGCCGATAATCTCCCTGTTGTAGACGACGAAATAGTCCGCGATCCGCCCGAGCCGCTCGAACGCCTCGTCGTCACGATACACGATCGGCTCATCCGAAACGTTTCCGCTGGTCATGACAAGCGCCATGCCCGGATCGAGGGAAAAGATGTGGTGCTGAAAAGGGGTATAGGGGAGCATCAGCCCGATGAAGGTCAGACCGGGCGCCACCTCCCTGCTCAGGGCCGCGCTCTTTTCTTTCAGGAGCACGATGGGACTCTCCTTGGAAAGCAGGAGTGCACGCTCCGACGGCCCTATTTCAAGAAAACGATCGGCTTCCTCCATGCTCCCGACCATGACCGCAAACGGCTTGAAAGGGCGCCGTTTCCTCTTCCGAAGCTCCGCAACTGCGCGGTCGTTCCGGGCGTCAACCGCGAGGTGGTACCCGCCTATTCCCTTGATCGCGACAATGGCCCCCTTCCTCAATAGATCGACGGTCATTCTCGCCACGTCCTCCCCGTCGGACGCGATCAGGTCCCTGCCCGCGCTATGGAGCGACAGCCGGGGGCCGCATACCGGGCATGCATTGGGCTGGGAATGGAACCGTCGGTCCGCTGGCTCGCCGTATTCAGCTCGGCAGCGATCGCACATCGGGAACGTATCCATGGAGGTGTTCACCCGGTCATAGGGGATGTCGCGCACGATGCTGAAACGGGGCCCGCAGTTGATGCAGGTTATGAAGGGATAGAGATACCGGCGATCGGCCGGATCAAAAAACTCGGCGCGGCACCGGTCGCACACGGCCACGTCCGGCGAGTAGAAGGCAAGCCGCTCTGCCGCAACCCTGCTCGGTTCGATGGAAAACCCGGTGCACCCGGTGACTTCCGCTTCCCTCTCGCTGACAGACATGATCATCGACAGGGGGGGAGCCGCTCCCGGCAGCTCTTCCAGGAAGCGCTTCAGGTCCGCGGGATCGCCTTCCGCGTGCAGTATCACCCCCTCGGTGTCATTCAACACGCTCCCGAGAATATTATGCGACAGCGCATGATTGTACACGAAGGGCCGGAACCCGACCCCCTGCACAATGCCCTTTATCCTGATATCAATGGCCTTTTTCATAGCTATAACGCAAACGTCTGAATGGCGAGGATCGGCACCGGGACGCTGCATCTGTCGCGCAGCATGTCGATGGAAAACGGCGGGAAACGAATCAAATCTTGTATCCCATCATGCCGGTAAGACTGATCGGATGGCGTTCGCCTGTAAGCCGGTCATAGTCGATAAAACCGCAGCCGATGCCGACCTCAAGAAACACGCGGTTCATGGTGAAGCCGAAGAGCAGCCTGCCCCCGAAATCAACCGGATGCAGGAACCTCTTGAAGTCCATCTTCCTGCTGTAAAACGTAATGCCATAAGTCGCTCTCGCCTGGAAGGGGACAGCAAGATCGAGACTGATGCCCGCATAAAACTCATCGAGCACGTAGAAGCGGTACGCAATTGGAAAAGCGAAATAATTCGTATCCACGTTCGATTTATCGATCCGCTGCTCAAGCGGCAGGTAATAGAGAAAAAGAAACGGTATCTGGTTGAGGATCGGGCCCATAATGGCCAGGTCGACAATCTTTATCTGAATTTTTCGCTGTTCATAAAAGAATCCGGCAGAAAGGCAGTGGCGCCGTTTTATAAAAAGATAGGCCTCCATCCCGCCTCGGAATCCAAGGTTGAAGGAGCTTTTTTCGTATCTGAACCGATATCGTTCGGTCACGGCACGCCGCGGGCCGAAAGCCCCGTAGCCCATTGCGCCGAGGCTGAATCCCATATTGAATCTGAAAATCCGCCTTCTCTTCCTTATAGATACATAATCTTTCAGGCGCGACTCCTGCTCAATCGCCCCATCCTGAGCCCTCTCAAGATCCGCGTTTCTTTCGCTGTCCGGATCGGTCCATTCGGCGCCGTCATCCACGGTGTCGGGCGTCCCGACCGCCTTCACGGTTCTTTGCGCACCGGCGGCAATTGCCGTGCCGTCGTCACGTGCGGCCCCGGCAGCAAATTCAGCGCACATGCCTGTACCGGCGCAGAAGATAGATACTCCCAATGAAAGGGTTATTATTGTTACCGGCCTTTTCATTCAAGTTTCCATAAACAGTTTACTGAAAAACTCCATCATGGAGTTTTTCAGTAGCGGTTTTGCAAAATGATTTCACAAAACCTTGCATTTTTCGCAGCTTTCAGCTTTGAAAAATGGCGACACATCCATGTATCGCACGCAGTATGCTGTTTTACAGCATACTGCTAATAATCTAACAAATGGTAACCAGCGTGATTGCTATTTCGTCAATACATTTTTAAATCAGCCATACCCCGCCGTCCATATGCCGGGATAAAAAAATTATGGACAGTTTTCAGGCGATTTATACAAATGATATGTTCATAATTCGGATTATTACAGGAGCCACTACATGGAAATCAAAGTCCTGACAGACATACTTGCAGCAAATAAAAACGCGGCCGCAGAAGTGAAGTCGATCCTGAAGGGGAAAAAAATATACATGATCGACATGATGAGCTCCCCCGGCTCGGGGAAAACCACTTTAAACGACAGGCTCATCGAGGCCCTCAAGAAAAAATACCGGATAGCCGTCATAGAAGGAGATATCAAGACCACCAAGGACGCCGAACGCCTGGCCAGGCACAACATCCCCATCTTTCAGATCGAGACCGACCGGTTCGGCGGGGACTGTCACCTCGAAAGCTCATGGATAAAACGATGTATCGAGCAGTTCGACCTTGACAATCTCGATCTGATCATCGTCGAGAATGTCGGCAACCTGGTATGTCCCGCCGAATTTCAGCTGGGCGACGACGAGCGGATGGTGGTGCTCAGCGTTACCGAGGGCGAGGACAAACCCGCGAAGTACCCGCTCATGTTCAACACGTCGGGCACCATGGTGTTGAACAAGATCGACCTCCTGCCGCACCTGGACTACAGCGTCGATGAGCTGATGGACAATTTAAAAAAAGTCAACCCGCACATCAGGGTCTTCCAGGTGAGCGCGAAGACGGGGGAAGGTCTCGACACCCTCGTGGCGCACATAAGCGGCAACATCGACAAGAAAAAGAATAACGCATAACCGGACAATCGAAAGGGGACAGCACGAAGAATGGGTTTCAGCACGGTCACATTCCTTTTCTATTTTTTGCCTCTGGCACTACTCATTTTCTACCTGTCCCCGGGAAAAGCCAGGGTCCCCCTCCTGCTGCTGTCAAGCTATGTTTTCTACCTGTGGGGATCGCCCACCGGCGCGGCGGTCCTGCTCCTCGGGACCATTTTCGATTACCTGCTGTCAAAGGCCATTCGAGGCGCCGAGCGCAATAAGAAAAAAGCGCTTCTGGCCATCTCCATAACCGTAAACATCGCCGTCCTTTTCTACTATAAATACATGAATTTTTTCATTGGCGAGATAAACAGAGCGCTCAAGAACTTTGACCTTACAACGATCCACTGGGCCGCTGTGATCTTTCCCGTAGGCATTTCCTTTATAACATTCCATAAAATCAGCTACCTGGTTGATGTCTATTACAGCCGCGTGGAGCCTGCAAAGAGCTTCACCGCATATGCCCTCTACCTCGCCATGTTCCCCAAGCTTACCCAGGGTCCAATTGTCCGCTATCATACCATGGCGGAACAGATCATGAAGCCGGAAATCACCCTTGACAACATCTTCGAGGGAAGCATCCGCTTCTGCACCGGCCTGGCGAAAAAAGTGCTTATCGCGGATCCGATGAGCATGGTGGCGAACCCGATTTTTAGCATGAATATTTCGTCTCTTACAGTGGGATATGCCTGGCTCGGCATTATCTGCTATACGATCCAGATATACTTCGACTTTTCAGGTTATTCCGACATGGCAATAGGCATAGGCAGGATGCTTGGCTTCACCATCCCCGAGAACTTCAACCGCCCCTATTATTCGCAGAGCTTCACAGAGCACTGGCGGCGCTGGCACATCACTCTGGGGGCTTTCTTCAGGGAGTATCTCTACATCCCTCTTGGAGGAAACCGGACGGGAAAGATAAAGACGTACCGGAACCTATGGATCGTATTCATCGTGACCGGATTCTGGCACGGCGCGAACTGGACTTATATCGTGTGGGGCTTTTACCACGGATTTTTCATCTTCATCGAGAGGCTCTTTCTCCTGGACAAGACGAAGCGGTGGCCGGCTCCCGTTAAAATCATGATCTTCTATCTACTGCTCTGCATCGGATTTGTCATCTTCAGGTCAGACAACATAAGCGCCGCATTTTGCTACATCGGCCGGATGTTTGATTTCACCGCGATCGGCGCCATACCATCCACGGTGCTCTGGGCAAACCTTATCGGAAACCGCGAACTGTTTGTGCTGGCAACGAGCCTCGTGATAACGTTCTTTCCACAGCCGATCTTCGACAGCCTCCGGTCCGTGTTCATGTCCCGCGTGCGGCCGGGCGGGATAACAATGCTGAAAATAGTGACGTCAAGCCTGCTCTTTGTGCTGTCATTGATATCGCTGATAAACAACAGCTTCAGTCCATTTATTTATTTCAGGTTTTAACCATGACCCGGAAGCTCATCTTTATAATAATAGCGAATCTTTTTATCGCGCTCGTTCTGGTACAGACTTACCTGAGACCCTTCCGCGACATGATCCTGAGCGGAGCCGAGCAAAAAACCCGGCCGGAGATAACGTCATTCCGCGACGCTACAACCGGAAAATTCCAGGGTGCTGTGGAAAAATGGCTCAAGCAAAACATAGGATTCAGGGGCTATTTTGTAAAAACGGACAACCAGATCAATTATTCAATTTTCAATGAATTCTCCCGGAGCCACCCCAGAAAGATCATCCTGGGAAAGCAAAAACAGCTGTTCGAGGAGGCCTACATTGATACTTACAACAGGCTGTGCGTATCGCCCGAAAGCGCCCTTGAAAAAAAAGCGACATCCATAAAAAAACTCCAGGGCCTGCTGGGCAGGAAAAAAGTGCAATTTCTGTTGATTCTGACCCCGAGCAAGGCGTCCGTTTACCCGGAATATATTCCGGAAAAATATATACTCCGGACCAATCTGCAGAAAAAGGACAATTACCAGCGCATCCTTCCTTATCTCGAAAAATACGGCGTAAACCTGCTCGACGGCAGGGCCTATTTTCTTGATCTGAAAAAACGGGGAGTGCCGGACCTCTTCCCCTCCAGCGGAACGCACTGGAGCCTGTATGGAGGATACGTTTTCGCCGGCGCCCTGATTGAGCGCATGGAGCGGCTGCTCGGGCGGCACCTGGTCCGGATTGGCTCGGACCGGGACGTTATAAGCGGCGAACCCATCGAGCTTGACAAGGACATCGCGCGGCTCGGCAATATTCTTTTCACCAGGTCGCTTTTCACCGAATACCGCTATCCGGTAACCAGGCCCGATACGGGAAACAACGCCTACCGGCCCAACGTGCTTCTTGTCGGCTCCAGCTTCTGCTGGAATATCCTCTACTACCTGGATATAAACAACATCTGTTCAAAGATAAATTTTTACTATTACTTCAACACTGATTACTCATATCCGAATAAGAAAAGATCCCCGATACGCAAGGAAGAGATCAACTGGGACAGGGAACTCCTTGCGAGGGACCTTGTCATAATTGAGATCAACGAATCCCAGATAGATGAAGCCGGGTTTGGCTTCATCGAAAAATGCTTGCAGGGTATGGGATATTGATATCTGCATAGCATCATGACAAACCGACCGGCCGGAAGACCGCTTTTTGAAACTGTTCAAACAGTGTGCACCGCAAGATGCGCACGGCAAATATAGCAACAATAAATATCCGAGAGGGAGGTTCCATGAGTAACTTAAAAAACACGACAATACCGGTGATATTCCAGGAACAGGTAGCTAAATACGGCGACAGGGCCTGCGTCGCCTATCGCGACAAGACGAAAGGACAGTATGTAGACATATCCTGGAACGAGATGGACAGGATGGTCCGCAATCTCGCATTATTCCTGCTGTCAGCGGGGGTAAAAAAAGGCGACAGGGTCGGCCTTTTTTCGCCCAACAGGCCGGAATGGTGGATAGCTGACCTGGCGATTCTTTCAGTCGGCGGGGTAAATGTCCCCATCTACGCCACCAATTCAGCGGAAGAGTCGCGCTACATCCTGGCCAATTCCGGCTCCAGGATATGCATCGCGGGAACGGAGGACCATCTCGCAAGGATCATCGAAGCGAAGAAAAAGCTCCCGGGCCTCAAAACGCTCGTAATCATCGACAATGTCCGGTCATCCAACAAATCAGTCATCACCATGGCCGACGCGATGAAAAAGGGCGAATCCTATAAGAAGAAAGGGGACCTCGACAAGCGGATAAAGGCGCTCAAACCGCACGATCTCGCGACCATCATATACACGTCAGGAACCACGGGGGATCCGAAAGGTGTCATGCTCACGCATGAGAACTTCATATCGGACGCCAGGCAGATCAATAATGATTTCCGCGATTACATCGAGGACACGCACGTGCTCCTCTCATTCCTGCCGCTCTCCCATTCGCTGGAACGGACCGCGGGATACTATTTCCCCCTGTTCGCCGGATGCAAGGTGGCGTTTGCTGAAGACTTCAGCAAGGTGGTGGACAATATGAACGAGGTACGTCCGACGTTTATTATCAGCGTCCCGCGCCTGTACGAGAAAATCCACTCGGTGATTCTTTCCCGCCTGCCGGAAGCTTCGGCGCCCAAGCGGCTCATGTTCAGGCTCGCCATGGCCACGGCGAAAAAGAACCTTCCGTATGTTTGCAAGGAGCAGCAGGCGCCCGGCCTTCTCGGGCTCCGTGTAAAAATCTTCGAAAAGCTGGTATTCTCCAAGTTCAAGAAGGGTCTGGGCATGGACCGCATGGATTTTGCCGTATCGGGCGGCGCACCCCTCTCCGTATCAGACGCCGAGTTCTTTATCGGCATGGGGATCAGGATCCTCGAGGGGTTCGGCCTGACCGAGACCACCCCGGTCACGAATGTCAACCCGCCCTGGAACGTCAAGCCCGGAACTGTGGGCCCGCCCCTGTCCGAGACCAGGGTTAAAATATCCGATGAAGGCGAGCTCCTGATCAAGGGCCCGCAGGTCATGAAAGGGTATTACAAGAACCCGAAGGCTACCGCAGAGGTCTTCACGAAAGACGGGTGGTTCAAAACCGGGGACCTGGCGCGTTTTGACGAAGACGGCTACGTCTCCATCACCGGGCGGATCAAGGACATCATCGTGACCGCCGGCGGGAAGAACATCTCGCCCCAGAACATTGAGAGTTCGCTGAAGGCCTCCAAGTTCATCGAGCAGGTGGCGATTATCGGCGACCGGCGCAAATACCTCTCCGCGCTCATAATACCCGCCTTTGACACCCTGGAAAAATGGGCGAAAAGCAAGGGGATCGCGTTCTCGGACGTCAACGACCTCGTCAGGAACCCCGAGGTTAACAGGATGATGCAGGAAGAGATCAGCAGGCTCATGAAGAGCTACGCCCGCGTCGAGCAGATCAGGAAATTCACGCTCATGAACGCCGAATGGACACAGGACACCGGTGAGATAACCCCGTCGCTCAAAGTGAAAAGAAGGGTGGTCGAGGAAAAGTACCGGGACGAGATCGAGGCAATGTATCCGGGAGGCGGCGGCGACTGACGCTCGCCACAGACAATCGTTATATACGAGAGGGGCCGGGGCGCACCCCCGGCCCCTCTCTTTACCATGGTGCGGGTGATAAAAATGACGGCGCGGTGAAAACCGCGCCGTCATGGTTCTGCATGCTATGTTCTTCTTGATTTATTTGACTTTTTCAACCAGCA
>JAFGJX010000010.1 GCA_016928865.1 Spirochaetota bacterium
AGATGTAATACGGGGCGCGCACGGTGTTGGCGGATATGAGGAGTACTTTCATGGCCGCCGCGTCGTGATTCCGGCCGCGGTCACGAATGCTCCGAGGCCGAGGATGAGAATGCCTTTTCCGTTCAGCGGGAGCGACGCCCCGCCCGCGAGCGACGCGGGCAGGGTCCCTTTTCCCGCGAGGCGCGCCGCGATCGCGGCTGCCGCTGCGGAAGAGGAAGCGAACTCGCCGATCAGGGCGCGGTAGTCAACGACCGCGCCCGAGAACCCCGTGGCCGATATGAATTCATGGAGACGGGCTTCTGACTGCTGCCTGGATGCGGCGGGCATGCCGGCGAAGATCGCGGCGTAGTCGGAGCTGATCCGCTCAGGGCCGCCCAGGGCGGCGATAAGCGATAACATGATTTCAGGATTGCCTGCCGTGTTTTCATAAAAGAGCGGTGCGATGGCGGCTCCCCCGGGCGCTTCGGAACGCCGGAGAAGAAGGGCGCCGCCCCCGTCGGAAGGGACCTGCGCGATTGCGGCCGAAGCGTCAAAGAGCGGTGACAGGATCTCGTGGTGTTCATCTGCGGCCATGACCAGGAGGTCGCCCGATCCGGCTGCGAGCCCGGCGGCGAAGAGCGCTTCTTCGAAGGAACAGTCGCCTCCCGTGACCGTGACATTCGCGCCGGTCGCTTTAAGCCATATGGCCGCCTGGCCCGCGGGTGCGTTATGGACCGACCCCACGAAGTCGGTAGGGCTGGTGTACTGTTCGTCGGATTCGAACAACTTGGCGAGAAAGTCGTTCGTCTCCGAGAGCGGGCCCCAGGCCGTTCCGAAAAAGATGTCGGAGGGCGCGCCGGAGGCGCTGTCGCGCGCCGCCATCGCCAGTGCGACCGCAAGCCTCGGCAGACGCTTCAGGCGTCTGACCTCGCGGGGCGGAAGATTTTTTGATATGTCCGCGAGCGGAAGCAGGCCGCGGCATTCCATGCCTTCTTCCAGATGTGCGAGCGTGGCTTCAATATCGCCCGCGCCGGTAACGCACGAGCCTCCCCGTATCTCGAAAAGGGGCGGCAGGGCCTTTGGCAGCGGCGCGCGGCCGGCGGACGGTTTTCCCAGCACCAGACAGGCATTGTTGCCGCCGAAGCCGAACGAGTTCGACAGGACTGTGGCGACAGGCGTTTCGCACGCTTCGGCGAGGGGGACGAGGCCGAGGTCGGGGTCCGGGTCGATGCAGCCGGTGTTAGCGGGCAGGAAGCCCTTCTGCATAGAGAGGGCGCTTATCACCGCCTCGATCGCCCCGGCCGCGGCGAGAGAATGACCGGTCGCTCCCTTCACTGAGGAGAGGGGTGGAATGTTGGCTCCAAAGAGCGCGCGCACCGCGCGCGCCTCGGACCGGTCATTGTCGACCGTTCCCGTGCCGTGCAGGTTGATGTAGCCGATTCCGGACACTGAAGTGCCCGCGTCCTCGATCGCGGCGCTCATCGCGGCGCGCGCGCCGTCTCCGTCAGGATGGGGACTCGCCGGATGGTACGCGTCGCAGCTCAGGCCGCCGCCCAGTATCTCGGCGATTGCGTTGGCGGGCGCGGACGCGGCCGCCTCGAGCAGAAGCATGGCCGCGCCTTCTGACACGGACATGCCGCGTCGGGAGCGGTCCAGGGGACGCGCCCCGTCCGGGTCGATGAGCTGCAGCGCGTTGAATCCGTAGTAGGTGAGGCGGCAGAGCGAGTCGGCGCCGCCGGCGAGCACGCACCGCGCGCGTCCCGAACGAAGGAGCTCGCACGCCAGCTTGATCGCGGCGGTCCCTGATGAGCACGCGGTGGTTATGGTAAGGACTGGTCCGCGGCAGGAGAGCGCGCCGGCGATATATTCCGCCACGGACGAAGTCGAATGATGCAGGTAGCGCGCCGCATCCCTTTCGCCGGCGCGCAGGAGCTCCTCGGTCAGGGCCATCCCGCCGGTGGTGGTGCCGATGATGACGGCGTCGGGAACGATGTCCCTGCCGGCGCAGGCCTCCCGCATTGCGGCAAGCGCAAGACGGTGTGTGCGCGGCATGCCGGGTTCGGGCAGGTCGCCGGAATATTCACCCGCGGGGAGAAGGTTTCCCGGCGAGGCGGGGAAGAGGCCGAGGGGCCTGATCCCGGAACGGTTTTCTTTCAGTGCGTCAACATGCGCGCCTGTGCCGCTTCCGAGCGCGCTCAGGACGCCCATGCCGGTAATGAATACCCTGGTGCCGTCCACCGCGGTCACCCCCTGCGTTGTGAGAGTATATGTTCCGCGAGTGTTCTCAGCGTGGCGAAGATCTTTTGCCCCAGTTCCTTGTTGTCGATCTTGATGCCGTAGTCACGGTCAATCATCATGGCGAGCTCCAGCACGTCGATGGAATCAAGCCCCAGCTTTCCGCCGACCAGCGGGTCGTCTTCGATGAAGTCCTTTGGTGTCACATCGATCAGGTCCAGGGTCGCGATTATTTTATCCTTGAGTTCTGCCAGCAATTCTTCCATCAAGACTCCTCGCATGTCGGGTAAGATTTTAATGTCAGAAAAGGGTTTTTGTATATTGGCGGGATGTCAAGATATTTTTATTGACATCAATCCTGCAGTTGCCGTACGGTATCGTACCGCACGTTGCGGATGGGTGCGTGTGCATGGATAATATCGATATTGAAAAACTGCTGCCTCATCGCGGCGCGATGAAGCTCATAGATGAGGTCATCGAGATCAATGAGCGGCACTGCGTTACCGTGTCTACTGTTTCGCCCCGCTGGCCCCTGTACGAGGACGGCCACGTCGATCCCATTATCCTTGTTGAGCTCGCGGCCCAGACCGCCGGAATCAACTTCGGATGGCATGAAATGAGGGAGGGAAAAGGCGCCGCCAAGCAGGGTTGGCTCGTGGGGATTAAGAGAGCCGATTTTTTTTGTAACAAGATCCCGCTGGGGTCAGCGATCGTGGTTACCGTGGAAGAGCAGTCCAAGAACGGAACCTACGCGACGATTTCCGGGACGGCGCAGGTCGGTTCCGACAGCGTGGGAAGGATAGAACTGCAGGTCTTCCGTCCCGAACATGCGTGATGGAGAGGAGATAAGCGGATGAGCGAAAGTACTGAAAAAAGGGTCGCCATTGTCACCGGCGGGAGCAGGGGCATCGGCCGCGCGATCGTACTCGAGATGGCACGGGCCGGCTATTATGTTGTCATTAACTATCGGTCGAACGATGCCGCCGCCGCCGAGGTTCTTGACCGCGTGCGGAGCGATGGCGGCGAGGGCGAGCTGATAAAATTTGATGTTTCCGATACAGCGCAGGCAGGGGCGGCGATGGAAGATCTCCTGACGCGCCGCCCTGTAATAGACGCTCTCGTGAACAACGCCGGTATCACCGCGGACAACCTTTTTCTGATGATGTCGGAAACGGAGTGGGACTCCGTCATCGGCACAACCCTGAAGGGCTTTTATAACATGACCAAGCCCGTATTGAAAAAAATGCTCCGCCACAAGCGGGGCTCGGTGGTCTCGATCGCGTCCGTGGCCGGGCTTGTCGGCAACAAGGGGCAGGCGAACTATTCCGCGGCTAAGGCGGGCCTTATCGGAGCGAGCCGCTCTATCGCGTCAGAGCTTGCGAGAAAGAACATACGGGTCAACGTGGTGGCGCCCGGCCTGATCGAGACTGATATGATAAAGGACGCGCCGGTTGAAATGATAAAGAACGTCATCCCGATGGGAAGGATCGGTAAGCCGGAGGAGGTGGCGACGGTGGTGCGATTTCTCTGCTCGGATGACGCCTCATACATCACCGGCCAGGTGATTGGGGTCAACGGCGGGATGATGTAGCGCTTCTGTTCTCACGCCCCCCTGTCCCCCGCAGGGGGCACGAAAGAGGGGGCTGATTATTAATGATGAAGATATGAGATATATTGATTCAGCTTTTTTAAGAACAAGAATGAATTAATAGATAAAGCTTAATCCTTCATGCCTCCTGCGGGGGACAGGGGGGAATTGATGTAATCATGAATATCGTCCTAGGGGACAGAGGGGTATTAATGAGAAGATATTCTGTTGCAAATGTTATAATTCGTCTTTCCATCCTCCTCCTCTGCCTCACCCTCGTTGCATGGGGCGATTCGTGGGACCAGATCAAAAGGGCGGCCGGGGATATAACCTCGGTCCAGGCCGAATTCACCCAGAAAAAGCATATGGAGATACTCGCAAGGCCGCTGGCGTCACGGGGGAGGCTCTATTTCCAGGCGCCGCGGTCGTTGCGCTGGGAATACCTCTCGCCCGTCAACAGCGTGCTCCTGATGCACGGAGGGACCGTGACCCGCTATGTCAGGAAAGGCGGATCGGTAATAAAAGACTCCTCGGCCCAGCTCCAGTCGATGCAGATCGTGCTCCAGGAAATAACACTCTGGATGAGGGGAAATTTTGACGCGAACCCTTCCTTTACGCCGGAGCTCAGGCCGGGCAGAATAATCGTTCTCACGCCAAAGGAGAAGTCGATGGCCGGCATCATACAGCGGATCGAGCTCAAGCTGTCAAACGAGCCGGGCGTGATACGGTCAGTCACTATCTACGAGAGCAGAAAGTCGTATACCGTGATTGATTTCAACCGGGTGACGATGAACAAGACTCTCCCCGAAAGCCTGTTCAGGGGCCTGTGATGCGGTCCACGGCCGCAATCCTTCTTCTGCCGCTTCTTTTCGCCTGTGCGGGATTGCCCCGCATCACGCCAGCGGGTGAAGCTGAAACAGCTGATATTGTGAAAGAGGGCCTCGCGCCCTTCCTGAAGGGGCCCTGCCGCCTGGTTCATTCGATAGACGGTACCCTTCCCGGCGGGTCGCGCGCGACCATGATCGGCGTATCCGCTGCGGAGCCTGATACCGGCAGGATACGCTGCACCCTGATGTCGATCGAAGGCCTGGTGCTCCTGGACGCTGAATATAACGCAAGGCTGGTCATTAACCGGGGGATCGGGCCCCTCGCTTCGCCGGACATGGTCATGGGCATGCTGCGCGATATAAGGCTCATCCTGTTCGGGCCCGCAGGGTCGCCGGTCGGCGCGGGAATGCTTCCGGACGGGGGCCGCGTGTGCCGCTACCGCGCCGACGACGGTATGACCGACCTTGTCATGAGACAGAGGGGAACGGTTGAGCTGGTTCTGTATGATGGATCATCGAAGGTCGTGCGGCGGGTGCGGTTCTCCGGGGAGCGCAGGAACGGCATGCCCGCGAATATAAGGCTTTCCGCGCCGGGAGTGTTCGGCTACACGCTGGACCTTGACCTCATCGAGGCTGAACCCTTGAGATAAGGACCTGTCAGGGCGGCAGATCATTGTGCATCCGGCGGCGCGGGAGCGCGCACGGTAAAGACGTTCTCTTCCCCGCGCGCGAACGAGAAGGTACCGCGGAGCTGTCTGGCCAGCATCTTCACCAGGAGTGTCCCGAACCCCTTCGGCTTGTCCAGGTCGAAATCCTCCGGAGGCCCCGCGCCGTTGTCAGACACGGACAGTTCCATCGAATCCCCGTTCTTTTGCAGCCTCACCCGGATGGTGCCGGCGCCCTCCACGGGGAAGGCGTACTTGAGCGCGTTGGTCACCAGCTCGTTCGCGATGAGGCCCCACGCGGTCGCGTTCTTCGGGTTTGCGAACATGTGTTCGCATTCAATTTCAGTGTGAATGGCGCTCGTATCCGGGATATAGGTGCGCGCAAGTGATGAGGCGATCGACTGTATGTATTCGTCAAGGTCTACCCTCGTCGACATATCAGAGCGGGACAGGAATTCATACAGGTGCGAGAGGGAATCAATCCTTCCCCTGAGGCCCTCGAGGGTCTCGCGCGCTGCGCTGTTTTCCAGCCGGTCCATCTCAAGTCCAATCAGGCTTATGATCATTGCCAGGCTGTTCTTCATCCGGTGCTGGAGCTCTCGGAAGAGCGCCTCTTTTTCGTGCAGGGAATTTTCAAGCGCCGCCGCGTCGTTTTTCTGCCTGGTGATGTCCCTGACGAAGACAAAGAACCGGTTGCTTTCATGTTCGAGGACCCTGATACTAACCTCGACGTCGATCAGGGCGCCGTCCTTTCTGCGATGGCGCGTCTCGAAGCGGGTCAATTTCACCCGGTGGAGGTTCTTGATCCGGTAGGGCATTTCCCCGGGCTTCAAATCGGCATCGATGTCCGGGATGGTCATGCCCGTCAGCTCGTCGCGGCTGTATCCGCTCATCCGGGCGTAGGCAGCGTTGACTTCAAGAATGCGCCCGTCCATATCGAAGATGATAAAACCGTCCAGGGCCGCCTGGATGATGGCGGAATAGCGTTCCTCGTTCCGCTTCCGCTCCGTTATGTCGGTGTGCGTGCCGATCACCCTCAGGGGCTTTCCTTCGGGTGTGCGGGAAATCACCTTGCCGCGGTCGAGGATCCAGCGGTAGACACCGTTTTTGCATCTGAGGCGGTGTTCGTTTGCGTACACCGCGACCGCTCCCTCGAGATGGCGATTGAGCTCCCGGTAGGTAGTGTCGCGGTCGTCGGGGTGGATCCGGCTGTCCCATTCACCGAGGTCGTTGCCGATTTCATGGTCCTCATAGCCGAGCTGGGCCTTCCACTGCCGCGAAAAAAATACCCTGTTGGATTGCACGTCCCAGTCCCACACTCCGTCGCCAGCTCCCTCCAGAGCGAACTGCCAGCGTTCTTCGCTTTCCCGCAGCGCCTGTTGCGTCCGCCTGCGCTCCGATATATCGCGCACGACTGCAACGTGCATCGGGCGGTCGCCGAACCAGAGAAACTGGGCCTGCACCTCTACCGGGTACTCGGACCCGTCCCTGCGCCGGTGTACGGTTTCAAAAACCGTGGATCCGCCCTGCCGTTCTTTATAGTAGCGCGCCATGTCTGCTTCCCACTGTTCGCGGGGAAGGGAAGGGCCGATGTCCCACAGGCTCATCTTCATCAGCTCCTCGCGCGTGTATCCGAGCGAGCGGCAGGCCATCTCGTTCACATACTCGAACCCGCCGTCTTTCGTCAGCCAGAACACGATTTCCGAAGACTGGTCGATGGTATGCCGGTACATCTTGTAGACTTCTTCATCCCGTTTTTGCCTGGTAATGTCGACCAGAAAGCCCCTGAGCCCGGCGGGCCGGCCGTTCAGAACAATCACGGAGGTGTTGATCATGACCGGGATCCTGGTCCCGTCCTTTTTTCGTGCGGTATACTCGACCATTCCTGTCAGCTCCCCCCTGAGCGCCTTGCCGAAATTTTCTATGCCCCGCGGGTGCTCCTCGGGGACGAGAATGTCCAGGAAGGACAATCCCCGTTTAAATTCGTCACTGGTGTAGCCGAAGCGATCCAGCGAAGGCTCGTTCACGAAGGTTATCCTGCCCTGAATGTCCGTTTCAAACACTGTCTCCGGCAGGAACTGCGCGAGATCGCTGAACCGCTTCTCGCTCTGGCGTATGATTTCCTTCATGCGCTTGTGCTCGGTGATGTCAATGATCGACGATACGCTCTCCTTTGTTCCGGGGATCATGGAGATGCTTAGGAAAAGGTGCTTGATTTCTCCGGACTTGGTCTTCGCCCTGAATTCATAGGTCTGCGGAGGAATACCGGGTCCGGTCCTGCGCTGGATGTGATACTGTTTCATCCTCTCCAGGTCTTCCTCCGCGACCAGCTCGGCCCAGCTCATTTTCCCTTCAAGTTCTTCCCGCGTATATCCGGTGAGTTTTTCAAAATTCGAATTCACAAGAATAAATATCGAGTCTTCGCCGACGATGCTGTTTGCGGTCGCGGCTTTTTCAAAGATGGTGCGATACTTCTCCTCGCTTCGTCGAATCGATTCTTCCGCTAGCTTCCGCTCGGAAAGCGCTTGAGTGAGCTGAGCCTCATGCTTTTTCCGGACAACGTAGGCGCTGTGGAGCTTGAACGCCATTTTTATTGAGGCGAGGAGTACGGTCTCGCCCGAGTTTTTCACGACATAGCCGTAGGAGGTGATTCGTTCGGTCTTTTCCACCATCTCCGGCTCGGTATGGCTGGAGAGAAAGAGCACGGGTATGTCCAGGTGCTCCAGTATGACCTCCGCTGCCTGTGTGCCGTCCATTCCGCTGCCGAGATCGATGTCCATAAGCACCAGGTTAATGCCCGGCTGGACGGCCGCCATTTCTATGGCCTCTTCACCGGTATGAGCAACGATCGTATGGAACCCGTGCTTTTTAAGGGTGGCCGCTTCTTCCATGGCGATGATGGCTTCGTCATCCACGATAAGGATGGTTGTGGTATAATTGTCTGTCATTGGATTACATGCGTCTTCAGGCCAGATGGTCCATAAATTTCATTCCATATTATTTCTAATATCATTACATTGAAAAAATCAATACAAAAAATTTAACGGTATGCGATTTCATGAAAATGTCTTGACACTCGGTCCAATCGCTAAAAAAGCTTATGTTTTAGTCAGGAGATGGAAATGAAATTCAGGCTCATCTATCCCCGCTGGGAAAAACTCCCCGGCCAGACCACCTTCAACCTGCCGCCTCATGGGCCGGCAGTCATGGCGGCGGCACTGCCGGAGTACGTCGATGTGGAGTTCATCGACGAGAACCTGGAAGGCTTCAGCTACGACGACCCGGTCGATTTTGTCGGCATAACCATGATGCTCACCACGCAGGTGAAGCGGGGGTGGGAGATCGCGGACGAGTTCCGGAAGCGCGGCGTGAAGGTCATCTTCGGCGGCATATCAACCATGCTGCACGCGGAGGAGACCGCGGCCCACGCTGACGCGGTATTCCTGGGCGAGGCCGAGGGGAAGATGGAAGAGGTGTTCGCCGATTTCAGGAATGACCGCCTGAAGAAGGTCTATGACTTCATGAACGACCTGCCGCCCATCGAGATGGTGGGCCCTGCGCGGCGGGGCATCTATAAGCGCGACCTCTACTACTACAAGGGCGTGCAGATGGTGGACCTGGTTCACGCCTCGCGCGGGTGCCGGTTCAACTGCTACCCCTGCGCCGTGGCGTTCCTGGGGGGGAGAAAATTCAGGCCGCGTCCCATCGACCGCGCCATTGAGGAGATGGAGCTGACCGATAACAATCGCCTCTTCGTCGTGGACAATTCGCTGGCGCAGGACACGCAGTGGGAAAAGGACCTTTTCAGGGAGATGATCCCCCTGAAAAAGAACTGGTGCTGCCATACCATAGAGGACAAGCCCGAGGTGCTCGACTTGGCGCGGCAGGCGGGTGCCTGGTACGTGTACCAGGCTGTTTTCGACACTTCAGATTACATAAAAAAGCGGATCAAGCGCTACCATGACCATGATATCGCGGTTGAAGGCACCATCCTTCTCGGCCTTGACAGCCATGACGAGGACTACATCAAGCGGCTTATCGATTTTCTCCTGGAGATCGACCTCGACCTCGCGGAGTTCACCGTGCTCACGCCGTTTCCCCACACGCGCGCCTATACCGAACTGGCTGATCAGGGAAGGATTTTCGATCATGACTGGAACCACTACAACGCGGCCAACGTGGTGTACACGCCGAAGCTGTTGAGTCCGGAGCGGCTCCAGGAGCTCTACTATCTCGCGTGGGAGCGCTTTTACCAGGATGAGCCCCAGCAGATGAAAATGTTCAAGCTGATTCAGAAGGTGGTGGAGCGGGAGCGGTCGGCCGGCACCTACCGGCCCCGGCGGCGCGACCTGATGAAGAAAGCCTTTGGCGAAAACCTGTAGCTATTTGCGCAGGACAATGACCGTGCAGTCGTCGAACGTCCGTATATCACTGTATCCGGTTTGAATCCGGTCCATGAGCTCCTCGATCTGCCGCCTGGTCCAGTAGGGCAGCCTGTCAGGGACGCTGTCGAGGAGTTCCCTGCGTGTAATCCCCTTTTCCGCCGCTGACTGGAACACATTGTTGATCCATTTCCGCTCCGTCATGAATTCCTTCGGCCGGGTCAGCCCGACAATCGCCCATTCAACGCCAACCCGCATTCTGCTCTTGCCGGTCCATCGGCGGATCGGCTTCATGCACAGGAGGGGGTTTTTCTCCGCGAGCTCGTTTATCTCGAAGATCCGCGTCATGCGGTACACGCTGTCCCGGTCGATGACGCCGATTCGCCGGTATATCTTTTCGATCGGCTCGATCACCCGGTAGAACGCGACAAACACATGGCCCCCCTCCCGGCACACCCGCAGCGCTTCTTCGATGAACCTCTTTATCGAGGATTCATCCGCGCCGTAGTCGACGACGCCTGAAGATATGATGACGCTATTGTAAGAAGCATCGTTGAACGGCAGTTTGCCGGCATCGCCTTCGATGATGCCCAGACCGTACTTCTCTTTCGCTATCCTGACCATCCGGGGATTGATGTCGAGCCCGACCGCGCTGATACCCGTGTCTTTCAGGTAGCGCACGATAAGGCCCTGGCCCGCGCCGACCACCAGGACCTCGGGCCTGATCTGTCCGATAAGGGATTCCGCGGTTTTCGTGCCGAAATGCCGGTCTTCGATATGTTCCCACACCGGCGCCCAGGTGCTCCACCATTTATCAGCTTCCATTTCCGTTCCTTGTTAAATTAGAATTGATAAAACCTTTTCCGGTGAATGTATCTTATCTTGCAGGTATTGGTCAACTTGATTTTATCTACCGGGACTGTGTCTTAATACTCGTACGCCCCGAGATCGAATCCGTTCCCGCCTGGCCTCTCCTTTCCCTCAATGTCGATCAGCGGGGCAGATTCCGCGGCGCCGGCATCAATGACCGGGGCACCAGATTGTAAATGCAGATCGCCAGCGGCGGGATTGACGAAAATGTCCCCGTAGCTGGAATAGCTTTCAATGATGTAGTTGTGGTCCGCGGTGACGCCTTCAGTGGCGGTTATGGCGGTCGCGATATTGTTCCGTATCAGGCAGTTCCGGCTCGGGATGCCGCTGCCGTGCGGAACGATCGCGATCCAGGGCGGCCCGGGCGTCTCGTCGTTGATGTCGATCACCGTGTTGTTGACGATCCTGCAGTTGATGGCGCCGTACAGTGAGATTCCGTGCCAGTGGTCGGTTATGACCACGTTGTTTTCAATGACCCAGTTGATGTAAAAGCCGTCGAAGCAGCCGATGCCCTGAAGCGCGCCCCTGAAAGGCTGGGCGGGGTCTGAATAGTTGATGATCACGTTACCGCGGAGAACCACGCGTTCGCGGGGCGGGTCGTCGTTGATTGACCAGGACTGGAACCCGTCGTCATGGTTGGCGTTGACATCATAGCAGTTCCTTGCCGTGTTGTATTCAAAAAAAAGATCGTTGCCGAGCCCGCGCATCCCGTCGCCGGCGAAGTTTTCAATCGTGTTCCCCTTCGCCAGCCCGAAATTTCCTGAGATCGTGAGGCCGAAGTTTACATTCCGGAGGGTGTTCCTCCGGATGGTCATTCTCTGTCCATACGCGACTATGCCGTTGCACGAGAGCGAGTTCCAGTCGTCCATGCTCCACGCTGACGCGTCCGCTGCCGAGTAGAGGGTGCAGTCGTCAATGGTGATGTTGTACACCGGTCCGTGCCAGCCGTGGGATTCAAGGAATACGAGCGGATACCCCTCCGTGTGTCCCGTATCCGGCCGCACGGTGAGGCCCCTGAACCGCCATCTGCAGCCTGACTGGACGTGCAGGCGCGACGCGGTGGCGCCCGCATCGGCGATCACATTGATGTAGCCGGAATTAAAATAATCCTGAATGAAAATATCGCCATGATGGCCGCTCTTCAGCACGATGGTATCTCCCGCCCTGACCGGCGCACCGGGATTTTTGACAGTCATGACGGCGCGGTCGGTATAGGGATGAACGGCCGGCTCCATTGTTTCGATCATGCCGCTTTCGATAACGTCCTGCAAGGACGTCCAGGGATGCTCCTCGTCGGTTCCCGGATTGGACATGCTCGCGCCAGGGTGGCCGGGGTCGGCGTAAAAGATATTACCGGTCATCACGGCTTCTTCCGTGTTTATCTCATCCGGATAGGTCAGGCCTTCATAGTACGGATATATGTTCTGAAGTATCTGAAGCGGCAGAAGACGTTTCGCCGGTCCGGAAGCGTCAAGGCATGAGCAGGAATGCAAAGCTGCCGCGCAGAGAAAGACCGGAAGGATGTTCAGCAATTTCCGCTTCATGCAAACCTTTTGCCGCAGTTGTTGATATGGTACAGATATATAGTGCCCGTGTCGCGCACTGTCAATATCTTTATTTTTCCCGCGTTTTTGCTTCAGGCCTTCCGGTCGGCACGCGTTCCCCCTCGTGCCGCGTTGCCGCGGCGGGGAATAATTATGCTTGACAAAATACCGAGGAAACCATAACGGTATTATCAGTTTCCTTTTGATCCATAACCACGGGGCGGCAGGGGCGCATGGATGACCGGCGATTGAAAGCCATGATCAAGGATCGGTTCCGCGAGCTCTCTTTCAGGATGGGCGTCAGGGGGATAACCATCGACATGATCGCGCGGGAATGCGGTATATCCAAAAAGACCTTCTACAAGTTTTTTGCGAGCAAGGACGAACTGGCCGAGTCCATTCTGGACGACATGATAGCCGAATATAAAAAGGGGGTTGCCGCCATTGACGGCAGTGAGAACGACCCCCTGGACAAGCTTTACCGGCTCATTGAGCTGCCCTTTTCGCTTTTCGGGGATATTTCAACCACTCTGGTAAAGGACGTTACGCTCCTTTATCCCCATATTGAAAAGCGCCTTTACGCGGTTCGTGAAAGCCACCGGAAGACCGTTATCAAGACTTACGTCAGCGGGGTCAGAGCCGGATATTTCAAAAAAATAAACCCGTCGTTCGTGGCCTCGTTTCTTGCCGGGGCCGGCACGCGGGTTATCAACTCGCGATTCATCCTGGAAAACAACATGACCCTGAATGAAATCCTCTCAAGCTTCCAGGATATCATGCTGTCCGGCCTTCTGAAAGACAGGTCATCGGCTGATAGAAACAAAGGAAAAAAAGCCAATGGATAGATATATTCGGTTCGTCCTGAGACACCCGGTCCCGGTCCTCGCCGCGCTGCTCGCGGTTACCATCGGCCTCGGGTTTGGCATCCCCAGGCTGCAGTTCGATAATTCCCTCGATGTCATGATGCCGAAAGAAGACCGGGAATACCGGTTTTACAAAAAAATAATCGAGACCTACGGGAACATCGGCAAGTTCATCGTGGCCAACACGACCGCGGATTCGGTGTGGACTCCCCGCTTTTTCGTCGCCCTGGACAACATGATAACCGACCTCGAAGAGTACAAGAGCTTTGATGAAGGGCGGGAGCGGGCCCGCCTCAGGGCACTCGGCGCGCTTCTTGACGGGAAGGAATTAACGCGTGCCGGGGTCCTGGATCGTTTCAAAGACGACCCGCCGTTTCAGCGAGCCCTGTCCCGCGCGATCACACGTCTGTACGGCGATGCGGACAGGCTGGGGCCGCGCCGGATGCGCGGGCTGTACCGTGACAGTGCCCGCTCATATCGACTGAAGAAGAGCGAGCTTATAGATGTCATTATGTCGCCGCTGACCGCACAGGACATCAGCGGCAGGGACGACGCGCTGGCGGCCGTGGACCTGGTCGAAAAGGACGATGAAGGAAAGCGGATTCTCCCGAAATCCGATGGAGATTTCGCCGCCTTTGAAAAAAAGCTGAGGCATAATCCGTCCTTCAGGGCCGCCCTGTACGCGGAAGACCCGGCCACCGGCAGGATCACCGATTTCGGGCTGCATCTCCGGCTGAAGGACACCAGGGACCTGGGTGAGATATCGGACGAAATATGGCGGATACTCGAAAGCCATCACGGGGAGCTGTCGGTCACGCCTCACGGGATTCCCATTGTAAACAAGTTCATGAACGACTACATGATGAAAGACCTGAAAACCTTTCTCCCGCTTGTGCTCATCGTGGTTGCTTTCGTCTTTTTTCTCAATTTCGGTACGCTCCGCGGCGTGGTGCTCCCCTTTGCCACTCTTGTCATTGCCGACATCTGGATCATGGGGCTCATGGGCTACCTGAACATAAAGCTCAACATGATTTCCACGTCCCTGCCCACCCTCATGGTTGCGGTCGGGAGCTCTTACTCGATACATATTTTAAACCAGTACTATATCGACCTTGATGATATATTGAAGCGGGGAAGGAAGGAAGGGCTTCGGCGCTCAATGGGCCATATATCGGTGACCGTGCTCCTGGCCGGCCTGACGACTTTTTTCGGATTCCTCTCGCTGGCGACCAACCAGATCACGGGGATACGGGAGTGGGGCATCAGCTCCGCCATCGGCGTCCTGTTTGCGGTGATTATCGCGACGTCGATGATTCCGGCCCTGCTTGAGATCCTTCCGCGGAACGCGCATACCGGCAGGGGCTTCTTTACCCGCGCTGCGGCAAACGGGCGCCGTGAGACGCCGGCAGACGCGGTATCGCGGTTCCTGTCCGGGCTGGCCGTCAACCACTCCCGCGCGGTCGTTGCGATAACCGTCGCGATCGCGCTGGCGGCGCTGGTCGGCCTGAGCATGATACGCGTGGAGACGTCGGTGCTGACTTACTTCAAGAAGGACGACTATATAAGGAGGACCATCCCCGAGATACAGAAATATGGCGGCGCCATGGGCGTTAACATGCTCGTCGATTCTGGCAGCCCGGACGGGATCAAGGACCCGGCATTTCTCCGGGAGCTGGACCGCATCAGCGAATGGCTGCTCTCGCCTGAAAACGCCGACCTGTATATAAGCAGGGCCGATTCCATCAGCAGCATCGTCAAGACCATGCACCGCGCCATGAACAACGACGACCCGGCCCTTTACCGCGTGCCGGATTCAGCCGCGACTATCAGGGAATACTTCGAGATCTTTTCCGGCGACGACAGCGATTTCGACGGGCGCATTGACGAGTTCGAGCCACTGCTGGACGAGGACTACCGGACCGCAATGATTTTCGCGAAGATAAAGAGCCCGGAGGACAACTTCCTCTACACGACGGACCTCCAGGAGATTCTGGACAATATCGACACATACCTGAAAAAGACGCTGCCCGCGCCCTATTCTGCCAGGATCACCGGAGAGCCGCGCATAATCATAGCGCTCTCCAGCTACGTGGTGCAGGGGCAGCTCATGAGCCTTCTGTTAAGCCTGATCGTCGTGCTTGTTATCGTCATCCTGCTTTTCAAGAACTGGAAGGCGGGGCTCATTTCCCTGATCCCGATCGGGTTCGCGGTAACTATCAGCTTCGGCATCATGGGATGGTTCGGCATCAGGCTCGATACCGCCACGGCGATCATCGCCGGCATCACCATCGGCATCGGGATTGACGATACCATTCACTTTCTCAACACGTACCGCCACTTCAGAGAGCGCAGACTCGGCGTTGACGAGACCATCCGGAACACGCTCGCGATCTCGGGAAAGGCGATCATCTACACGTCGCTCGCCCTCATAGCGGGATTTTCCATACTTGTCCTTTCGAATTTCAAGCCGATCGTGCTGTTCGGCCTGCTCGTCTCCATCACCATGATCGCCACGACCATGGGGGCCCTGTTGATACTCCCCGCGGTCATAAAGGCGACGGGCGTCTCCCTCGAGAAGAGCGCTTCGGAATCGAGGTTCTGGAAATACTTCTATATCGGGCGGTTTTTCAATTTTGACTGATTTTTCTGCGAGGAGGAAGATATGAAGCGCATAGCCATCTGCATCGCATGTGTCATCGCCGGAACGGGTATCCTCTACGCCCTCACCGGCAGGGATATCATGGAAAAGAGCGACGCTCTTCCGGAGCCCGCCAGCACCGAGAGCCGCGCGGTCATGAAGATCTACCGTGACGGGGTTCTCAAGGAGACCAAGGAGTTCCAGATGTACAGCAA
>JAFGJX010000078.1 GCA_016928865.1 Spirochaetota bacterium
GAAAACTACTACAAGACGGCAATAACCAAGAAAAATATCTCCCGCCAGTATCTGATCAATTCGTACTGGAACGCACTCATCATGGCGGAGCAGAGAAACGACTACGAAAGCGTTGTCTCGATATGCCGCTCCATGTGGGAACGGACGGGGGACGCAGCGGCGCGCCAGAAAATCGAATCCCTGATCAACAAGCTACTCTGGACCGATAACAATGACGCGATTGAAAAATACAATGAGGGCGTGGAGCTGAAAAAAAGCGGAAAAAACGCCGATGCCATGAACAGGTTCAAAAGCGCCGTAAACATAGAGAGTTCTTTCCTGGCTCCCAAATTCGAACTTGGCATGAACGCCTATAAAAACGGCGATCTGGACCGCGCGTCAGACTACCTGGGCGACATCGCGTCGCGGATCCCATTCTACGCCGAAGTGCAGATGGTCATGGGGGACATCCAGCTCGAGCGTCACAACTACCGGAGCGCCGTTGCCCATTACGACCGTGTGTTCGAATTCGGATTTATCGATAACGCGGCCGATTACCGGATACGGATACGGCGGGGCACCTGCCACTACAATCTTGACGATCTTCCCTCCGCGGAGGATGATATCGAAAAGGCCCTCGCAATCAATCCGAAATCGGTCGAGGCCTCCCTGCTCATGTCCGCGATCAAGATCAAGATGGAAAAATATGACGACGCGCTGAAGACCCTCAAGCGCGCCGCATCTTCCAACCCGGACAATCCGGAAATCCAGTACCAGATCGGAAGCGTCTACTACCGGCGGAATGACCAGCGCCATATATCCCATTTCGAAAAATTATTCTCTCTGGCCGGGAACCGAAAGGACTATCCCTCAAAATACAGGAAGGTGTTCATCCTGCTGGCAACGCATGATTTTCAGAACGGGAATTACCGGCGCTGCGTGACGATACTGAACACCTTTGATGAAACAGCGCGCACGTTTGACACCAGGCTCATGACCGCCCGGGCGTATTTCCATCTCAAAGAATACGATAACGCAATCGATCACTTTGAAAAGCTCTCGCTCGCAAATGACGACCGCTTTATGCTGTGCAGGGCATACGCCCTGAGCGGCAGAAGGGAAAAAGCGAAATCGATTCTCTCAGAGCTGTCTGGTTTCGGTGATTACCTTTCCCGGGCAAGAAAGGACCCGGCCCTCTCCGGCATGGCGAAGGATTTGGGCGACCCGACAGATCAGCCCGTTATCGAAAAAAGCGAACCGGAAAAGAAAGACGCCGCCCTCACCGAACCGGTGAAGGAGGAAGCCGTACAGAAGAAACAAAATGAACTAAAGGTAAAAAAGAAACCTTCTTTTGACGATGAAGAAGACGACTCGGAAGATGAGGATAACGGCGCCGATGACAATAACGACGAAGACGCCGATGATGAGTGACAGGTTCTTCATTACCTTATCCGCACTCGCAGCCGCATTGGCTCTTGCGGCGCTTCTCATGGTTAACATCCTGTCCGGCGCCCCAACCTCTTTCCTCATCCTGACCATGGTGGGCGCCACCGCCTATATTGCCCTTGCGCGACTCGGCGATTACGATCAGGTCATACCCTGCGACCATATCCAGAGCGGCGAGGCGGCCGTGGGCTCATTCGTGCTGTTTGTCACATCCGTTTTTTTAACGGCAACCCCGATCCTTCCGGCATTAGTGTTTGCAGCCCTGCTTGTATACCAGCTGTTTTTAAGAGCCGTCATCTCGACTGACGAAAGCGAGCTCGCCGTTGCCGGAGCACTGGCCCAGGGAATCATCGTCGCCGCAGTCTGGTTCATGATCACCGGCGGCGTACCCGCAGCTGCAAGGATGCCGGAGGCGATACTCCTCGGTCACCAAGCGGTACTGCCGGGTCCCTGGCCCCTTGCAGCCGCGGCCCTGTCGGTTGCGGCCCTTGTTCTGTGCCTGTCATGGGCCCTGCGCCCGGAGCTAGGCGCATGGGCCCAGGGGCCGTCTTTCCACGGAGGGGCTGCAGGCTCGAGGGCCTGCGTCGCGGCAGGACTGGCCATAACGCGCGCTCTGCTGGCAACGATCGCACTCCTCTTTGCAGGATGGACCTGCGGCATCGTGATCAGCCTGAGGAAGCTTTCGCGGGGCACCCGCGCCGCCCCGCTTGTATTTTTATTTCTGCTTATATTTCAGCAGGCCGTTATAATGACCGCGCGGATGGCGGGCGTATGGTACGCGGCGGGGTGCGTACTTTTATTTTCTTACGCGCTCTTTCTGCTCCATATCAAAAAAAGGACCCATCGGTATGATAGACATCAAAAACCTTGATCTCTCAATACGCGGCACCACGATACTGAGCGGCATCAGCGCGTCATTCAATGACGGGGAAACGGTCGGCATTATCGGAAAATCCGGCTCTGGCAAAACGCTCCTTCTGAAGAGCCTTGCGGGACTGGCGGGACGCTTCCCCAAATCCATAGCGGTAAACGGAGCGCCGCTTCCGCGCAGAAAAGCCGAGGCAAGAAAACACGTACGTTATTACGGCGCCGGCATCCCGCTCAATCCGGATGAGGGACTGCATGATTTCCTTCTCCATGCACGGGCCCCCTACAAGAAAGCATTCCGGCCCTATTCAGATTATGACCGCCAGATTGCCGATGAATATATCAATCTGCTCGGCCTTTCCCCCTTCAGGGACTCCGCGCTCGGGGTGCTGCCTGACGGCATATTCAGGCTCGCCATGCTGGCGCACACCTTTATCGGCGAGGCCCATGCCATCGCTCTTGACAACCCGACCAATGACCTGGATATAGCTTCGGTGAGGATGCTGAAACGGGCGGTGGGCAGGTATGTCATGAACGGTGATCATATCGTGATCATCAGCTCCAACGACCTCAATTTCATCGCGCAGGCGGCGGACCGCATCATTATACTGGACGGGGGACGCGTTGTCGGCAATGGCCCGGTAGGCATTCTTGACCAGGAAACGATAAAGCGTCATTTCGGGACCGAGGTGCTCATCTCCAAAAATGTGTATAACGGCAGGCCTGAGTTCCATCTGTTTCCGGATATATAGTTATACAGATTTTCCATTCTCATCAAGATGGTCCCGGCTGGCACAATCCCTGTATATACATCTGCTCATTTTCACATAATACCTCCGCTGAAAAAATAACTGGGCAGAGGCCTCAAAATTATTTATACGATTATAGAGTGTTATATATACTAATGACAGGGCACCTGTTATAAGAAAACTTGTCACCGGCGCCACGGGATTGATGGGTTCGTTAAACGGCTGGTGAACAGTATCTCATCGGAAAGGATTGGAAAAATACAGAAATGGAATGACAGCTCCAGGGGCGTGAAGAAGCTGCAATTGCCGCAAACACCGGCACGAAAGTCAATCAAGAAGGAGACTGACTGGTTTATCGAGAACGGATATATAAATAAATGGCGCCTGATATGTTTTTTCAAGGAATGGCACGGTACACGGCGAAAATTACCAGACGGTTAAACAATAAATCATGTCTTAAACGAAAGCCATGCCATGGAGCTCACGCACCATCTGGTCAAGGTCTCGCGATTTCTCCGACATCCGCCGCGCACCCTCGGAATAAGCCTGGGTGATATCATTCAGATTGGTAATCGATTTGACGATTTCGTTCATGGACACCTTCTGCTCTTCCATGGATTTTTTGATTTCGTCAGACATTTCCATGACTGACCCCGCCTCATTGTTGACCTGTCTCTTGATCTCCTTCTGGCTCTCCATCTGATGGGAAATCTCTCCAATTTCAACGCTAATCGTGCTCACCCCCTGTATGATCTGCATGATGGTGCTCACGGTATCCTCAATGTTGGCCATGCCACGGGCCAGTTCCTCCACGTTCGCCTTGATGAGCCCGTCGATCTCTTTGATGCTCGAGGCCGTCTGATCCGCCAGCTTGGATATCTCGTCAGCAACGACCGCGAAGCCCCGGCCGGCTTCTCCCGCCCGTGCAGCCTCGATGGCGGCATTCAGCGAGAGAAGGTTTGTCTTGTCCGAGATGTCCCCGATCATTCCGACAATCCCGGTCATCATCCCCGAGCTCTCATTGACTTTGGTGAGACTCTGGCTCATGGTGCTCAAAGTCTCGCTGCCGCGATTCGCCACGTTTGACATTTCATCGGTGAGGTAAAAAGTCCGATCTATGCGACCCGCAATCTGCTCTATTGTCCCGGACAGGGTCTCAATGTTTCCCATGAGCAACTTCATTCGCGAGTATTGACTTGCGACATTATCTGATACCATGTCGACGCCGCTGGAGACTTCTTCCGACGACGCAGTTATTTCTTCTATGGCCGCCGCCTGCGATTGTGATTTTACAGAATATGATTCGGACTCCTGGGACAACTCGTTGGAATGTTCGGTCAGCTTTTTCGACACCCCTTTAATCGAGTCGTAAAGCCTCTTGATCATGCTATACTGCTCGGCATTTTTACGAGCTTCTTCCTCCGCCATGTCCAGTGCGTTTTTGTTGATCTTGAATATCTGGTACGAAAATATGCCTACAAAAACAATAGCAAGGCCATTATCGACGGCATAATCGACTATAATGGTCGAATTTAAATTAAACCATCCCTCAGCAAATACTGTATAAAGAGCGAAGAGCGCGGCATTAACAACGGTGTATATGAGTATTGTGATTCTATTCCTCGATATCAACAGGGGCATCAGCACCATGAGGGCGGGGATATAGACGATTGTATCAAGCCTGCAGATAGGATAAGGGCTTTCATCAAGAAAAAAAAGGGCGGACCATACAGCCAGCAGCGGAATGACCAGACTCGCATGGGCGGCAACACCGCTTTTACCCGATTTCAGAAAAAACAATACGGCAATAATAACCGCCATGGGGACAATCACGGTGAACAACATTCCAATTGACGCCTGCCCGGTCGCAAGGTCCATAATAACAATTGCAGGTGCGCATAAGAATATGACAATGAGGATTATGAAGATTATTTTTGACTTCTGCTTCGAAACATAGTTTGCGTCTTTATAAACTCCGAGGAAATAGTCATTGATTCGGGTAAACATAGCGCCTCCTTGCCTCTGGTGGAACGAAAAGCCAGAAAAATTAAGGGGTGGGTAAAATAACCCTTCTGGAAATAAATTACCGTGTTTATTAATAAAAAAAGCAAGTTTAAAATTATAATTGTTATAAATTTAACTTTTATAAAAAATAGTGTTGGCTCCAGTCCCCTTCAGAACCGGACCATGGAAATCCATCAGCTTTATGAGAGTCTACCCCGTCATTGAGGCGCATGCTTACACAAAAAAAGTTTCGCATGAGCCTGCAATTACTCCATAATATAAATACCAGCTGTGACGCGATAACACAGCAAACCCGATACTGCCGTTTATTGTCTCTCCAAACCCCTCATAACGAGCCGGTCCCGTACCGAATCAGGCAGGTGCCGCACCATGGCGAATATGCGTGCATCCCTGCCGACCCTGTAGCGGCTTCTGGGTTTAGCGGATAAAAACGCGTGCTCCACGGCATTTACAACTTTTTCAACGGGCTGCAGGCGCGGATGTTCCAGGGCCTGTCTGATCGGATCTATGACAAATCCATAGAGCGATCGGACCTGATCTGTCCTGTAAACAGGGCTGAAATTTTTCTGAACCTTGCTCCATATCGAGCTCTCCGTGTCCCCGGGCTGCACCAGAGAGACCCGCACGCCGTGGGGCCTCATCTCCAGGCGCAATGAATCGGTAAAGGCCTCCACGGCGAATTTCGACGCCGCGTAGGGGCTCGCTCCGGGCAGGGCCAGCATCCCGGAAATGGAACCGATATTGACGATACGGCCCCTGCTCTTCCTGATCATGGGCAGGAAGGCACTGGTCACCGCGATCATGCCCAGGAGATTGACCCGTATCACGCTTTCCACTTTCTCCATGTCAAGAAATTCAACCGGACCTCCTGCCCCTATACCGGCGTTGTTTAAAAGGCCGTACAGGCCCTCGCCGGACCGTTTCGCGACATTCCCGGCAGCCTTCATTATCAGGGCGGGGTCGGTCACATCAATTGTGACCGGCACCAGTCGATCGGATGCTTCCTGTCGCAACGAATCGGCATCGGCCTTTTTGCGCACCCCGGCAAAAACGCGATAGCCCAGGCGGTCAAAATGCAGGGCGCAGGCCTTTCCGATCCCCGTGGATGAGCCGGTTATAAAAATTGATTTTTCCTGTTCCATATCCCTCATGTTCCCTGCCGCACAATACTGCTGACAAGAGGATTATCGGCGGGCAGTATATGTACGTGCAGCTTTTCGTCTCCCCGCACCAGAGACTGCAGCAGGTCGCCGTTCTTTTCCCGCAGTTCATCAGCCCGGTCCGCGGTCAGAACCAGCCTGAAACGGTTGTATCCATTGCGGTCTCTTTCTTCTTTTCCCCTGTGAACGAGAATATCGATATCGTCCGGCACGACTATCCGGTCGCTCCAGGGAACGATATAAATCAACAGCCTGCGGCCAATCAGGATGCGTTTGCCTCCGCGGAACTCCCGCCTGAAATCCTCATCGGAAACTTCGATGCTATCGAACACTTCGCCGCTGCACCCGCATCCGAGAAGATCGACGGCGAAAGACTTGATTGTTTCTTTCATTCCGGGAAGCAATGTTTCATGTTTCATCCATGTGCCTCCAGCTCTCAGTGGTTAATGATCCTCCAGCCGCGCTCCCGGGCGATGGCCTCGAGCCGCGCCGTCGGCTCGACCGCCACCGGATTGCCGGCCATGGCCAGAATCGACTCGTCGGCATCGCTGTTGCCGTAGCTGAAAGATGACTCCAGGTCTATACCGTTGTCCAGGGCGAATGCGCGCGCAAGCTCGCTCTTGTTTGAGTCGACGCAGATGGTTCCGGAAGCCCTGCCGGTAAACCTTCCCGCGCGGTTGATTTCAAGATCCGTGCAGATCATATGGTCGAAGCCCAGGTCGGCTGCCGCATGTTTGAGCACCGTCCGCACCTGGCCTGAAACGATCACCAGCATATGCCCCTTCTTCCTGTGATAGCTCACGATGTCAAGCACCACGCCCGAGAACTCCGGCTTCACGTATTCACGGTAAAACCCGGTCGCCCATTCCTCTACCGCGCGGGCGCTCCGCCCCCGGTAAAAACTGATCAGCACCTCCGCCATTTTCTTCTCCGAGATTACCCCCGCCTTCCTGAGAAACCGGCAGAAGAGCATGCGGAGCAAAAACAAAAAAGAAAGCCGCCGTCCGGCGAAATAACGCGAACCGGTATCACGCAGATATTTACCCACCAGACGGGCGGTGTGCGTGGTAAGCATGGTCCCGTCGAAATCGAAAAACGCCGCGGTCTTTTTCATGTATCAGCTCCGGGTTAAGTTTCTGATCGACCCTGTACATTACCGGAGGGCATATCAGATAGCAATCAATTTTTTGTTATTACAATTTCTTCTGCTCCCGATAGGTCAATGTAGCGTCGGAAAAAAGAGCCGAGCGGCCAAATACTGTCCGAGTTTGCAGTGTTTATATCCGGGTTCCGCAGGCTGTGAAGCCGGCAATGATCGTGAATCAGTCCACCCGCGCTTGAGTGAATTCCTCTTCCCTGAGCGATACAATTTTTTCGCGCAGATCTCTGGCCATTGCAAGCAGATCGTTCATTCTGCCCATGAGGCTTTCCATCAGCTCGGACTGGCGCTGGGCGCTCATGCTCACCTGCTCGGTCCCGGAGGATATCTCCTCCATCGTGGCCGTGATCTCCTCGATCGACGATGCCTGCCCCTGGATGTTCTCGGCGAATTTCATTGCGTCGCCCGAAAGTTCGCTGGAGGAGTCGTCCAGGCGCGCCGACACGCTCCGCATCGACCCGATCAGTTTTTCGTTCACCTCGGGCTGCTCCCGCTGGATCCGCCCCGCGTCCTCGATGCGGAGCCGCCGGGCCGCCGCGTTGATATTTCCCACCATGAATGCGGAACACGGTAAATATTATAACGGGCCATACGAGGCCGGATTGGGGAAATTGACGGGGGGCCCGAGGGGAGCGTCACGTGAAGAACTTGATCTTCATCTTCGCCTCGTCCACGCTCTGCGCGAAGATGAGGTAGTTGTACACGCCCAGCGTCTCGGCCATCTTCAGGAGATCCTTTTCAGGCCAGAGGATGATGACGCGGCGGTCGTGCTCTTTCGCGAAAAAGGAGACATCGACAAGGGCGTCCATGCCGGCGGAGGTCACCATGGTCACGTTCTCGAAATTTATGATGAGGCTTTCACGCTCGGTCACCTGCCGCACCAGCGAGATAAAATTGTCCACCGAGCCCATGTTCAGGCTCCCGCTCATGACGAGCACCTTCACTCCCTCGATTTCATTGATGGAATAGTTCAGCATTTCATCGCTCCCGCCGCGCCCGCGTTACGTCAGGGTCTCGGACATCACCTCTTTCAGGAGATCGGCCGGTATCTGCTGATTAATCTTCGGTTTTCCCAGCCCGTCAAGCAAAACAAAATTGACTGCGCCGCCGAAATTTTTTTTGTCGTACGCCATATGATCGATGACGCCGTCGATGTCGAGGCCCGGTGTCCGTTCCGCCAGCCCGTAGCGGTCTATCAGGGAACCGACCCGGACCGCGTCGCCGTCCGATACAAGCCCCATCCTGCGCATGGCCTCCATCTTCACCCGTATTCCCGCCGCGACCGCACCGCCATGGGATATTCCGCGGTACTCCATGAAGGACTCGATGGCATGCCCCACGGTATGGCCGAAATTGAGGATTGCGCGCAGGCCGCTCTCGCGCTCGTCCTTCTCCACGATCCCGGCCTTGAACGAGGCCGACAGGGCCACCAGGCGGTTTATTACCTCCTCCCTGCGTATCGTTTCCATGCTGTTGCCCTGCAGTATGCCGAGAGTGGTCGGCTCGCCGATCAGCCCGTGCTTGAGGGCCTCGGTCAGACCGTTTCGCAGCTCACCGTCGGGAAGGGTCCCGAGGAAAAGGGTATCGCTCACCACCATCCGCGGCTGGCGGAACACCCCGGCGATGTTCTTTCCTACCGAAAGATTGACCGCCGCCTTCCCCCCAATGCTGGAATCGACCATGGCAAGCAGGGTGGTCGGCACGTGGATTACCGGGATCCCTCTCATGAACAGGCCCGCGCAGTAGCCGGTGAAATCACCGACCACGCCGCCGCCGATCCCGATAACTGCCGACTTGCGATTCAGGCCGTACTCGATGAATTTCTCGAGGAAGCGTCCGGCATACGCGTAACTCTTGTTCTCCTCGGAATCATCGAAGAAGATAAGGCGGCACCTGCCGCGTATCACGTCCAGGGCCTCCTCGATGTACGCGCGGTGGAGTTCATACACCCGCGACCCGGCTATCACGGCAATGCGTTCAAACGGCGACAGCTCCTTCCGGAGGAACGCTTCGCGGAGTATGCCGCCGCCTATCAGAATTTCATACGCGGAACCGCCCGCGGTCGCGTTTATATGGCGTGTTACATTCGCCATAGGCTCCCCAGGTACGGCTCACAGCCGCGCTGTTCGACTATTGACGAGAGAGTTTCGTTAATCGGGGGATAGAGTCGCATTCCCGCCATCTCCTCGGGAGTGAAAAATCCGTAATCACAGAGGCGCCTCTCTCTGCCGAGGCGATACTCGCCGTCCCGGTATGAACAGTGAAACGCGATATTCAGAATATGCCGCCTGCCGTGCGGCTCGATGGCGTCGCTCATGCATGCGAACCGTTCCACGCTCACTCGAATGCCGAGTTCCTCCCTGAACTCCCGCTCGAGCGCCTGGACCAGGGACTCGCCGTATCCGACCCCGCCGCCCGGAAGAAGCCAGTATATCTCCCCCCTTTTCTTATGTGCGATCAGGAGCAGCGCGCCGTTCTGTATGAGTATGCCCGCTACCCGTACCCTGACCGTTTTATTGATGGTGTCAAATATCAAGGTCCCCTTCCTCTATCCTTTTCAGCGAAGCCCGGGCCGCGTTCATCTCCGCCTTCCTCTTGCTGGGCCCCTCGCCGGTCAAGATCTCCCTGCCGTTGATTATGAGGCTGACGGTGAATTCCTTTTGATGATCCGGTCCCCGCTCCTCGATGACCCGGTAGACGGGCCGCTCCTTGTACTTTTTCTGGACATATTCCTGAAGGGCCGTTTTCGGATCGCGCAGGTAGGTCAGGCTGTTGACCATGCCGATCTCATCGCGAAGGAGAGACAGGATGAATTTCCTGCACGTCTTGAGACCCGAGTCCAGGTACAGGGCGCCGATGATCGCCTCAACGGTGTTTGCCAGAATCGACGAGCGGTCCCTGCCGCCGCTGTGCTCCTCGCCCCTCCCCATGAAGATGAACCGGCCGAGGTCGATGCTCCGGGCCAGCTTGGAGAGCGTCGCTTCCGAGACAACGGCGGACTTGATTTTCGCGAGCTCGCCCTCGCGGTACTGCTCGTACTCCCTGAAGAGGTATTCGTTTACGACCAGGCCAAGGACCGAGTCGCCGAGGTACTCCAGGCGCTCGTTATCCATGATGCCGCCTCCCGACTCGTTGACATACGACCGGTGCGTCAGGGCGCGCTTGAGCAGGTTCCTGTTTTTGAATTTTACGCGAATTGCTTTTTGAAGGCGGTCAATCTGGGTGGTAGCGATTCTCTTTTCTTTTCGCTTATCGTTGTGTTTTATTGTATCCCGTGCCATTCGATTCAGGCCGCCCTGCGGGCAGGAGTTATTTCAATTACCGAGGACGGATTCGAGGTATTTGACGACGTCATCAACCTTTTGAAATCCCTCGGCGTCCTTTTCCGGTATGTCTATTCTGAACTCTGCCTCGAACGCCATGACCAACTCTACCGAATCAATGGAATCCGCACCGAGATCATCCACAAAATGCGCGTCACCGGTCACCAGCTCGTCATCGACATTGAGCTGCTTCGTGATTATTTTTCTCACCCGTTCAAAAACAGTCGCCATGTTATTCCTCCCTGGCCCCTGCAGATGACAATGCCGGCATGGAACAGCCATCCGTACCATGCTATTCTTGTCCGCGAATACAAAATTGTCAAGATATTATGCAAAAAAGGATCGGCCGTTCCCGGGAAGACGCACCGGGTAAGGCGGCATCAGGTAAAAAAAAAGATGCCCGGGGGCATCCTTCTTCTGATGATCGATACGAATATATTATTCTTTGATCTTCACTTTTTTCTCAACAATGACGGTACCCTTGTAAGAACCGCATTCGGGACATACCCGGTGCGGAAGCGTATAGGCGCCACAACGCGGACAGGGCCGGAGGTTGGGTACTCCGATTGCATCATGCGACCGCCTCATTCTTGATTTGGACTTCGATTTCCTTCTCTTTGGTAATGCCACGATTACAACTCCATTAATGCGTAAATTAAAACCGATTGGTATCAGGGATTCTCAATATTTTGGCTGAAATCTGTCAAGATATTTTTACAATTATTTGCCGCCCAGTATGAATAGCCGCTTTTTAGCCATCTGCGCATAGACAGACTCGGGAAAGGATGAAATCACCCTGTTATATGAAGCCCGCGCATTGACGATGTCATTCATCTTTCTATAAACGCGGCCCTGGTTGAAGAATATCTGATCCGCAACAATGCTTTCCGAGTATCGGTCTGCAAGCCGCCTGTATATTTCCATCGATCCCTTCAGGTCACCGGCTTCCTCAAGCGCTATACCCGCCTTGAGAAGAGCCAGGGGGGCGAGGCTGCTCTTCGGCTGTTTATCGGCGTACCGCACCAGGCATGCGCCCGCCTCACTGTATTCCTTCTGGACGTAATACATGTTCCCGAGCAGGTAATAGCCCATGGTGTGCGCGAAACCGAACCACGTATCGTCTACAAATGTTTTCAGCTCCGCCGTCAGGCCCTTTATCTTTTCAGTGTCGCCCGCCGCCGAATATTTCTCATATTCCTCAATGATTTTTTCAAAGCGCAGATTGTTCCGCGTGCTGACTATATCCACCGCGATAACGGCCCCGATCACGATCACAATTGCCCCGAGGAAGGCGACCAACGAATAGAGCGCCGCCTTTCTGTTGTCCTTAAGGAAATCTTTCGCGTCCATGAGAGACTGTTCAATGACGTTTCTCTCGATCTCGATCTTCCTTACTTCCCGTTCCGGTCTCCGCCGCGGTTTCCGTGCCATCGTTTATTTGTTCTCCAGGTTTATATTGACGAAATCTCCCAGCGTAACGGTGCTCGGCCTCGTCCCCTTCATTATCTTCTCGAGCTCTTCCTTCTCAGCGGCCGATTCAAAGCTCTTGATGCTGAGGGAAAGCCGCTTCTTATCGACGTCCACGTCAAGCACCACCGCGCTCACGGGATCGCCGATCTTGAATTCGTCCTCGAGGTTCTCGATCCTCCTCCTGGATATCTCCGATATGTGCACCAGTCCCTCGACGTCGCTCTCTATCTTCACGAACAGGCCGAAGGCCGTGATGCCGGAAATGACGCCCTCGACCCGGGTGCGGGGCGGATATTTCTGCTTGATCAACTCCCATGGCGACCGGGTGAGCTGCTTGATGCCGCAGGCGATTTTCATCTGCTCCCTGTTGATATCGAGAATCTTGATTTCCACTTCGTCTCCCGCGGCATACTGATCGGGGACGCTCCGCACATTCCCCTCCCAGGATATGTCGGATAGGTGCACCAGCCCGTCAATCCCTTCCTCCAGCTCCACGAACATGCCGAACTTGACGATCTTCTTTATCTTCTTCCTCTGGACCGAGCCAACCGGAAAGCGCTCGTGAACGCCTTCCCATGGATTCGGGCTGAGCTGCTTGTATCCCAGGGAAAGCTTCCGATCCTCCTGGTTGATATCAAGCACCATGAAATCGGCGGTTTCCCCTTTCTTCAGAATATCGGCCGCGTTGACACCGCTCTTGCTCCAGGAAAGGTCCGCGTTGCCGACGAAACCTTCCACGCCATCGTTTATCTCGATGAATGCCCCGTGGCCGGTGATGGTGACGACCTTCCCGGAAACGGTGTCGCCCGGCTTGTACGTTTCGTGTATGCTGATCCACGGATCATTCGTAAGCTGTTTGAGCCCGAGTGATATACGCCGGTCGGCGCGGTTGATGTCGAGGATAACGAAATCCTGCTCTTTGCCCAGCTTCAGCACCTTGCGCTGCTTGAATACCTTCTTCCACGACATGTCATTGCGGTGCAGGAGCGCGTCAAGCCCCTCGACCCGCACAAAGATGCCAAACTCCACATATTTGAGCCCCTCGCCCTTGACGATGTCGCCCGGCTTGTATTTCGCGGTGAAGCTCTCCCACCTGGCCTCGAGCTCCTCGTCCAGATAGTCCTTGCGCGACACCACGATCGATTTCTTTTTTTTGTCGACGCTCTTTATCTTGAAGGTATATTCCTCGTCTGATTCATTTTTGTTCTTGAGGTCGGCGGTAAGCGAAAACGGCAGGAAGGCGGTGATGCCGTCGCAGTCGATCAGCTTGCCCTTGTTGATCGAGCTTTTGATCTTCCCGTTGATGGTGGTATTGCCCTGGTCGCACCACTCCGTGAACTTTTTCCACCCGAGCTCGGCGGACGCCGAGTTCTTGGAAAACTGGAACATCCCGTCAACCATTCTTCTGTTCTGCATCATCACGGGAATGATATCGCCGATCTCCGGCTTTTCGTCGAACTCCAGGAGGGGGATCCTGCCGTCGGTTTTCGAACCGACATTCACGTATGCGTAATCGTTGTCTATGGTAACAATTTCACCCTGCATTATCATGCCCGGCAGCACCTCTTCCGCGGTCTGGTCCGCGACATGTTCCATATCTATATTCTCATTGGTTTCCGGGGTGAAATTCTCCATGGTATGCCATCCTGGTTTTATTAAAAATCAACCGTCCAAACGCCTTCGCCCTGCCCGCCGCGAAGCGTCGTCGGCCTCATCCGGTCCAGCACGCCTTATTGACCGATGTGAAGGACCAGGTCCTTTATATGATCGATAACTTGCTGCATCGTCATGCACGATGTGTCGACATACACCGCGTCATGGGCTCGGACGAGGGCGCCGTAGGGCCGCCGCCTGTCCTGTTCATCACGCTGTATAATCTGTTTTTTGATTAGATTTTCGTCAACATTTTTTCCCAAATCCAGATATTCTTTCATGCGCCGTCCCGCCCGTACTTCAACCGATGCATCCAGGTAGATTTTCAGGTCGGCATCGGGAAAAACCACTGAACCGATGTCCCTTCCGTCCATGATGATCGACCTGCTTTTCGTCCATTTTCGGAGCAGGACATTGACAAAATTGCGCACATCCACATTGTCCGATATGATGCCGATATTTCTGGCGATGACCTCGTCCCGTATGAGCACCGAGACGTCGACGCCGTTCACGCTGGTCAGGGAAGCCCCGTCTCCGGTGAATTCCTGTTCAATCTTTAGCTCCCCGATATCGCCGGTAAAGACGAAATCGGGCGTTACCGATCCGTCCCGACGGAGGACGTACCAGGTTATGGAACGATAGATCGCCCCGGAATCGATATACATGAGCCCCAGGTCGACCGCCACGCGGCGCGACACGCTGCTCTTGCCGGATCCCGCCGGACCGTCCACCGCAACCGTGACCTTCTTCATTTCAGCCCTTCCCGGGCGGCCTTCGCACGCGCAAAATATTCGTGGAGGACTCCCGCATCGCCGTCAGAATCCGCCAGGGCCTTCCTGAGGCTTCCTAGCTCGTCGATCATGAGGTCCATCGCGGCGAGAATATTGGCGCGATTCATGACTGCTATATCGCGCCACATGTCGGGAGAGCCTGACGCGACGCGGGTCGTGTCCCGAAATCCGTTCCCGATGAACGCGTCGAGGCGGGCGCTCCCGCCGTGGACCGCCAGAAAATCCCGGCAGACCTGAACGAGCGAGCTGGCGACCATATGCGGGAGGTGGCTGGTATAGGTCACGATGCGATCATGCTCCTCAGGCGAAACCCTCACCGTCCGCGCCCCCAGCGATTCCCAGAACCGCGCTACTGCGCTGATGTCCTCATCACGATTGCGCGAATGAGGAGTGATTATGACCGACGCGCCGTCAAAAAGATCGTCGCGGCTGTTTTCGTATCCCATCTTTTCCGAGCCCGCCATGGGATGGCACCCGATAAACTGTCCCGCCCGGTCAAGCCCATTGATCGAACGGATTATACGCTCCTTGACGCTGCCGACGTCAATGATAACGGCCCCGGGCTCCAGGTCGGGAGCTGACAGGATGCGCCTGATGATATCCACGGAGGAATCGACGGGCGTCGAAACAACGGCAAGGTCAACGCCGGCAAGGGAAATCCGGTCAAACCCGGAAATTGAGTCGACAAAGCGGGACGCGAGCGCGGGCTCCATCCTGGCGGGATGCCTCCCGTAGGCGTGAATGCGCACGCCGGGATCCATCTTTTTCATCCGCCGGCAGATGGAACCGCCCAGCAATCCCAGGCCGAATAGTGCGATGGAAGTAAACATCTGGTCCAGTTAATTTCTCCGCGAGCGCGCAGGCGCGCGGCCGCCGCGTATGGTTACGGCCGGACGCTTCAGCTGCCGACCGGGTATGATCCAAGTATCTTGAGAAAAATTGTTTCGCCCTTGACCCTTTCAAGGGCCGTGCCGACAGCCGCGTCCGTCGCGTGCCCCATGAAATCGATGAAAAAATTATATTCCCATATCTTTTTCTTGTCGGGCCTCGATTCGATCTTCGTCATGTTTATCCCGGCGTCGCTGAACGGCTTCAGGAGCGCCAGAAGCGCCCCGGGCCTGTCCCTGACCGCGCACACAATCGAAGTCTTGTCGCTGCCGGTGGGCCTTTCAGGCTCCTTCCCGAGCAGGAAAAATCTCGTGTAATTCTGCCGCGAATCCTCTATCATGGTTGCAAGCGTGTTCAGTCCGTAAATCTCGGCAGCGAGGCCCGACGATATGGCGGCTGCGCCCTCCTCGCGGGAGGCGATCTCTGCGGCGCGCGACGTCGAATCGACGCTGATCACCTCCGCGTTCGGCAGGTTCCCCCTGATCCATCCCTTGCACTGTCCCAGGGTCTGGGGATGGGAATAAATCCTTTTCACGGATGATACGCTTTTATCCTTCGAAAGAAGGCTGTAGGTCACCCTTACGTACTGCTCGGCCTTGATTACCAGGGCGGTCTCCACCAGCTCGTCGAGCGTGAAGGTGACGGAGCCCTCGGTGCTGTTTTCCACCGGCACAACGCCGTAGCGCGCCGCACCCGCCTCGACCTGCTGGAACACGTCCTGTATTGTCCGCTGGGGAAGCGGCGTTATCGAATCGCCGAACATCTCCCTGACCGCTATCGCGGTGAACGTCCCCTCCGGTCCCAGAAAGGCCACGGTGACCGGGGCTACGGCCGCCATCGCCCCTGAAAGTATGTCGACATAGACCTTCCTGAGGACGTCGAACGGAAGAGGTCCGCTGTTGCATTTGGCTATCATGTCAAAGAGCGCGGCGCGCTCGTCAGCCCCGAACGGATCCCCGGCCCTCTCCTTCAATTCCTCGATGTAGCGCGCGGACCGGCGCGAAATCAGGTCTATGATCTCCCTGTCCATGCGCTCGATGTCGTCCCTGGCCGCCATATCATTCATCCCAGTTGAGAGAGAATTCCTTTATCTCCGAAAGCTTCGGCAGGTCCGAAAGCTTGTTGAGGCCGAAATATTTTAAAAAATCGTTGGTCGTGCCGTAGGCAAGGGGCCGTCCCGGAAGCTC
>JAFGJX010000079.1 GCA_016928865.1 Spirochaetota bacterium
ACTTTTAATCAAATTTACAATATTATTAAAATATGGGGATTGTTTAACTATGAAATTAGTATCAGTGGCACTCTGCCAGCAAACCCTTTGTGGACCTTCAGAGTTCGTATTAATGATGACTTTATAGCCCGCGGTACGATTGATGATCCGCTTTCTCCTGATGCCGATGTAACTTATTCAAACCGAGTTGAATTATCATATAACGCATCTCCAGTATTTCAGTTCTTTTTTGATGATATAAGTAATTCATCGATCGAACAAGGATGTCTCCTTATTGTTAAACCTTATCGATTTGAGACAGGTGCGACCCATTTCTTTAATGAGAATGGCATTTTTGAAGGAAGGGTGAAATCAGATAAAACCCTATATATCACATTTGATGGTACACCGTGGACCACAACTCCTATTGGCGGTACAGGTCATTCATATCCGATAGCAGGCCGCGGGAAAATGACCGACGACGGGACAAATTATAATGTTACCGCTATGGTATATACTCATGTTGATGGGACCATGCCGTACTATACCTGTACATTGGGGTCTGGCGAGTCATATTATACACTGGCTTATATAGCTCAAATAGCATCACCGAATTACAGTACCGCGCTCTGGGGCTGGAGCGATAGTGCTAAAAATGACAGAGTATGTTCTTTTGCTTTTAACGCATTTGGTAATTACGGATACTTCAACTCTATTCAGGGATTTGTTTGTGATGGAATGCCGGACGCTTCCGATTGCCCGGAAGATTCAAGGTATCCCTCAGGTGCTGCTGTTAGTACACTCTATACTAATATGGCGAATACAGCTCAGGAATTTTCTGCAGCGAGCATAACCAGTCCTGGGGTTGCATTTCTTACTTTTGATTGATTAAGCATCCTGTCGAATGTTAAAATAGTAAAGAGATGGTTAGTTCCATCTCTTTTTTTTATACAAGGCGATTATTATAAATGGTTCAGTGTGAAATGCTCCAACCTACCCCCCGAACTCCTCCTCGAACCGGTCCCGCGTCATGATGGTGAAAAACTTGTTCAGGGTCATGAGCTCGAAGGTGTGCTGTATGCTGGGGCTCAAATCGTAGAAGATGAGCTTGATGTTCGTCTCCTTGGATTTTCGCAGGGTCTTCACCAGGGTGGCGATGGCGGTGGAATCGACGCCGGCCAGGTCCCTGCAGTTGATGGCGATGATGGCCGGCTTTTTCATTAAAATCTCGCTGAAGGCCTGCTCCATCTCCTTGATGTTGGCAAGGTTCCATTCGCCCCGGGCCGTGACGAGTATTCTATCGCCCTTTTCCTGGTAGCTGATGTTTTCCATGATTGTGTTTTTTATTGCATGGATGGCGCAAATTGTCAAATAGAATATTTTTAATGATTCCCGGGACGGGAAATGTTCGTTGATAATTTGATGTAATGGGCCATCCCGGCGAGCAGGCGACACGGAGGTCGCCGATTCCGCCGAGTCAACAGGAGGTTATACGAGGCGGACGAGCGGGATGGCTCATTACATGTGAGTTATTTATAGTAGTTGAGGTTCGCGCCGTGATGGCTTACCGCCTGATCTCGATCAGCGAGCAGACCGCGCCCGTGTCGTCGGATGCGGACTTATCGTTAAAGGTGTCGGGGAACCATTCACCGTCGATGATATACTTGTACCGGTAGGCGCCGGGGAAGAGTTTTTTCCTGAGCCGCCAGATCCCGTCGCTCCCCTTCGAGAGGAGATCGTCTTCCGGGTTCCAGTGGTTGAAGTCGCCGACCAGGGACACGATGGACGCGTCGGGCCGCCAGAGCCGGAATTCAACGGTGTTTCTGTCAATGCGCTTCCAGGTAACCTGCCTCCCTTCGGCCTTCACCGCCGGCGCCGTTACCGACAGGTATGATCCCATGCCGTCGTCGATCCGTTCCGGGTTCTCGGGGTCCATGATCCAGGTGCCGTCGACCAGGAACTTGTAGGCGATCTCGCGCCCCTCTTCCGCGGCGGGCAGAAAATAGTACCATACGCCGTTTGTCGAGCGCTCCATCGGAGCGGCTTTCCATGCGCGGAAGCTGCCCGCGATACGGACCGAGCGCGCTCCCCGGTTCCTGTAGGTGAAGAGGACCCCCTCGGGCGCCGTCATGCTCTGCCCGGGAACGCGGCCGGTATGCACCAGCCGGACCGTCTGCGGCGCGTCGCTCTGCGCGAGCGTCCTCAGCGTGCTGTAATACAGCGTCTTCATCCCTGCTGCGTCGTGGCTGAACGAGAGGAACAGGAGCGGCAGTGCGGCAATCAGGGCTTTATATCTCATAGTCGCGGACCTCTGGAATCCCATGGAACGTTCTGTTTTTTGCTGCGTCTCTATATCAGGAAATCGACCCGTTGTCGATTATACATTACGATTAATTCCCGGCCGTGTGATCGGGCCGGTGAAAAGATCGCCGCGATAAATAATATATAGTGTACTCTTATGATAAATATGTCGATACTTGTAGGGAAAATATTTATATTAATATTTGATGATGATACAATTTAACGGCCCGGCATGCGATCGGGCCATACGCGGGCCGCTGATGCATGGTAAAAATTGATTGATTTTTATCGAGTACGTGTGTATAGCTGATTATGTCGCCTGTTTGGCATGAAAGGGCGCCGCCGGGAACAACAATGACAGAAGCCGAAGAAATATCATACACCCCGGAAGAGATCGAGGAGATCGAGCGGATCGTCGACCTGGTTTCGAAGAGCGGGAGAAAGATCGTCGAGGTCCGGGAGCCTGCTCCGGCGGCGGTCGCCGCGGCGGAGGATGAATACCATACGGCGCCGGGCTCTTTTCGCGAGCCGGAAGACCTCGATCTGCCACCGATCGACTTCGACCACCTCGATGCCGGGGAAAAGGCGGCGCCTGCCGGGGAGGGCGCGGTTCCACTCGAGGATATTACCGGCATCCTTCGCGAGGTTGAAGATAAATTTCCCGAGATAACGACGGAACCGGCGCCGGAACCCTTTGAAGACCTCACGCTTGAGCTCGACGAGGTGCCGGAGAAAGCGGAGCCCGTTCCCGCGCCAGCCGTCAGCGAAGAGCGGCTCTCTCCGCTCGATGAGCTGGACCTGCTCACGAAGGACGAGCCCGAATCACTCGATCACGCGGACCGCGCGCCCGCAGACGAGTTTATCGCGGACAGAGGCCCGGCGCGGCAGGAGACACCGGTGTTCGAAAAGCCGCCCGCGCCCGGGGGGGGCGGAGCGGTCCCGCCGGTTGTTGAAGAAGAATCCATCCCGGCCGATATGTCGGTTTTTGATGAGATCGACCTGGGCGCCGCTCCGTCGGCAGCGCCACCGGAGGGCGTGAGCATCGGTCCGGAAGCAAGGACCGACATCCCCGACCTTTCCGAGATATCATTTGAAGAAAAGGTGGAGATGCCGGAGACCCGCGCAGCGGACGTCCCCGCCATCGATATCCCGGTCGAGCCGCTCCCCGCGGCCCCGGAGGCCCCGTCGCCTTCCATGGACGAGCTTACTGATGAAGACATGGCCTCGCTCAGTGACATCGACGAGTTCCACAAGGAGCCGGATATCAGGCCCAGCAAAGACATCATTGACAGGGTCAAGAAGAAAGAAGGGGCCGTGAAAGCGGCGCCTCCGGCGCCGGAGGCTCTTTCCGCGGCTGAAGAGCCGTTTGAAATAGAGATGCTTGATGAGGAGATCAAGCCCGAGCGGCCCGCCATGCCGGCGGCGCCGGCTCCGGCACCAGCGGGCCGCGGCGGGGGCGGCGAGGGTATCGATCTGTCCGAGCGGGAACTCAAGCGCCTGACCAGATCCATACTGCTCTTTTCCGCGCCGGTCCGCCTGGCGGTGAAGGACACGGTGATCAACGACCTCCTGTCGCCGAAGGACACGCGGCAGCTCATCACCATGATCCTGGGCGGCGCGTCAGAAGCGGATGTTCACCGCTTCCTCGATGACAAGCTGAAGAAGACAATACCCATCGGTGTGCCGCGCGCGGTTCCCGGCCGACGGGTGATCACCGCCCGTCCCGAATACTCGGCGATGGGGAGGGAGCGCCAGAAACGCCTCGCCACGATGACGAAGATAATCGGCGGGTCGCTCGCCGTCGTCTGCGTGCTGGGAATTGTCGGCTACCAGTTCATTTTCAAGCCCTTCATGGCGCGGCGCATGATCAGCGAAGGCACGGCGCTCATCCGTGAAAGCGGCGACTACCTGAAAAAGCCGAAAGACTATGCCGCGGCGGAGAAGATCTTTCGCGAGGTGGACGAGAATTACGCCAAAGATTTCGCCGAGGGATACCGGGCGTATTCAAGCGCCTACCTGGACAGAAAGGAATACCTGTTTTCGATCCGGAAGCTGAACAGGCTTTATGCGATACAGAGCGGGAAGGGCCGCGCCATAGAGCTCGCCCTGCTGAACGACCTCGGGCATTTTTATTCCAGGGTGCCGGTCGAGTTTTACAGCGGCATCAGGCTCAATATCAACAAGTGGTATTATCCCGGCAGCGACAAGAAGCGCGAGGAATGGTCGCAGCTCGACGTTGCGATCGAATTTTTCCGGCGGGTGCTGGCCCGTGACCGGGAGAACGTCACCGCGCTGTTCGGCATCGGCAACGCGTATTTCCACCAGGGGCAGTACTTCAAGGCCAAGAAGTATTACGAGGACATCGTCAACCTCGAGCCGGAATCCGAGGTGGGATATTCCGGCCTGCTGAACCTCTATATCGAGCGCGACGTGTTCGAGAAGGTTGTCGAAGTGCACGCCCGGCTCGCCGACAGGAAGATGATGGAGGATGTCCCTTCCGCACTGCTGGCGAAGCTGGCCTCGTATTACCTCGACAAGCAGAAGTCGCCGACCTCGAACGTGCGGATCGATTACGGCGTTCAGTCGGCGCGCTTCAAGGACGCGGATGACAACATCTTTCCCGCGGTGTACGGCGTGCTGGAAGCGCTGAACAGGCGCGACAGGGACTACCCGCCCCTCCACCTCCAGTACGCAAGGCTCAACAGGGCGCAGAACAACCTGAAGCTGATGAAGATACACCTGGAAAAGGCGATCAAGCTTTCGCGCGACAACTACAACGCCGAATATTTCGGCGCCCTGCACCTGCTGGGCGAGTACTATTACCAGGCGCGGGAGCCGTTAAAGGCCTATGAGACGCTGAATCGCGCCATCGCGGCCGCGGGCAACCCGCCCGATTTCACGCGTGACGATTTTTACCGCGAAACCGAGAGCCCCGGCAAGTCGTATGCCCTGCTCGGGAACATCTTCTACTATTATTTCGACAAGGTGAGGATGCGCTACGGAGACCTGGAGGACGAGGAGACAGAAGAGGACGCGGACCGTCTCGCCAATTACCAGATAGCACGCGACAAGTACGAAAAGGCGCTGGCCGAAGGATATGAGTCCTCCGAGGTGCACTACAACCTGGGGCGCGTCTACTACCTTACCGGGCTCTACCGCAAGGCGCTTGATCAGTGGCTCAACCTCTACGAGGACTTCGTGGAGAAGCCGGAGATCATGTTCGCCCTGGGGAACGCCTTCTACCATATGGGGAGCTATGACGCGGCCAAGGGCGAGTACCTGAAGCTCATCTCCGCGTACGAATACGATATGGAGAGGATGAAGATCGCGCGGCGCGACCTGGAGGGGCATGTAAAGCTGATACGGTTCCTCTCGGCCGCATACAACAACGTGGGCGCTGTGTACCAGGCACAGAACAATGAGGGCAGAAGCGATATCAGCTACTGGAAGGCGATCGACTGGGCGCAGCAGATCAACTCGGACAACGAGTTCGCCCGGGTGAACCTGGCCCGCTCGTTCAAGCAGACCGGGGGGGCCGGCGAGCCGATCCTGGACGAATCCATCCCCTACAGCCTCGATTATTACCGCGAGGACCTGCGCCGCTAGCGCGGGATTATTTCTTCTTTTTACCCGCGGCGTGCTTGAGCACCGCGTACTCGAACCCGTCAACCAGCACGTTGAAGGACGCGGCGTTGATGTTCGCGGAAAGCGAATGCACCCGCCACACGTCTACCCCGTCCGTAAAGATGATGGTGACCTCCACGTCGGTGCTGGTGCCCCGCTTCGAATCCATGATCACGGCCCGGAAATCGACCAGCTTCACCTTCAGGAGCTCGGGGAAAAGGGGCGTGAGCCCCTTCTTGAGCACGCTGGCGAGCGCGTCCACCGGGCCGTTGCCGGTCGAGGCCTCGTGGATCACGCGGCCCCTGGATTCGATCTGCACCGTGGCCTCGGGCTCCACGCCGTTGTCGATGAGGCGGTACCCGCCGACGATCTGGAACGGGGGCCGGTACTTTTTCAGGGAACGGGCTATTGCCAGTGTCTTTGAGGCGTCTTCAATGTCGTGATTGAGCATGCGTTTAACCCCCGTGTCAGTGTATGGCGATCCCGGTGAGAGGGGATAGCGTTTCGCTCCTGCCGGACCCGTATTTCAGGAGTATCCGGTCGGAGCGGAAGCCGTATTCGCACAGATCGTCGCGAACGCGGTGGTACCATATTTTTTTCCCGTCGGAACGGTCCGCCTTGATGAGATAGAATTCGCTGTTGCCGTCGGTGAAGATGATGTAGAGGTAGCCTTCAAAGAGTATCTGAAAGTACGCCTTGCCCGGGATGAACCATTCGGTGGCGCCGGTCGATTTTGCCAGGGCGAGGAAAAGTCCGTGGACGTCGTCGGTTTCACACGCGAGGTAGTATCGGGTCGCGTCCTCGATGACCGATTCAATGAGGCAGATATCGGTTATCTTCTTGATCCAGAGGTTCCTGCCGTTTTTTGGGGCCCTGCACAACAGAATCGATTTGCCGCTGTCGTAGCAGAGGGTGCCGTTTTCCATCTCAAATGTCTGGGAATAGGCGTGTTCCATCTATCCCGTTCAACGAGAACTTTTTAGCATCATTCCCTGGACTATAAGCTCGGCAACACCCCTGACAGTGGTATCCGCGAGGTTGATCACCAGGTCGTAGTTATGGGGATCGCTGACGTCGAATTTTACGTATTCCCTGATGTAATTCTCGCGGCGAGAGGTGTTGTCGATCACCAGCTTTTCGGCGTCCTTTTTCGAGAGGTTTTTGAATTTCATCACGTTGTTGATCTTGTATTCCATCGGGGCGACCATGTGCACATGGTATCCGCCCGACATTCCCCGCGTGATGACGTTGGATGCCCGTCCCACCAGTACCACGTTTCCATGCGCGGCGAGGATCCGGATCGTCTGCGCGAGCTTCTGGTACACCGCTACCTGGGGAGGAAGGTCGCTCAGCATGCTTTTCAGGATATCGGTCAGGTCCCGGAGTGCGTCGTCGGTGAGGGTCTTGACGAGGGAAGAGGAGAGCTCCATCTCCTCCATGACACGGTCGAGCACCTGGCGCTCGTACGCGGCCCAGAGCGGCTCGGGGGTCTTGTCCGCGTTGTTCATCATGGTGACTATCTCTTTCGCTATGGCGTAACCGGAGCAGCCGTATTCACGCGAGATGGTTAAAAAGTGCTTCCGGCCCTTTTTATCGTCCGGCGCGGTGAGAGAATTTTTTTGCTGCTGCCAGTACTTGACCTGTGCGTTTATGTATTTGTCCATCGCAGACTTGTTCATCACGATACTCCTTGCATGGCGGCACGTCAGCCGCGGAAATGGTATGGTATAATTGCGTTACAATTCAACGCCGACATGCAAGTACGGCGCTGGTGCCAGTTTCAGATACAATTTGCCGTCGTTCACTCCTGTGTACGAAATTTATACGGGTAGGCAAAATATCAAGAACTTTTCCGCGATTTTTGTTGAAAAAAGATTTCTCTTTATTTTTCAGTGATCCTGAGTTTGCCGATTCTGGCTCCCATCCTGATCCTGTCGCCCGGTTTGAGATCTTTAAAATCGATTGCATCCTTCTGGAACAGGATAATAACTGTTGAACCGAGGTGGAATATCCCGAGCTCGTCGCCGGCCTTGACCGTGGTCTGTTCCGCGGGCGGATAGAGGACCTCCCTCCTTCTGCGGAACGTCCGGTTGGTCTGGAAATCGCAGTAGGCAAGCGTTATCTTTCCCACATTCATTGCGCCGACCTTGCATACCCCCACGATTCCGGCCTTCGATTCAATGTAGGTGATGACGCGCTCATTTTTTACGAACAGATCGCGAAGGCCTTGCGTCATCCAGTCCTGCACGGTAAAGAGGGTGCCGGGGAGGTTGTAGTATCCGGCGATCGTTCCGCTGACCGGCGCGTGGATGCGGTGGTAATCGCCCGGCGACAGATAGAGGGTGATGAATTTTCCCCAGAGGAATTTTCTGAACATGTCCGAGGGGACCAGCTGCTGGAGCGAGTATCCGATCCCCTTGGCCTGCATGATGGTCATGTCACGGATGTCGCCGAGCTGGTCGACGCGCGCGTCTACCGGGGACACGGCGAATGCGCCGGAGTCCTCGATCGGGTGCGAGCCTTTTGCCAGCCCCCGGGTAAAGAACTGGTCGAGGTTCCTGAACCCGCCGGGCGGCACGATATATTCGTTTATCACGCCGTATTTACTGCTGTACCAGCGGATGATGCCCCGCAGCAGGGATTGCGGCAGGGGGATGAGGGCTATATATCCAAAAATGCGCGAGATGAGGCTCTTGGGGAGAAGCCGGAAAAGGAATATTTTCAGGGCTGCAGGCGTTTTCATTATCGTGCTTCCGGGGATATAATATTTAGTGTCTGATACGTGAATAGATGTTACGTGTCAAGAACTAAAGGCGGCTTGAGGTCCCTGCCGTATTTTGATTTACATGAAAATCTATTGACATAAATTCAGCTGTATATCTAATTATTGCAATTTTCGCATAAAAATTAAATCATCCATCAATTCGCGTTTCACCGGGATGACTACACTATCATAAGGGAGAAGATGATGGCAAAAATTGCAATGGTATACCCCTCGAGGGAAAACGTCCAGATGGGGGAGATCATGCTCTACAATCCTCTCGCGCTTGGCTATCTCGCCCGGCACACGCCGGATTCATATAAATTGACCCTTTATGATGAGTACGGCGGTGATGTGTTCGATCCCGATACCGTGGATGCTGACATTGTGGCAGTGGCCGCCATCACGCCGGAGATAACACGCGCCTATCACCTTGGCGACCGCCTGAAAAAACGCGGCATCAGAACAATCATAGGCGGCGCGCACGTGACCGCCCTGCCGGAGGAAGCGCTTGAGCATTACGACTGCGTATGCGTGGGCGAGGGAGAAGGTCCCTGGAGAAACTTCCTGAAGGACTTTGAGAGGGGGAAGGCGGAAGGTTCGTATTTCGGCCCCATGGACGTGTCACTGCACGACCTTGGCACGCCCCGGCGCGACATGTGCCACCCCAATTATCAGTTCCCCTCGGTGCTTACCTCGCGCGGATGTCCCTACGGTTGCTCGTTCTGTTATCTGACGGTGTTTCCCCAGAGGAAATACCGCACCATACCCCACGACACCATACTGGAGGACTTCGACGCGGTCAAGGGCAGCTACGCGGTGATCCTTGTTGATGAAAATTTCATCGGATATTCGGAAAGCGAGCGGGAAGACCGGAAGATACTCCTCGAGAAGATGATCAAAAAGAACTACAAGTTCGTGTGGGGGTGCCAGACTACCACCACCATCGCCGGGGATGACGAGCTGATGAAGCTCATGTATCGCGCCGGGTGCAGGGCGGTGTTCGTCGGCTTCGAGGCCATTGACGAGGAAAGCCTGAAGCTGGTGCGCAAGAACCACAACATCGGGCTGGATTATAACCAGATCGTTTCCCGCCTTCATGACAACAACATAGCCGTGATCGCCTCGACAATCCTTGGCCTGGATTCGCACGGCAAGGACTATCCGAAACGGCTTATCGCGGCTCTTCGAAAATCAAAGGCCGATTTCCCCCGTGTCTTCTTTACCACGGCATGGCCGGGCACGCCGTTTTTCGACGAGATGGAAAAAGAGGGAAGGGCGAGCCGCAACTGGGACGAGGTGCGGAAGGACGTGCCGTCCATCCAGTTCAAGCATTTCACGAAGGAAGAGGCGATCGCGGCGCGCAAGGAGATACTGGATGCGTTTTTTAACGTCGGCAATATTTTACGGATGCTTCTCCGCTGGGTCTTCAAGGACCGGTCGCTGATAAAGCTGTATCTCAATATGGTGGTGGGGTACCGCATCAGGGACTACAAGAAAAAGCGCCGCCAGAAGGCGGCGTAACGGCGCAGCTTCTTTCAGGGGCCCATAGCTGTCCGGCGAAGAGTATCCGGAGGTTGCAGGTCCGCAAAAATCTTTCCAGAGTAATCAGCCATTGTATCACCACAAACGTATGGCATGCCTGCAAGGTATCTGCACATGCTCCCTCTCAGGTGAGGTTTCTGAACTATATCTTGACAATAATGAGCGAATGGATGATAGTTTGATTCAAGAGGCTTCAGGTTTCGCATAATGAAAGCACTGATTCTTTTTTTATTATTGGCCGTGGCATGCCAGTTCGGCTGGGCCCATGACTCCTTCGCCCCCTGGGACGCTGATGTCGCCGTGGGCGACGGGCTGCTTCACCCGCAGGGGAGCGTCTCCCATGCTGCTGCGTTTCCGTCCGCCGGATATCCGACGGGCGATGCCGAACCGGGGATCTATGATTCTTTCACGGGAGCGGCCTACCTGCTCATCCGTGTGTTCCAGCTCTGGATATCCCCCCTGGACGGGCCGAACTGCCGCTTCAGGCCCACCTGCAGCGCATACGGCATGGCCGCGGTGCGGAAGCACGGCGCCTTCTTCGGCGGGGTCCTGGCAGGGGACCGAATTTTACGATGCAATCCTTTTTCAAAGCCGGGTGATGACCCGGTGCCTGACACGCTGTTTGACAGATGACATCGCATGAACTGTTTTATCATACTACTTTCATTTGTGCTGACGGCAGGTCAGCAGCCCGCTCCGGCCGGGACCGGGCTCGTTTCGCGCCAGAAGGCCTTTGTGAAGGACCTCTTTGCGCAAAAGAGATATTTTGACGTCATTGCTGAAACGAGAAGGCTGATGGCCTTCGATCCCGGCATCACTCTCGATCCTGATTACGAATTTTTCATCAACGCAAATTATTTTCTGGGCGGGCAGTACAGGACAGCGCTGAGCAATCTCGCTGGAAAAAAATTGACGCTCGAAGTGCGCGAGCGGGTCCTCCTTTCCCAGTCGTATATGAAGCTGGGCATGAAGGCGGATTCGCTGGAGTCCGTGCGCCTCATCCGCTACGGCGCGTCGCGTGATTTATCCGCGTATACGCTCCTGGCTCGCAAGGCCGAGGTCTATCTGGAATGCGGGAAGTATGGAGAGCTTATGGATGAGATTGCGGCGGCGGAGCGGTATGTGGGGGAGAACGAAAAGCTCGCGCTCCTCCGCGAGGAGGCGGGGCGCTATCGTGAGCTTGGCTACCGGTCCGCGCCGGCCGCCGCCGCCCTGTCCGCCCTGATCCCCGGCGCGGGCCAGATGTACGCGGGCAGGTATATTCTCGGCGCAGCGAGCTTTGCCGGAGTCGCGGCAGCCGCCGGCGGCGCCTGGTACTTTCACCGGCGCGGGATGAGCGACCTCTCCTATCTCTTTATCGCCATGTCATCGCTTCTGTATATTGGAAACATTGTCGGCGCGTTCAGCGCGGCTCAGTCTGCGAACCGTCAGGTGGACCGCTCGTTCAGGGAGCGGGTCCGGAAAAAGTGCATACCCGGGTATGATCCGGCTGAAGACGCGCGCGTTGACCGCATCTTCAGGTAGGAAGGCGCGGAGATGAATGCTGATATATTTAAAATACGCGTTGCCGCCGCCGGCGCTTTTATCATGCTCATTGCAGCTGGTCCCGCGTACGCGGACGGAGCGGGTGTTCTGGACCTGGCGAAGCGGTACTATGAGGGCGGCGACTACTACACCACGATCACCGAAATCATGCGCTACCGCTTTCTCTATCCCCGGGGGAGGCTCATGCCCCGGGCCATGCTCCTGATGGGCAAGGCGTACTGGAAGGGGAACAATCTTCGGGCCGCGACAGGTGTCATGGCGTCCTGCCACGGGGATTATCCGAAAACTGTCGAGGGAGAGGAGGCGCTTTACCTGACCGGGTTCATGCCGCTCATGGGAGGCATGCCCGTTGAGGCGATGCGGGCGCAGGACGCGTACCGCGCCGCGTATCCGCAGGGGCTCTTCATGGAGGAGCTTGCGCGCGACGAGTGCTTTGCGCCCGCGCTCGCCCTGGACCTGCGCGGCGCGCTCGCACGGATCGCGGCATACCGCGAGCGCCACCCGGCCGGGAAGTATGCGTCTGACCTGGACAGGCTGGAAAGCGTGATCGCGGAGGAGACGGGCCGGCCCCGGCGGCACCTCTGGGCCTCGGTGCTCGGGTCGGTGTTCATCCCCGGATTCGGGCATTTTTACACGGAGAATTACGCCACCGGCGCGCTCACCCTCATCACCAATGCCCTGTGCGCCTTCATGATATACAACGCGGTCCGGCGGCGCGACACGTTCCAGACCGTCCTCTTCAGCGTGGCTGGCGCTGCGGTGTACCAGTACAACATCTTCAGCGCGATCAGGGTGGCGGATGAATACAACGGGAAGCGCGACCGGGAGTTTTTCAGGAAGGTGCGGCTGGGAATAACATCTTCGTTTTAAGCAGTGTAACTTTTAATAGCCAATTCTATCCATTGTACAATTTTTATTCCTTAAAACCCGCAAGGAGACCTGCTTTTTTTCCGGCTGTTGTTTCATCATAAAAAATTGAAACGGCAGAGTCTAACAATCAAGAAAAAGCTTGATTACAATATGCCCTGAGCTAGCAGTGGTCCGCTGAAAAGCTTTCTTCAGAAATTTGAAATTATGGATTCTGAAGATATAATCTATATTATTAGAGGAGTTCATTTTTATGAAAAAAATGGCAATCCTGTCTGTATGCATGCTGCTTGCTTCTGTGGTGGTATTCGGCTGTGATGATTCATCGAAATCGGATAACTCCGATCTCGTGTACCTTCTGTTGCTGCCGTGCAGTCCGAAGCCGGTGGTTGAGATTACCGGATCAAATTATACTTCTTATAGCACCTGGACAAATGACACTCTCTGGGTGATAACGACTAGTTTAAATTATTCGAGTCAACATCTTACGATTGAGCCTGGAACGGTAGTGAAATTCAAGGGGAATTACACGTTGAGCATAACCGGCACCGGAAGCATTAGCGCGATCGGCACATCAAATGCACATATCACTTTCACGTCGTATTATGACGACAGCAAGGGCTGTGATACTGATGGTACAACCCAGGAAGCCACCAAGGGCGACTGGAGCTCCATTGTTGTCAGCGGGGCTTCCAACCAGCTTGCTTACTGTGACTTTTATTACGGGGGATCGGGATCACAGATGATGTCGGTCACGAGCGGCATTACAGCAAGTATTGATCACTGCACCTTTGCCCATAGCGAAAGTTCAGGTTTGAATGTCACTGCTGCCGCAAAAGCTACGACAGTTGCTGATTGTATATTCTATAACAATACAAGGCCTTTATGGATGAGCCCTGATTTCAGCATTGACGGCTCGAACAGGTTCTATAATCCACGCAGGCGCTCAGAGACGAATGAGTATAACGGCATCTGGCTGCAGGAGAGCACGGCGATCACAACTGATCGTTCATGGGGGAACAACGGCGTTCCCTATGTTTCCGGTACCGGCTTCAGCATCGGCGACGCCACGCTCACGGTGGAAGAAGGGACCGTGGTGAAATTTAATATCGCCGCCTCCGCCGGGGTTTCAGTCGACCTGACCCATGCCAATGCCGAGATCGCCAATCTTGATAGCGCGTTCTTCACCTCGTATCTCGACGATGCACATGGCGGGGATACGAATGAGGATGGTGACGCTAGCTCTCCCACGGCAGGAGACTGGGACGGGATTTATAGCAATCCATTAACAGACTGGGTCTCCAGTGGCGGTATTCTTTACGCTGCTCATTAGAAGCAAAACAGACGCAGTCGCTATCTTCTTGACATTCAGACCGGGGCCCGCATACTACAGGCCCCGGTCCGGTTCATGATATTGAATGCCGATTCCTGTGGATTGAATTAACCCCGGGGAGTGAAAATGACGGTTGAGAGGATCCCATGGCAATTTTCGATGACGATGTCGCGGTAATTGAGAAGGGCGAAGGCGTGTTCGAGGGGACCGTCTCGGACAACTGGTCGGTGAACGGAAACCCGAACGGCGGCTACCTGATGGCGATTCTTGCCGGGGCCATGACCGCTCACTCGGACAAGAGGTCCACGCCGATCATGACCGCGAACTACGTCGCGCGGTGCGTGCCGGGGAGCGCCGAGATCCGGCTGGAGGAGGTGTCCCGTTCCGCGCAGTTCAACCGGTACGATGCCCGCCTTCTCCAGGAGGGCAGGGAGAAGATCCGCGCCCTGGGGACCTTCGCGATCGGAAAGACCGAGTGCGCCGTGGAGCGCTACGAGACCGGCGCGCCGGGGCTTTCGCCTGTAGAGTCCTGCGTGCCGATCCCCGAGATGCCGCGCTACACCCTCTTTCACAACCTGGACATGCGCCTGGACCCGGCAAGCGCGGTCTGGCTGCAGGGGAAGACGGCGGAGAAGTCAGAGCAGAAGGGCTGGGTGAGGTTCAGGGACGGCAGGACCCACGACCTCCTGTCGCTCTTCCTCATCGCGGACGCCATCCCGCCGGCGATCTTTGTGAGCCAGGGGCCGTCGGCCTGGGTGCCCACCATCGAGCTTTCAACCAACATCCGGAACATGCCGCAGACCGAATGGCTCAGGTTCTGCCTGCGGACGCGCTTTGTCACCTGCGGGCTCCTGGAGGCTGACGGCGAGGTGTGGGACGACGCCGGGAACCTGGTCTCGATTTCCCGGCAGATCGCGCAGCTGCGGCAGATCTGAAACAGGTAATTGATTGCCGGGGCCGTACAGTGCCCGATCGGGATCATCCGCAACGGGTAATGGCGCGGCTTTATGCCGGCATCAATCGTTACCCCTGTTCGCTCTGTTCCGAGCGTTCACGCAGCACCCTCATAAGGAGCTCCACGGCCTGTGGATCGAAGTGCGTCCCGGCAAGCGAGCGGATGTATTCAAGCACCTTTTCCTCGGGCCAGCCCTGCCGGTACCGGCGGTCGCGCAGGAGCGCGTCCCAAACATCCACCACTGCGAAAAGGCGGGCGGCCAGTGGGATCTGCTCGCCCTTCAGCCCCTGCGGATAGCCGGTGCCGTCCCATTTCTCATGATGGGAATAGGGGATCGACAGCGACGGCTTGAGATATTCGATTGAAGAGAGCATCTCATACGCGTAGACCGGATGCTTCCGCATGATGGCCCGCTCATCCTCGGTCAGCTCCTCGGTCTTCAATAAAATGGTGTCCGGGACCCCCATCTTGCCGATATCGTGCAGCAGCGCACCGCGCCGAATGTGAACGATCTCGCTTTCCGGCATTCCCGCGGCCCTGGCCATGGCAACGGTCAGTTCCGTCACCCGCATGGTATGCCCCTCCGTTTCCTTGTCGCGCAGGTCCAGGGCCTTTGACCAGCCCTCGATCGTCATATCGTAGGCGAGCATGAGGTTCATGTTTGACCGCTTCAGGTTCTGGAAGAGGCGGCTGCTGTCGATTGCGATGGACGCCTGCTGACCGAGCGCGAGGAAAAAGTCCTTCCATTTCTGGTCAGGATGGAGCGGCGTGCGATTAAAGACCTCCAGCGCGCCGATTACGAGTCCCTTGGCGATCAGCGGCACGGCGCAGCAGGAAACAAACATCTCCGCCGAAGTCAGAAATGAGCGGGTAAGCGGCTCTTCTGTCAGGCCGGGGCAGAGGACCAGCTCCTCGTTCAGAGCGGCGCGCCCCGCGCAGCCCTGCCCGAGGTAGAGCTGCGCTCTTTCCATCTCACGGGTACGGAAGCCGCGGCCCGCCGCGAATTCAAGCAGCTGCGTGTGCGGATCAAGAAGGAGAATGGCCGCCGAGTCGACGCCCAGGCTGTTCACCACCTGCTCGGTGATGGTCTTCAGCGCCAGCGAAAGGTTTGTCGTGCTGATGATGGCGATGTCAATCTGCCTCAGGGCTTCAAGACGTCGGAGATGGTTCTGCAGTTCGATCTCTTGCTGTTTGCGTTCGCTGATGTCCATGGAAAGAATGAAAACTCCCTCGGGTACCGGTTCCATTTTCAGCGCAAACCATGCGGTTCCTCCGTCAGAGAAGGTGAATTCGTTTTCCATTTCGACAGTTTTCCGCTCGTCCATGCACTGTTTCAACAGCGAAAACATTGGCGTGGTCACTATGCCGGGATATGCCTCCTCCATGGAGTGTCCGAGCAGCTCATCCCTGGATTTTCGCCCGTGGCGGACGACGGTATCGTTCACGTACACATAGCGGTAGTCAAAGCTGATGATCTGGCAGCCTTCCAGCAGGCCATCGAGAATGGAATAGTCCCGCGAGTATTTCATCTTTCCATCTTCCCGGTTGAATGGCGCGGTATTTTCATGCGCCTGCTCTGCGATCGGTTGTATGATGCGACCGTGCGGGACCCGGTGCAGGAGTAGGTGCGTATCAGCATGTCCCCGCGGGCCCGGCCGAACGGCCAGCGATTCACGAGATACTATATGCTCGGCACTATACTACTAGTATAGTGTAATTTGACATAAAGTCAACATTACATGAGGAAACCAGGCAACGCGATCTTTGATGCGCTGAAAAGAATTTTGTATACAGACGCCGGACGGAGCTGTCCGGATTTCTTATGACAACAGGCCGGCGTGTGCCATGCATGCGGCCGGTGGCGGCGGAATGATTATGTTTCAGCCGATTTCCGGCATGAGCGTCCACGCGATGGCCCAGGTGCCGGTCCCCGGGTGGATGTCGAGGCACACGATCCCGCCGTTCTGGAACCTGAACACGGGACGCTCTGTTGAGCCGGTCACCAGGTACGAGGCGAGCTTCTCCATGAAGGGAAGGTGCCCCACCAGCATCAGGTCGCCGGACGTGTCGAGGCGGTCGGCGAAGAGCGCCGCATCGTCGCCCGGGTTCATGCCTTCAACCGCAGTCACGCTGATGCCGGGGCCGAGCCGTTCCGCAAAGATCTCCGCTGTCTGGCGCGCCCGCTTTTTGCCGCTGTGCATTATCCCGGTTATGCGCACGCGGTATCCGCGCGCCGTGTCCGCAATTTTCTCGACATCGGTCCTTCCCGCGTCGCTTATTCCCCGCTCGGGATCGACATCGGCCGAAACCGCCTTGCCGTGCTGTACCAGCATGAGAGCCATCCGTCCCTCCGTTGATGCAATCTCTGGATTTGATTTCAGCATGATCGACTCATGTCGCCTGTCCAGCGTTTTTTGAATTCTATCATGCGCGTCCTATGGGTGCTCCGGTATTTCCGGCAGTTGTTATCAGAATATGGAAATTAATGATTGCCCGAAATACTGATAAATGATATATTAAATATGTTGGGTACAAATCGTGCGTCATCCATAAGATTCAGCGTCTAACGTCCAGGCCTGCTCAGGGGGATTCTATGTTGCGAAAAATTGTGATTGCGGGACTTGTCGCGCCCATGTTGCTGGCCCTGGGATGCTGGAGCAACAATCTTGAAAGCGGCAGGGTCGACCTGCTGTCGTTCATGGACCTTGATATCAATATCCTTCCGCGCGTCGTTTCCGTAAGCCCTGCAAACAATGCCCGGGGCATTGCAACCGATGTGCAGGTGCAGGCGCGTTTCAACAGGGAGATGGACCCTGTTTCCATCAGCGCCGCCACCATTACCCTGGCTGATAGTAATAATAATCCCGTAAGCGGCACGGTCGCCTATGATGCGGCGGCCAGGACCGCGACCTTCACGCCCGGCGCGGCGCTGGATATGCTGACCTCCTATACCGCCACCGTCTCAGCCGCGGTGACGGATCTTGAAGGGCAAACCCTTGAAGCGGATTTCATGTGGCGCTTTACCACGGTGGCGGCGGGCACGGTGCCGGCACCGGCCATCGACCCCCTGCCCGGTTCCTATCCCGCGCCGCTGTCCGTGACCATAAGCTGTACGGAGACCGCTGCAGAGATCTGGTACACCACGGATGGCGTAACCGACCCGGCCAGCGGCGTCGGAACCCTGATCACCGGCGGGAGTGGAACGGTAACCATAAATTCCAGCACGACCTTTCGGGCTATAGCGATATTGTCGGGATGGAATGATTCATCCATAACCGAGAGGATATATGCGGTGGTGCCCACGTATACGGTGGACTATGACGGCAACGGAAGCACCGGCGGCACTGCGCCGGCTGATCCGGTGGCCTACCGGACTGGAGAGACGGCGGTGGTGCTCGGCCAGGGCGATCTCTCAAGAGACGCCCACACCTTCGCCGGATGGAACACCATGGCGGACGGAACTGGCACTCCGTATGCGCCGGGCGCATCACTGACCTTGGGCGCTTCCGACGTGGTCCTCTACGCGCAGTGGAACCTCCTGCCCGCCATAACATCCGTGAGTCCGGCGAATGGAGCTACCGGCGTTGATGTCACCACGGAGATCCGGATCAATTTTAACAAGGAGATGGAACCGTCGTCCGTCAACGCCGCCACCGTTACCCTGGCTGACAGCGACAGCAATCCCGTAAGCGGCTCGGTCACGTATGATGTGGCGGGCAGGGCGGCGGTGTTCACTCCCGGTGCCGCCCTGGACGGGCTCACGTCCTATACCGTTACGGTTACCACCGGAGTGTCGGACCTCGAAGGGAACAGCCTGGCCGCTGATTATGCCTGGGTCTTCTCGACCGCGGCCCTGGGCACCGTGTCCACACCGGTATTGAATCCGGGGGGCGGCACCTATCCGCCGAATCAGTTAATTCTCGTAACCTGCGCTACTCCGTCGGCGGAAATCTGGTACACCACGGACGGCGTCACCGACCCGGCGCGCGGCGTCGGCACGCAGATCAGCAGCGGCGACCATATCGGCCTGTCGGTGCCGTCAACGGTGATAATCCGCGCCATCGCGATACTGGATGGCTGGAACAGTTCCCCGATCGTTCAGCAGACCTATATCATCGTGCCTGAGTATGCGGTGACCTATAATCCGAACGGGGCTGCCGGCTCCACCATGACCACCTTCTATTTGGCAGGGTCCCTTGTCAGTGTCGCAAACAATACCTATACCAGATCAGGATACATCTTCGTGGGCTGGAACACCCAGCCGGGCGGCACCGGCGTCGGGTACCAGCCGGGGAACACTTTTACCATAAATAATAACATTGTCCTGTACGCCCAGTGGGCGAGCGATGGTCTTGCCTATAATACATACGGCGGAGGGTACAGCGTGGCCGCCGGTTCGGTCGCGTCAGGCAACGTGGTGATTCCCGCGACCTATGCCGGTCTGCCGGTCGTTGCGATCGAGGACTCGGGGTTCTACGGCCTGACCGGGCTGACAGGCGTAACGATTGGCCCCAATGTCGCGACAATCGGCGTTGATGCCTTCAGGGGCTGCAGCGGCATTACAAGCATAGCGATCCCGGGCAGCGTCACGGACATCGGGACCAGGGCCTTCTGGGACTGCGCGTCAGCGTCGAGCCTTTCGATCGGGGCCGGTGTCGCGACAATCGGTCAGTACGCCTTTTATAACTGCGGTGCAATTACTGCCGTGAATCTTCCGAACAGCGTCACAACAATCGGGGATTACGCATTCTGTAACTGCTCGTCGTTGGTGAGCGTGACGATCCCGAACAGCGTCACGAGCCTCGGGCTGGGCGCGTTCATGTACTGCGCGTCCCTGACGGCAGTTGCGATCCCCGACAGCGTTACCGTCATAAACAATTACACCTTTTCGGGAAGCGGCCTGGTAAACATCGTGGTCCCGGCGACCGTAGCGAGTATCGGGTACGAGGCCTTTGCCTCTTGCGCCAACCTTGTCGAGGTGACGCTCGGAATCAATGTCGCCTCTATAGGCAATTATGCCTTCAGGAGCTGCGCAAATCTTGCGACCGTGTACGCAATGCCGGCAACGCCGCCGGTTACCCAGACAAATATCTTCGACGGCGATACGTCATTGGCGGATATTATCGTTTCGGCGCCGGGTTATGTCAGCCTCTACCAGGCCGCAGCAGGCTGGTCGGATTATGCGGGTATCATTAGATATTAACCTGTCCCGATTATCAGGCGGTATTCTCTGCAGTGAAATTGCAGGCGAGTGATTGCAAATATGAATGATCTATTCTGACATAAGCATGCATGATATCCTGTTAATTGGCGTATTGCCTCCGTTCCCCCATTTTTTTACGTCTCTCATGAAAAATTTGTGCGGTTTCCAATCATCCCGGGACGGTATAAATAGTACACGGTATTCGGTCATAATAGTTTTATTGCAATACTGAATTTTTAAAGGGGGCATAGGGGGCAAGCCCCTATAAAGCCCCCCGCCGGGGCTTCCGGGCGAGCGCGAGACGCAGTTTCGCAACAAGTCTGATATTTATCGGAAGGAGTTGTATGAAAAAATTATTGTATCTGGTAATGCTCTTTGCCGTTTCTGCCGTATTTTTCGGATGTGAGCTGAAAGATGACAGGGATGATGAATGCAAGAAAACCTTTGAAGCCGGCATCATGACTCTGCCGTTGGCATGCTCCGATGCCGATTATCTTGCCAGGAATAGCTTTGATGATTATGATGACTGCATGGCTTTTAATAGCCAGCTTGTTTGGATCATATTTACCGACTGCAAGGCAAGAAAGGATCGCGACGACCGTTCTGATAAATAACAATATCGCGTTGCGGCAACGATGGTGAAACATCTGAGCGAAAATCCCGGCAGTGAATATTTTTATTGCATCCAGAAGCGCCATATGCTATAGTACCGGTTGAGGTACGGGGCATGGACGATACTCTCGAAAAAAAGAGTGACAGCGCGATGGTTGACCCCCCTCCCGCCAGCCTGGTCGAGGAGGAGTTTGCGGTCAGGCTCATCGATTTTGACGATCTCCTGAGAAACAATGACCTGGAAACCGCCGCACTGCGCCTGTCGGAAGGCGCGTTCGAGATAGCAGACTTCATGCGGAAGGACACCATCGACCGCTTTATCGATTTCGTGTTTTTCAAGGTGTCAACCGGGAATGTGGACATACCCAGCATGGCCTATCCCACCAAGCGCATGCTCGACCGGGAGCTTGAGGGCAAGATCGCCGAGCTGATCAACAACCACCTCTACCCGGAGATCATATTCAGGCTCCTCAAGTTTTTTACCAGGAACGTCCATGATTCTGATACGAACCTGTACATCGCCAACCTGATCTCCTCGGAGGATATCATCAAATCGATCTATGACACGTATGTTCTTTTTAAAAAAGACATCTACATGAGCGACCGGGACCGCCGGACCCTGAACGTGAAGCGGATCCAGCAGTACTCGCCCCGGTCGGAGAACAAGCTATCCTCGCCGCTTGACGCGGCGGCGCGGCTGAAATACATCCTGGAGTTTTTCCTCTTCAAATACGACGTGTCCGGCATCTACACAAAGGAGGACCTGCGTATGTGGCGGCCCGGTGAGCCCGCCCCCGCCTAGAAGTTCCTGTGGCCGTGTATCTTTTCCACCACGTCATCCTTGCTCCGTTCAATCTCGTTGATGTAGATGTTCTCGAAGCGCTGTGAGTCCTTGAAGAGAGGGTCGTTGTAGCGAGGAGCGTGCGTGCGGATGAGCCAGTACATGATGTCCTGCACGTCTTTCACCGAGCCTTCGTCGATGATGGTGAACTTGAAATAGAGGCGGGTAAGATCCAGCTCCTTGATTATCTCGGGATATTTTGTCGCGTACGGGTCCATGAATTTCTTGAAACCCACCCTGCACCCGTCCCGGTGACAGCTGTAGAAGATCAGATAATCGGTCCGCGACTGGGTCTGGTACATGAGGGCGATGACGCCCCCCAGCTCCGGCATTTTCCGCATCGCGTCGAAGCGGTCATAGGGATAGGCGGGCGACCATGCCAGGGTGTAATACACTTCATTTCCGATCACTGTTTTTTTCATAGATCCTTTTCTTCCTCTGTTCCGTCATTCTGCGCATGAGCGCGTCCAGGTCGCCGATCAGCATGCGGCTTCTTTTTTTGACGTCGGTTTCATTATATAGCCGGTATCGCGCGGGGAAATCAAGTATAAAATAATTTGCTATAAAGTCGGTGAGCTGGTTCAGCCCGACGATGTAATTGAGAAGGCCGATCAGCCTGTCTGATTCTTCAACGTTGATCAAGAAAACGAGTTCCTGCGACTTTTTCCTCAGTTCTTCCCCGATTGATTCGTGCGACTCGACTGCGCCGGCCTCCAGGTGCTCATAGCGTCCCTTCTTGAAATTGATCGTCTCGGTCAGCCTGACACGCGTCAGTCCCCTCAGTGACATTCTGACCGTCTTCAGGTCGGCCCGGACCTCCGTTACCTCGGCGATGGTCGCGATCCTGGGGCGAAAGCGGAGCAGGTCCAGCGTGAAGCGGAGGGGGGCCACAAGCACCCGGTCGCCTTTCCGCAACTCCTCGGAAGTCTCAGACCTTCCGACCGATACCGCGAGCGTGCATTCCGGAAACAGCACCTTTTTCTTCAGAAAAAATATATGTACGGCATCCTGTTTCATGGGTCCGTCCCCGTCCAACCGGCATCATTGTCCTTGTCACTCTTGTTTGTCAACAGGTATACGGAAAGCGCTCCGGACCATTGTCCTATTGCGCCTTTATGCCGCCGATTCTGGCTATTGCGCGGATGAAGAAAAAGCCGAAATTGGTCAGGTTGTCGCCCTCGCGAAGATAGATCCGCTTGATGATGAACGCGCACGCGAACTTCTTCATGTCCATACTCTTGATGATTTTAAACAGGCTGCTGAAGCTCTCCTCGAAGAATATGGTGAACACCATGGTGAGAAACTGCTCGATCTGCTCCTGGTTCTGGTCTGAATAAAATTTCGAGAAGCTCTCCTTCCGGTCAAAATAGAGAAATTTTTCAGCAAAGGTCTTTACCCCGTAGTCCTGGATGAGGAGATAATTTACGACATATTCCGCCTCCGCCGCGAGCTTGCTCATGTCGGTCCTGAGCTTGAAGGCCTGAAAAAGAAGCGCCGCTTTTTCCTTTATGGAGTCTTCTGAGATGTCCCGCAGTCCCCTGCGCGCGGCAGGATCGAAGATGGCGGAGATGGTCCTGTCTATCATGCCGCCATACTGCCTGCCGAACGGCGTCAGCAGCATCCGGTCGGTGAAGGTCTCCTGCCTGCTCGCGCCCGGCGCGAAATCGGGGGCCGGCGTCTGCTCGAACTGCACCGTTTCGCGGGATGACTGCAGCTTGCTGTACATGGCCGCGTGGAACCGGTCAAGCGTTTCCCGGACCCTGACGCCGATATCATGTATGGAGAGACGGGGGGCTTTTTTCAGGAGGAGCATCTTTTTTTTGGAAATATCGTCCTCGTTGAAAAAGAATTTTATATAGGTGCGGTCGTTATAAAAATCATGACGGTTGAGCATGGTGCTGTAGGCGTCGTGAAGCGACGCCGCGATGATGCCGTGCTGGGCCTTGGTGGATATCGCCAGCCCCATTTCGGTCAGATCGAGGAAGGTCTTTACGTGTCCCCGCAGTTCGTTCAGCGGGATGGCCAGCGTGGTGTTGTTTTTCCCCATATTGACGTTGTACTGCTGGACCTGGTGGGTGAGGCGGTTCTCCAGCACGTTCTTCAGGTTTATGAACGACGAGATGGTCTCCGGGTTGTCGAAATCGGAAAAGATAAATGAAATGTATTCGATCTCCAGGTCCTTGGATCCCTTCTGGGCCACGTTGTATATGCGCGTGACCGCCTGGATGCTTTCCAGGAGATTGATGATCATGTTGGTCTGGTGGCTGTTGAGACGGTAATTGAAGTTGATGAGCCCTGATATCTTGCCCTCGTTCAGTATTTCGGCGTAATCGGTCAGCTTGTTTATTATCTTATTGAAGACGTTGTAATCGATAAAGGATAGTATTTCGTCCAGCGGACCGTCGGGCTGAAGGTCTTCATGTTTTCTTTCATCCGCCATTTCATATCTCCGCAGATAGGTAATCTGCATTATACACGGGTCGGACCGTCATGTAAACAAAAAAATGACCGGGCGCAGCCGGTAAAATTTTCTTGAATATGACAGGCGGATATGTATGATGTCCGGGGAAAGGTGAGGCCTTGTCAGGGTGCGGCATGATACTTCGTGTTGAGGACATACGGAAGCAGTACCGGATCGCCGGCGTGAAGCGCGCGGTCCTTTCCGGCGTTGACCTTTTGCTCACCGCGGGCCAGATGTGCGCTCTCACCGGCCCATCCGGATGCGGAAAAACCACTCTCATGAACGTCATCGCAGGCATCACCGCGCCGGACGGCGGCACGGTATCAATACATGACCGGCCGATGCATTATGCCCTGGACGTGCTTTCATCGCGGCGACGCAACAGGGAGATCGGCTTTATCTTCCAGACCTTCAGGCTTCTGAACGACGAGACCGTGCTCTCGAACGTGCTCCTGCCTGCCAGGATCCTCGGCAGGGTTGACGACGAAACGCGGGAGCGCGCGGACGAAATGATGGAGCGGCTCAAGATCTATAAATTCAGGAAAACAAAAGCGGCTATACTGTCGGGCGGCCAGAAGCAGCGGGTGGCGATCGCGCGGGCCCTGGTGAACCGTCCGGACCTGATCCTCGCTGACGAGCCCACGGCGAACCTTGACCGGAGGACCGCACGGGAGATATTCGACATCCTGCTCGATCTGAGAAAGGAGGGGAAGGCGGTGCTTATTGTAACGCACGACGAGCAGTTTCACAGAGAGGCCGACCTCGTCTACGCCATGGAAGGAGGCAGGTTGAAGGCCGCCGTATGATGCAGAAGCTCTATCTTATCGCCAAGGAGCTGGCCGGGAGCCGGTTCATCAGCGCCGTCGTCCTTCTGTCGGTGTTTCTCTCGGTCTTCGCCGTGGGCCTCTACCGCGTCGCGGGAGACGGGCTCTCGCACTATATCAGCGACCGGTTCGCCTCATCCATACCGCCCAACACCATCAGGGTGTCCACCAGGCAGCCGCGGTCGAGCTTTATCTTTGAGCTGAAGCGGCCCGCCGCCCCGGGCATCGGCGACCGGACGCTGCGGACGATCGTCCGCATGGGAGGGGTCGCGGAGATCCATCCGGTGGCCGCGCTCCGGATCCCGGTCCAGGCCAGGGTATCGTACCTGGGCTTCAACTACCGGAGCGACGTGCTCGCCTTCGGCGCGCCGTACCGCCTGATCACGGGCGACCTCGCCGGCGGACGCTACCGCAGGCTCTGGCGCGACCCGGAAAGCGAGAAGGTGGTTCCCGTCCTGGTGCCGCGCGCCATCTTGCGCTCATTCAACGACGGCATGGCCGCGGCCAACGGCCTGCCGCGCATATCCGAACGGGGGACGGTCGGGTTCGGGTTCAGGCTGCTCCTGGGGAAATCGAGCATCAGGGCGCTGGAAGGGCATGCCGAGTCGGACGCGGTCGTGGCCGGCTTTACGGACCAGGTGGACGCCCTGGCCCTGATCCTTCCCCTGGAGATGGTGAATGACTATAACGCCAGGTTTTTTCCTGATCAGCGTAAGGAGTACCAGTACGCGTATGTGAAGGTGAAGGACCACGCCTCGCTGGTGCGGGTGTCAGCCGGGATCCAGAAGATGGGGCTTGTCGTCGAGTCGGAGAAGACCGTGTCGCGCCAGATCCTGAAGCTCCGGGATACCATCTCGCTCGTCATCGGCATGCTTCAGGCTATCATCATCATCATCGCGGTTATCGCGATCTCATCGGCCGCCATGATCGCGGTGTTCAACCGGATCGAGTACTACCGCACCCTGCGGGTGCTCGGCGCGTCGAGGATCTTTCTGACTGCGACCATCGTTATCAAACATGCCGTCCTCGGACTCGCGGGGGCGTGGGCCGGCGTGGTACTGCTGCAGTATGTCACGGTGCGGGTCGCGGAATATTTCAACCTCGCGGGAATCGTGGTGCCGGTGTCCCTGCCGGAAGATGCGTTCAGGGCAATCCTTGCGTACTGTATGCTGATACCCGTGGTTTCCGCGGTTCCTGCCCTGGTGCGTCTCTATTTCAAGGGTTTGAGCAGGGACTAGCGCTGATCCGGGGGATTCTTTGCCGGGCCGAAAAAAATAAATTGACGAAATATCCTGAGGCCGTCGTTACTATTAACATATCCCATTTATAGTTCTGTTGTCCAGGAGTGTGGTATCATGTTCAACCGTATGGTTTCGTGGCTCTTCTTTTTCATCGTGGCAGTGACCTCAATACCTTTTTACATCATCGCCGTACTCATCAGGGTCATCACGTATCCCTTTGACAGGAGGCTCCGTCTGCTGCACCTGTTTACCTGCTTCTGGGCCTCTCTGTATACCTGGATCATGCCGCCCTGGCGCATCAGGATCGAGGGAAGGAAGAACGTCAGGAAAAACGCCACCTACATGGTCGTGTCGAACCATCAGTCTCAGCTCGATATCCTGGTGGCCTTCCGGCTCTTTTTTCACTACAAGTGGGTTTCAAAGATCGAGATATTCAAGGTGCCCCTGATCGGCTGGAACATGGTGCTCAACCGATATATCAAGCTGAAGCGCGGCGACAAGGAGAGCATCGAGCAGATGCTGCGCGATTGCGAGGAGCGCCTCGCGGAAGGGAGCTCCGTGTTCTTTTTTCCCGAGGGGACTCGCTCTCCCGACGGGGCGGTGAAAAAATTCAAGATAGGCGCGTTCCAGCTTGCGAAGAAGATGAAAATCCCCATTCTGCCCATCGTGATCAGCGGCACGAACAAGGCGCTGCCGAAATACAGCGTCAATTTTCACGGCATCCAGAGAATATACATTAAAATTTTTCCTGAGATACCCTACGCGATGTTTGAAAAGCTGTCTGTCGAGGACACCGCGGACATGGTGCGGAATTTCATAATTGAAAAACTGAAGATCATGGACCGCTATACCCTGGGAGCCGACGCGCAATGAAGGAACGGGTCTATTTCATTCCCGCGGCGGCGCAGGCGGATGACGCGGCGGAGAGCGCCCGTCTCGCTGATTTCATCCGTTCCGGGGGCCTGTTCGATTTCATCGCAGAAAAGGACATGGTCGCGGTCAAGACGCATTTCGGCGAGGGACCGAAGACCGGACACGTGCGTCCCGTCTATTTAAAGACGCTGGGCGAGGTGGTGCGTGAAAGAAAGGGCAGCCCGTTTCTCACCGAAACCCAGACCCTGTACAAGGGGAACCGGACCGACGCCGTGCTGCACCTGAACCACGCGCAGTCGCAGGGCTATGGCTATGAAAACACCGGTATGCCCATCATCATGGCCGACGGCCTCTTCGGCGACGAGGAGACCGAGGTTGCAGTGCCGGGCAGGCTCTACAGCTCGGTGAAGCTTGCCTCCGGCATCGTCAAGGCGAACGCCCTGGTCCTCGTCTCGCATTTCACCGGCCACCTGGCAGCCGGGTTCGGCTGCGCGGTCAAGAACCTGGGCATGGGATGCTCGAGCAGGAAGGGCAAGATGACCCAGCATTCCACGGCAAAGCCGAAGATCAAGGCCAGGGCATGCACCCGCTGCGGCCTCTGCGTCAAGTGGTGCCCCGCCTCGGCGATCACCATGGAGGAGAAGAGCGCCGTGATCAAGTCCGCACTCTGCATCGGCTGCGGGCAGTGCCTCGCGGTATGCCGCTTCGACGCGGTCGCCTACAACTGGAACGCGACCTATGAAGATTTGCAGAAGAAGGTTGCCGAGCACGCCTGGGGCGTGGCCCTGACCAAAGAGAACAAGATGCTCTGCATCAATTTTCTCACGCGCATCTCAAAGGACTGCGACTGCATGACGGGCTTTGATCTCATCGCGCCCGACATCGGCATTGTCCTCTCCCGCGACCCGGTCGCGGTCGATGCGGCTTCCCTTGACCTTGTCGAGGAGCGCGCGGGGAAGAAGCTGACCGAGCTTGCCTACGATATCCCTTACCGGTTTCAGGTCGATTATTCACGAGAGATCGGATTCGGGAATTCCGATTATGAGCTGATCACCCTTTCCTGACCGGGCGGAAATCGCTCATTTCAGATTAATTTCTTGACATTATCAGCCCCATATTGAATTTAACCATACGGTTAAATTCATACGTGCGCGGTCGGTGGATGGAACGAAAGGGGAAAAGAATCAGGTGCGCCGGGAAAGACCCGGAGCGGGCGCGGGACCGCATTTTATCAGCGGCCAAGAAGGAATTCGCCGAGCGCGGTTTCAGCGGCGCACGCATGTCCGCGATCGCGAAGGGCGCCGCGGTCAACAAGGCGCTCATCCATTATTATTTCTCTGACAAGGACACGCTGTACGAGGAGGTTCTCCGGCAGATATTCCGGGGCGACGAGGCCTCGGAATCCATCCCGGAGTACCTGGGGAAGTGGGATCTCACACCGTCCCAGAAGCTTTACGTGATCATCTTCTTCATCGTCAACATATTCACAAGAGCGACGGATCCGGAGGCGATGCGCATCCTCTTCTGGGAGGTTGCAGAGGGGAAACGGTACCTGGAAGCGCTCACGATGGAGTTTGACGTCCCCCGCAAGAAGATCTTTTCCGCCGTGGTCGAGGAAGGAATAGCGGCCGGCGAGTTTGAAACCGAGTATCCCATGCTGGCCGCCAGTAATATTTCGTCTTTTATCTCGTTCTATTGCCTCAACAAGGAGTTTTACGGGGGGAAGCCGCTTTTTCGCCAGATCTACGGGGACGCGAACGATGTTGACGCCTTCAACTATGTGCTTGAATCGGTGTTCAAGTCCCTCAAGCCGCGCGATCGCGAACTACTGATACCCGAGATCCCCGGCGACCTGAAGCTGGTTCTGAACGATATTTTGCGGTTTCTTGTTGAAAGAAAGAACGGAAGCATCAACGAGGAAGTCTTTCGAAGAATAGATTCCATTATGCATGATCGATGAGGTTGGTATGTTTCAGAGGATGATGAGAACCATTGCCGCGACAGCCATGCTTGCGTGCATGGCGCTTTTTCTGCTGCCGGAGACCGGCGCTCAGGCACAGGGAAAGGCTGCGGCCGATAGCGGCACCGCAGCGCAGGAAAACAGGCGGATAAAAATTGAATACGCGGATGAGCCGGCCATCGTGCTCGGGGCGATGAGGATCACCCTGGGCCAGGCGATCGAATTTGCGGTAAAGCAGAACCACGACCTGCTGGCCGCGGCCTATGACGTTGCCATGGTTGACACCGCTTACAATCAATTTCAGAAGAAGTTCGCGCCGGTGCTCTCCGCCAATGCCGGAGCTTCCTATGCCCAGCTTCCGTCCTCCCAGAGCACGTTTTACGGCAAGAAGGCCACCCAGGTGGGGGCCGGTGTCGGGATTTACAAGAATTTTTCCTCCGGAACCACGGTCGCGGCCGGATACAAGCACGAATACCTTTCAAAAAAAATGAGCGACAGCTTCGGGTCACAGCTTTTTTCCGGCATGTCGGGGCCCGCTCACCCGCACAAGCCGGAGATTTACTTGATGGTCCAGCAGGAGCTCCTGAAAAATTCTTTTGGCATTAATGACCGGAAAATTGATAAGATATTGAAGAACGCCATGACGATGCAGAAAGAGGCTATGATCATGCTTCTCTCCATGGTAGTCGTGAACGTTGTCAGCGATTACTGGACAACGGTAGTCGCGAAGGTTTCGCTTGAAAACGCCGGGCTCCAGGTGCGCGAGACGAAAAAGGTCCGCGACATCACGGCGCGGAACGCCAGGTACGGCCTGGCTGATGACTTTCAGCTTAACCTCTACAACGCCATGCTGGCCGGCGCGGAGGCGAAGCTTCTTATGGCGCGTACGCAATACAGGCAATCGCTCAGAAACTTTCTTTCAACCATTAATATGGATGAAAGCCTCGATGTGACCGGGACCGCGGTCTTTTCGAACAGGTACCAGCCTGTCGATGTTGAAGAGGCGCTTAAGACCGCGTACGAGAAACGGGCGGATTACCGCGCCGCAGTCATGCAGCTGGAAAATGCGAAGTTGTCGCTTGAAATGGCAAAGAACAACTCGCTGCCGTCCCTCAATGCCGTGGTGCAGGGCAAGGTGTCGGGCGAGAACAATAGCTTCGGCGGGTCCTACGGCGACATCATGCAGTTCAAGTACCCGGCGATACAGGGAAATCTTCAAATGTCCTATCCGATCGGTGACAAGGAGGTATATGCCGCCGAGAGAAACGCCCGCTTCAAGGTGAAGCAGAGCGAAATCGAGCTTGATAAAATCAAGCGGGGGGTCAGAGACAATATCCTGGAATCAACTGATTATATCGAAGCGACCTTCCAGTGCTACCAGAAAGCGGTGGAAGCCCGAAAGCAGTCAGAGTTGGCCTACCAGGGTATGCTCCGCGACCTCAGGCTGGGCCGTCTGAACTCAGCCATAGTAAAAAACACCCTTGATGCCCTGATTGCCACAAGGGACGCCGAACTGTCCTCGGTAGTTGGATACAATCAATCAGTGCTTTTTTTTGACGTGGCGCGGAACATTTTATTCGAAAAATACAATATCGACGTTGACAAATATATCCCGAAGGATATAAAAAAGAAGTAACCATCTGACCCGGAGGGCCCTCATGAACAGGCCGGTTATTTTCCTCTTTCTCGCTTTCGCCTGCGCCGCGGCCGCACTGCAGTGCAAGAAAAAAGCGGAGCCCCTCGAGTACGTTGTCGACTTCATCACCGGAGAAGTAAGCCTCACGGGCGCCGGCGGCACATCAAAGGCGGCAATCGGCGATGTCGTCCGTGAGGGGATGACGGTTGCCACGGGCGAGCGGTCTTTCGCCCGGATCAGCTTTGGCGAAAACTTCATCAAGATATACGAGCAAACAGAGCTGGCCTTTTCAGCGTTTTCACGCGATCCCGACAGCGGCGCTGAAAGGACGGAGATGCGCGTGGAGAAGGGGGCAATCCTGTCAAGCGCGGCGCTCAGGCTCACGAAGGGTGACTTGCAAAGTGTCTCTTCGGAAACGATGATTGCCGCGGTCCGGGGGACCGAGTATCTCTATTCGGTCGACAGAATGCTCGGGCTGGTGGCCTGCTATCGCGGTGCCGTGTCGGTGCTGCGCGCTGGCAGCGACGAGGAGGTTCTGCTGCACGCCGGCGAGATGGTCTATGTAAAGAAGGGTGAGCCGATGCGGGTGACAAGGATCCCGGCCGGCTTCAGATATAAAAATTTTGAATACGGCAAAGACCCGTTGGCGGACGATGCCGCTGCCGTGACGGCCGGCGTGCGGCGTACGGCAGAAGCGGCGAAACCGCGCGGAGCCGCCGCGGATTCGCCGAAGACCGGTGAAGCAAAGACCGCTCCCGCGAAAGCCCCGGCTTCGGCCGCGAAGGTGCGCACGGCCGCAGTAAAAACAGCAGCGACGGGAAGCGCGACAAAGACCGCTAGGGCCACGACCGCCGTCAAAAAACGGACGGAAGAAGAGCCGGTCACCCGCGCAAAAGCGGTCGATGCATCTGCTGCCGCTGTGAAGAAGGAGACCGCGGCGGATACGGTAACGGGTGGCGCAGCATCCCCGGGAATTACAGGAACGAATTCGGCTGCCGCTGCGGCCGAGAAAGTGGTTCCTGTTAAAGAGAAGCTGAGAGAGCCCGGCGCTATTCTTCAGAAACCGAGGGTCGGTTTGCCTGATGTTGAATAATACCAGATGCAAACGGCGCCATATGGCGCCGTTTTTAATATTATTCGCCGATCTGCTTCAATCTTATATTGCAGTTCTTCATTCCCAGCGACGATCCCGCGCGTTCATACAGGGGCCTCGCTTTCAGGTATGCCGCGCGCGCTTCAGGGTAGCGTTTTGAATAATAATCGACATCTCCCAGGCTGTAAACACAGTTCGCCTCACCGAGTATCGATCCGGCCTCGCGGTAGCGGTCCATGGCGCTGGCGTAGCGGTTTCCGGATTCCTGGTACGATCTGTTCATGAAAAGGACTTCGCCCTGCATGTAGAGGGAGTTCGCTTCCCCCAGCGCGGACGGCGCCTTCCGATAGAGTCCGAGCGCCCCGGTGAAAAACTCGTTCGCCTCGCGCAGCCTCTTGCCGTCGAACCTGATCACGCCGAGCCGGTAGAGGCAGTTTGCCTCACCCAGCAGTGATCCCGCCTTCCGGTAGAGCTCGAGTGCGCCGTTGAATCTCGCTGCCGCATCCGCGTGGTTCCCGGTGTTCAGGTTGATCTCGCCGAGCCGGTATAGGCAGTTCGCTTCGCCGAGCAGGGAGCCCGCTTTCCGGTAGAGGGGGATTGCCGCCTTGAAGCTCGCTCCCGCCTCCTCGTTCTTTCCGGCGCTCATTTTGAGCTCGCCGATTCGGTAGGCGCAGTTTGCCTCCCCGATCGCGGATCCGATCTGGCGGTAGCGTATTGCCGACTCCCGATAGAGCTTCTCCGCCCTGGGGGCGCTTCCGCTTTCCTGTGCGACCCGCGCGATGTCATAGAGCGCATCAGCCGATCTTATTCCGGTTGCCGACCTGTCCAGGGAGGCGATCGCCCTGTCGACGAGGCGCCCGGCTTCGGCGCGGTCCTTCTTTTCCGCTGCAAGCTCGGCGAGGCGCCGGATACAGTCCGCCTTTTCGGGAAAGGCGCCTTTTGTTTCGTACAGGGCTAGGGCCTTGCGGTACAGCTCTTCAGCCCGGACGATGTCTCCCTTCGCCCGCGCCAGGTCGCCAAGCCGCATCAGGCAGTATGCTTCTCCCTGGGCCGATTTTACTTTGCGGTACCGGTCAAGGCCTTTTCTGAAACGATCTTCAGCCGCAGCGGTGTTGTTTTCGGCGAAGGCGATGTCGCCCAGCATTCTGATGCAGTTTGCTTCGCCGAGCACGGAACCTGATCGACGGTAGAGCGCGAGCGCCCGCTCGTACCGTTCGCGCGCTGTTCCGTATTCGGAATTGTTATACGATATATCGCCAAGGCGCTTGAGGCAGTTCGCCTCTCCGAGCGGCGATCCGAGTTTCCGGTAGAGGGGGAGGGCCTGCCGGTAGTATGTTTCGGCCTGCGCGTTTTCTCCCATCATGAGGGCGATGTCGCCGAAGCGCTTCGTGCAGTTCGCCTCGCCAAAGGCGGATCCGGCCACCCGGTAGAGGGGAAGGGCCTCCCTGAATTTTTCGCGCGCGAGCGCATAGTCATATGTGCGAAAGGCGATATCACCGAG
>JAFGJX010000080.1 GCA_016928865.1 Spirochaetota bacterium
GGACCGGCGCGGCGCTGGGGTTTCACGTCATCGAAGCGGCGGTTAAGATCATGAACGAGATGGGGACGTTCGCGGATATAGGCATGGCCGGGGGGTCGTAACGGGCACTCCGGCAGTAATGTTCAGCGGAGTCCCTGCCTGAGGTTCTCGATCTTCTCGAGTATCAATCGTCTTTTTGTCCTGTCTGTTTCCCTGTCAAGATCGCCGAGCAGCGAGTTGTAATCCTCTCTGATTCGTGTTTTCTTGTAGTAGTTGAGAAATGCATTCACGATTTTGCCGTCAAAATGCTTCCCGCTTTCACTGTTCAGGAGATCATACGCTTCGGCAATCGGCAGAGGATCCCGGTAGTGGCGCTTGGCAGTAATGGCCTCGAAAAAATCGGCGACCGCGATAATTTTAGAGCCAAGGGGTATCTGTGCGCCCTTGAGGCCGCGGGGATAGCCGCTCCCGTCAATTTTTTCATGATGCGCGCCCGCTATCTCCGGTATTTGATTGTATCTCCCTACAAAGTTGACCTGTTCAAGGATCTTTCTCGTCTTTTCAGCGTGGGTTTCGATTATTTTGCGTTCATTTTTTTTCAGGCGGCCCTGCTTTTTTAGCAGGGAATCGGATATGCCGATTTTCCCGTAGTCATGAAGCGATGCCGCGATCCCGACTATCTCGGTATATTCATGAGGAATGTTCAACTCCCTGCAGATCCCCAGCGAGTATTCGGTTACTTTTTCCGAGTGTCCGGCGGTGTACGGGTCGCGGGCGTCGATGCTTGCCGCGAGCACCTGTAATATGGATTTCATCTGCTGGGACATGGCTCCATAGAGCTCGGTGTTTTTGATGCCGATGCCGATGACTGACGCGATCCCCATCAGCAGCCTCAGGTCGCTCTGAATGAGAGGCCGCTTTGTTTTCACGTTATCCACGGCAAGGATGCCGATCGGCTCCCTGTTGCAGACAATGGGGCAGCAGATGAACGAGTGTGCGCCCAGTTCCCTGAAAAGACGGATGCTCCGCGATGAGAGATTTCTCTCTTCTGAATTGACGTCGTTTATCAGATACGGTTTTTTTTCCGCAAAGGAAGAGGCGAAGATGTCCATGGATTTCGAACGGCCGATATTAAATTCATATTTTTTCACTATCTGAAGCTCTTTCCGGGTATAACCGAACACGGTCTGGAAGGTCAGCCTGTTTTCCCCTGCGTCTTTGAGCAGCAGCATGCCCCTGTCGAAATCAAGACGGTTTTTGAATATCCTGATCACGATTTTCAGGATGCTTTCAACGCGCACCTGCCTGCTGATGGCCTGGCCGATTTCATTTATCATCTGGGACTGGTTGTAGTTTATTTCCATCTGCTTCAGGAGCTCGTCATGGGTGCTCTCGCGGTTCATCAGTGAGCTGCGCAGCTCTTTTTTTGTAATGAAATCGCAATAAAAGGCAAGGAGGAACAGCGCGGCGGCTGCCGGGAACAGGAATGCCATGGCTGTTGAAAAGGGTAGAAGAAGCGTGAGTGTTATTCCGGCTGCAGGCACCATGATCGCGAGGATGTTTCTCAATCGTCTGAAAATTGACAACAGGTTGCTCTCCCAGGAAATGATATACCTGCACATTTTACCGCCCTTGAAAACGCATTCGGGATGCTCAATCTTTGGCGTCCGGTTGTTAAACACAAGTGCAATCGATTCAAAATGTCCCATTCGGTTTTCGCACTGGAACGGCTGCTCGGTCACTCCTTCGAGGGGGGTGGCGGTTATTTCAATTTTTTTAGAATCTATTTTTTTGTACGTAAAGGTCGTAGAGCGGGTAAACTGCCGGGCCGCCTTTTCGATTATTTCATAAACTTTCGCCGGGTTCAGGAAGCCGAGTATGTACTGGCGCATGACGCCGATCGATTCCGGACCTGCCGCATACCGGCCGGCTTCGCGGGCGATGTTTGCGTTGCCCGTCAGGGATGTCAGTATTTCGTGGAATCTGTTGGCCTGCTCCTGGGTGAACCAGTGGCTCTCGTCCGCCACCTCGTAGGGCTTTATGCCTGCATGTTCAAGCAGCCTGTTTGTGTCAACATGGGGATGCTTCTTCTTGAGGTATTTTAGATAGGTGTTGAATATTCTGCTGTTATATAATGGAGTCGCGTTCATGGGTTCTGTGCCAGTTTGGTCCAAATCCGCATTGGGAAAAACCGGTAAATGGCTGAACGTAAGGTTCGTTTATACCGCCAGGTGTCGCCTCAATGCGGCGTAATAGTGTACTGAGTATATAACTCCGGTACAATCATCGCATGACAAGTATTTTTTATAAAAATGGTATGACTACATTAAATAATATGCCTGGCGTTCGTTCTGCATAATAGAGGGCAGGACAATCAGCCTGAATGAGAGGTGTTGGTCGACTGCATGCTCTCTGGCGGCGCGGAACCCTCCGGCGCATTGAAATTATTGGGCGGCCCTTCCCAGGTCATTATATAGTTCGCGTTCCAATTGATCGGCCTCTTTCGGCGTGATATGGTTTCCCTTCTTCATGGAGGGCAGCATTTCAAGGAGGTCTCGTGCCAGCTCCCTGCGCTGCGCCGTGGCGGCACCGGAGGCTTCCCACGCCTCTTTCTTCTTGTAAAAAAGCAGCTTGTTTACCAGGGTTGTCAATTGCGTGTCGTCGCGTTTTGGCTGGTTGTTGACCACATTCCGGAATACCTCCCATTCGATTTCAGAGACGTAGTCCGGGCGCTCCTGTACCGTTCCTGAAACGGGTTTGCCCGTGATGGCGGCCGCGGCAGCGAGTCTCTGCGCTTCCTCGATATCCGTCTGGCTCATCTCTTTTATGCTCGATTGTTCGGGAACAGCGTCTTCAATTACCTGGCTCTCGGGCTCTGGAATGCCGTCGCTTCTGTTTTTATTGCGGACAAGAACGGCGATAATTGTAATTGCGATAACAACCCCGATGATTATTGCAATGCGGGCAGTGCCCTTCTTTGTATTGGTCCGGATCATGTGAATGGTCTCCTTGTTTTTTGAATGCGGGGATTGTCATGCGTTATGTATCTGCGGCATTCTTAACTCATGCGGCCTGTATATCGTATTCAGAGGAAAGGGCCTCAGGTCAAACATTTTTTTATGCCTGACCTGAGGCCCATTGGTGGTATTCTACCTGACTACCATTCTCTCGGAGGCGGAGGAGAAACAGTGAATTCGAATGTCTGACCAGAGCCTGACATGAGTGACGTAAACAGCGCGTTAAAAAGGATATTGCCCGTCATACCCGGGAACCGTGTCGTGCCCGTGAACGTCAGCTTGCCGCTTCCCAGCGCCGATATGGGCCCGTCAAAGTCAATCGGGAAATCGACCGGGTCCTTCGTGTGCACATAGGTGCCGATGGGAATGCCAAAGGCGGAGATGCTCTGTATCCTGATGTCGGCCATCATGTGCCCGTGGACATGGAGGTTTCCTTCGTTGTCCAGCGTAACGCTGCCGGTCAGCGCGTCCTCGCCGATGCCCGTGATTCTCATTTTAACCTGCAGCGGCAGGATCACGTTAATGTTGGCTTTGAATTCCGGGACCGACATGTTGCCCGTGAGGGTTTTTGTCGTCATGTTGTTGTCACAGGAAAATGTCGAAGTGCTCGGCATGGTCACTCTCTGCATCAGCGTTTTCAGGTGCACCACCGCGTCGAGGGCCCATTCATTGAGGGAAACAATGAAATCGCCCTCGGGAGGATTCGCCGTGGATACCGGCCGCGGATTCGATGTCCCGCAGGTGCCGACCGCGGTTCTCCCGTCGAAGCGGTCCTCGATCCAGGCGAGTACATACGGCGAGGCCTGGAACTGCGTGGTGATGTGCTCGCCTTCAAACACCATGAACGAGGTGTTGACGCCCAGCGCGCAGTATTTTTCCTTGAGAACCAGGGCCTGTTCGAGCTCGATAAACTCGTCCGAAGTGCCGTGGTACATGTATACCGGCACCTCTATCGGGTTCTCGCCGAGAGTCTGCGCCGCGAGCGTCGCATTCACCGATGGTATGGCCATGAGCTGGTCGAGGGACATGTTGCCGATAGCATACTGTGAGAGCGAATCGTTCTGGAATTCAAAAAGCGCCTCAAACACGCACATGGAAAGGCCCTTTTCAACGGCCGCCTGGCCCTCCGCGTTAATAAGATCGGGCAGGGGAATGCCGTCAGGATACTGAGACCAGAGACCGATAACGGTTTCAAGCAGAAATGCCGAGCCGTTTTTGCCGTCAAGGTAAGGCGCTACAGCGAAGAAATTTGCCGGAACGCCGCCCGCGGCCACGCCGACCACATCGAGGTCGGGCGCGTATTCAGACTGGACTTCACCCGCCCAGGAGGCGGTCTGTCCGCCCTGGGAATAGCCCCATATCGCGACATCTGCATTGTCGCTCAGGTTCGCGGGCGACAGGTCCATTGCAGCGATGACCATGTCAAGAAGGGCCTGTCCCTGCGCTTTTCCCGACATGTAGGTGGGGGTTCCACCGATCGTATACCCCGGGTTGTCGGTGATGACGACAGCGTAATTCTTGTTCAGGATCTGGGCGAGATTCTCGTTTTCATAGTCTATGCCGGCTTCAAGCTGTACCGACGGCGCACAGGTCTGGCAGAGGCCGTGGGTGCCGATCGCGTACGCGATAATCGGGCGGTTGCTGAAGATGCCCCATGACTTTGTCGGAACGATCACCGTTCCCGTGACCACGTTGCGCGCGCCCAGAGCGTCTGTTGAAATATACATCACATTCCACGCCTGGAAATCCGGCGCGCCGGGGATGGTGACACTTGCTTCCCGATACTTGATAATATCGCCATGGTTGCCCGACGGCACTGACGCGGGAGGCGTGTAAAAATCAACATCCTCTTCGTCCAGTACTATGCCGGCCTGCGTGTCGGACAGTGCGGGCATCAGCGACAGTCCCGAATCGCCTGTGTCGCTAAAATCACAACCCGAATACGCTATTACCGATGCGATGAAAATAGCGGCCATTGCAATGGATGCAAGCGGCAGGTTGATAAATCGATTATTGCACCATTTTCGCTTCATGAAAAAGACCTCCACAAATAAATTTTTAATTAACGTGGTGGAATCAGTTCTTAATCTATTTTCAAGATTACTTCTTCCATATACGGCCAGATAAGACTTCTTTTACCTCGACCGGCTATTCCGGTCCGTCCATCCGGTCCGTGTAACTAATAAATCATAAAAATGCCCCCCTTGTCTTGCCAAAGCGAGACAGACCAAAAAATGACATTCTATTAGAAATATCAAATATTGCCAAAACAGGGTATATCTAAAATTGTCATTATGCAGAACAGACGCTTTTTGCCAGTCGCAGATGCGTCAGAATGTGTCCACATATCGCAATAAAAAGAAATATACATCGTGAAAATGCCTGAGTATATTTGATGTAAAAATATAATAATAATTTTCAATAAATGGGTCAAGGCGTGCCGGTAAATCCCAATAACCTTCATGAGGTGCCGCCCGTTGCATTGAAAATTACCATGAAAGAGAATCCCGCCGGTGAACGTGAGAGACAAGAATGCCATAATGATCGATCATCATTATGGCAAAAACAATCTGGAGGGGTTTCATGAAAATGAAAAGAAACATGTTATTCAAACGATTGGCGCTGTTGACAATAAAGGTCATGGCAGTGTCCTGCATGGCGGCTTTTGCGATAACGCTCGCAGGATGCGATAACAACGGCGGTGATGATACATACACCATCACCTATAACGGTAACGGGAATACAGGCGGGAAAGTGCCGGTTGACTCGAAGGAGTATGAGGAGGGAGACACTGTCATCATACTCGGCAATACGGGCGGTCTGGTAAAAACCGGGTACATCTTCGCCGGCTGGAACACTGCCGCCGACGGCAGCGGGACGACCTATTCCCAGGGACAGAGCTTCACGATGGGCGCGAAGGACGCTGTTCTGTACGTGAAATGGACCGCCCAGGCGACCTATTTTGTTACGTATGAAGGCAACGGGAATACCGGGGGAGCGCCTCCCGTTGATTCAACAAACTATCTGCCGGGACAGACGGTAACGGTTGCGGGCCCGGGCACGCTGCAAAAAATCGGGTATGCCTTCAACGGGTGGAACACGGCGGCCAATGGCAGCGGGATTTCATACGTGGCGGGCGGGACCTTCCTGATGGGCGCGGACGATGTGACGCTCTGGGCGCAGTGGACCGAGCTTCCCACCTATACGGTCACCTATGAGGGCAATGACAATGACGGCGGAGAAGCTCCTGTTGATGAAACGCACTACCTGCAGGGACAGACCGTTATTGTGCTGGCGAATACAGGCAATTTGTCAAAAAGCGGATATGCCTTTGCCGGATGGAACACGGCCGCAGACGGCAGCGGGATTTCCTATATAGCCGGCGAAAGGTTTCTGATGAGCGCGGACGATGTGACGCTCTGGGCGCAGTGGACCGAGCTTCCCACCTATGCGGTCACCTATAATGGAAACGGAAACACCGCGGGAGACGTCCCCGTTGATCCCATGGATTACCTCGCGGGACAGACGGTAACAGTTCTGGGCCAGGACTCCCTGGTGAAGACCGGCAGCACCTTCAGCGGGTGGAACACTGCCGCAAACGGCAGCGGGACCCCGTACGCGGCGGGTGACACGTTTGTGATGGGCTCGGGCGACGTCACGCTCTGGGCGCAGTGGACCGCGCTTCCAGCCTATACGGTTGCCTATAACGGCAATGGTAATTCCGGAGGAGTGGCTCCTGTTGATTCTACGAGATACCTCACCGGACAGACGGTAGCGGTGCTGGGACAGGGCTCGCTGGTGAAGATCGGCTGCATCTTCAACGGTTGGAACACGGTCGCTGACGGCAGCGGGACCCCGTATGCCGCGGGTGATACTTTTATTATGGGTTACGCGAACATGACCCTGTACGCAATATGGGTGCAGAGTGATGCTCCATATACGGAAATCAAAAAGGGATTTGACGCGGCGGGAGTTCAGGTGACGCAGCGGGAAACCGAGTATACCAGCCAGGCGGATTACGCGGTGACCTACGATCCGGGACAGTATTTCGGGTATCTGCACTATATCGTGACAACGAGCGAAGGCTCGTCTGATATTCAGCCTGCGTACATAGTGTCAACGAAATTCAGCAACGGCGCGGGTACCAACGGAACATGGATGGATTCCGACGATGTTGAGATCGAGTATGTCCTGAACAGGTTTGATGATTACGGCAGAATATATGAAACAAACGTGTACCGGGATTTTTATCGCGCGCGGAGACTCGGGTATTCGCGGTACACTCTGAACAGCGATGGCACCTACAATAAAATACTCTTTTATACCAACAGCGGCGTTCTGACTGGCTCGGTATGCTTTACAAATGAAAACGGCCTGATGAAGCAGCTTGACTACTGGTCGGGAGACGCCTCGGGAGATCATGTCCGGCAGGTCGTGCTGACATACGATGCGTCGAATCGGTTGACAACTGTTCTTCAGCTGCTCAATGATTGTTCCAGCGGCACATGCACCGGACTGAAAAACTCCCAGAGGAACGTGTATGAGTATTCTGGATCGAATATTCAGGCCTCAAAAATGAGGGCGTCGATGTGGCTGGGCTACTACTGGTATTCAATGGGGACCATTGACTATAGCCTGAATGCATCCGGGACGCTGGTGCTGACGGCCTCAGGCAGCCTCATGTCGGAGCCCTATTCATCGGTAACTACCTATAACGCGTTAAATTTTTATGATACGATAACCACCTATAGCGACAAGAGCTGGGATACGGAATCAGGATATTTCGAATTCAGTTATCAATAGTCATATACACAAGGGGGGGGTGATTCATGCATCACCCCCCCCTTGTTTGTTTTCATCTCTTCTTGATTGTCGCGCCTTCTTGAGGAAATCCTGCTTCTTGGGTGATGGATGTCGCAGGGCGCACTCGCCTGACACCATACCTTTCCTGGCATGTTCCCGATTGAATTGATGTAACGTGGCATAGGCTCACTGACAATGAACAACTGCATAATGGGCATATTGCTAACACTGAGCTATGTTTGGCCAAAGCAAGGCGTATCAATATTTGTCTAAATATACCGGCAAAAAATAATATCAATCAGCGGGGCGGCGTAGTATTATATATATAACGGCTTGAAGGAAATATTTGAGGTTATAATTATACAGTGAAGACCTGGTGGCAGAGAAAACAAAATTTATCATGCCATGATGCCATTTCTGGCTGATAAACAATTGCGGGGGGAAGGAAGAGAGATGAAGAGGAATAATGCTTTTACAGAAATACTGCAGTTGAAATTGGGATTTCTTGTATTGGCAGGCACCCTTGCTTTTTCTCTGCCATCGTGCAAAAACGCCGGCGGCAGCGGTATGTTTATGGCGCCGGGCGGGGGAGCTCCGGCAACGTATAGCGTGGCCTATAACGGCAACGGCAATACAGGCGGAAGCGTGCCGATTGATTCGAATGAATATGCGACCGGAGATACTGTCGTTGTACTCGGCAATTCGGGCTGTCTGGAAAAGACCGGCTTTTCTTTCGCCGGATGGAATACAAGCGCTGCCGGCGATGGGGCCACGTATTCACAGGGCCAGAATTATATCATGGGCGATGCTGACGTCGTTCTGTACGCGATATGGACGGACCAGCAGACCTATCGGGTCACCTATGAAGGAAATGAAAACTCCGGAGGAGATGCGCCGGTTGATTCTACAAATTACATCTCGGGACAGACCGTGACAGTGCTGGCCCCGGGCTCGCTGGTAAAAATCGGTTTTACGTTCAACGGGTGGAATACCTCTTCCAATGGCAGCGGGACTTCATATGTGGCGGGACAGACGTTCTCGATAGAATCAGGCGATGTGACGCTGTGGGCGCAGTGGACCGACCTGCCCACGTATACGGTCACCTATCATGGCAACGGCAATACGGGCGGCACTGTGCCGACCGATAACACTCATTATCTGCAGGGCCAGTCGGTTATCGTGCTGGGCAATACCGGCAATCTGTCGAAAACCGACTATACTTTTATCGGATGGAACACGGCCGCCGGCGGCAGCGGAACGGCGTATGAGCCCGGAGACACATTCCCCATGGGATCCGGGAACGTTACCCTGTACGCGCAGTGGGTGCCGGCTAGTACCGAGTTCACGGAGATAAGGAGAGGGTTCGACGCGTCGGGCGTGCAGATAAGCCAGCGGGAAACCGTGTATGCCAGCCAGGCCGAATACGCGGCAACGTATGATCCCGGGCGGTATTTCGGGTATCTGCACTATATCGTGACAACGAGCGAGGGCGCGTCCAGCATCCAGCCGTCGTACATCATATCGATGAAGATCAGCAATGGTGCGGGCGCAAACGGGATATGGATGGATTCAGACGACGATGACGTGTCATATGTCCTGAACAGCTTTGACGAGAATGGTGTAATCTACGAAACAAACATATATCGCGATTTCTATCGAGCGCGGAGGCTCGAGTATACGCGGTATACCGTGAACGGCGACGGCACGTACTATAAAATATTAATGTATACCAACAGCGGCCTTCTTACGGGCTCCGTGTATTTTACGAACGAAAATGGCTTTATGAAACAGCTGGACTACTGGTCGGGGGACGGCGCTGGCACGCAAAACCAGCGGATCGTCCTTTCGCACGACAGTTCAAACCGGCTGATCGAGGTTCTCCAGTTGATGAACGATTGCTCCGGGGACGAATGCAGCGGCCTTGAAAATCTTCAGAGGAACAGATATGTGTATTCCGGGTCGAATATTCAGCCTTCCACGCAGAGTCTGTCCATGTGGGTGATAGGCCTGCTGGGCGGTTACTGGTATTCAATGGGGAGTTTTGACTATACCCTGAACAGTGCCGGAACATATATCGTGAATTCGACCGGTTCCCTCATGTCGGTCGATGCTTCTACTGAGTATACCTATAATGGCTCAAATTATTACGATGCCATAAGCAACTATAGCGATGATGATTGGACGACCCTGTCCGCTTATTATGAGTTCAATTATCAGTAATGGGAGGGCCGGCGCATGCGGTTCGGGCGCCTGCATGTCCCGGCATCGCGCAATGAAGCAGAAAAGGTTTCTCCCCGGTGAGTTCAGGGCCGGAGGGAGACGGCAATCCCTACCGCGCCTTGATGTATTCTATCTCGCCGCGTGAATTTTCCTCGGTGGGTGAAAAAAGGCAGTAGAGCCCGCGGAGGGTGAAGTATCTGCTTTTAACCGGCTCGATCCTGCTCGACAGGGTATCGCCGTCGACGATCAGCCTGGCGAAGCGGCCGTCTTCGCTTTCAAGGGTGTACTCGTGCCATTCCATTGTCCGGAGGGGGATTGTCCTGCCGCATATATCCGCCTTGTCGGCCATCAGTTTCACGTAAAAGGCCGTGTCTCCTGTGGGCACATAGGCGAACACGGTCACCGCGTCGCCGCCGGTGAAGCGGGCGCGCGACATGATGGTAAAGGCGCGTGAGGCGTTGAACCGGCTGTAGAGTCCTGCCGCCGATCCCCTGGCGGAGCTGACCCCGGCTATTTTTTTACCGCCTTGCATTGAAAAGTTTATTGCCGCGGTATCGGCCGTCGGGATATGGACCCAGTTGACCGGCGTATGGGAATCGTTCCAGTCGGTGAAATGCTCTTCAAAGGGCCAGTTCTGGTCGGTTGCCGGTTCCTGATATTTTGAAAGGTCCACCGGCGCGAGAAACTTTCCGAATATCCATCCCCGCGGGCCCCGGAGGCTGGCAACGCGGTACCAGTAATCGCGCACATCGCCCACCTGGCTCGAGTCCATTGATTTTTCGAGCTGGATGAGAATCTCGTCCCTGTTGATCTTTCCCACCAGCTTCCCGTTCACGCCGGGATGGTTGCGGAGATTGACGTTGTCGCCGGTGCAGGTGAAGAGCCTGGAGGTCTCGGGGCTGGTCGGGTACCGTTTCACGTAGGCGATGATCATCTGCCAGAGGACCTCCTCGTTGCCAGACACACTGAACGTTCCCTCCTGCAGGCCGTCAAGGATGATCTTGACCATGCTTGCTATGTAGTCGGTGTTTGGGTACCTGTTATAGAAGTTTATCATCGCCGGCACCAGGCGGTCCGGTTCGGTCTTGCCGAGGTTTCGGGCTTCTTCAAACTGGATGTCCTCAATCAGGCTGCTGCCCCGATAGCGGGAGATAAATTCCTCGTAAAACGCGCCGCGGTGCAGTATCCTGCTCTTTTTCATGGCCGGGACCAGGGCGAGGTCGCCGCCGATCTTCCGGTTGACGTCGTTCAGGTATTCCTCCAGTTCCCGCCGTGTCTCGCGAACATCTTCGGTCAGTTGCTTTTCCTGGGATATCGCAATGAGTTCGTCGCTGAATTTCTGTTCCAGCTTCGAGGCCAGGCCGTTGATGGCGCGACAGCGGTAGTAATAGATTTTTTCCCCGGTCTCGTAATCCGCGGTCCGGGCGAGCCGGTTCAGCATCAGGATCGCGTCCTTGTAGTCCCCGTCTTCGAACTCGTCTATCGCTTTATCAAGGTCGTTCTTCGAGAAAACGAAATAGCCGGCTATTGAGAGTGCGATGCCGAGCACCGCGACGATGATTCCAATAATGGCTCCCTTTTTCATCGATACCTTCCTGCGTCGTCCGGATGATTGCGCCCCGCACTCCGGGCGCTATACGGCATAGGCGGTCATCTCTGGAGGAATTTCAACAAAAAATCGTACGGAAATAAGATTTTATGGGGTCAGCGAAGTTTTTTTTTGAGCATGAGCTCGATAAGGCGGTGGCCCTCTTCAACGAAAAGTCCGGTCGATGCCGCGCTTTTTTCGGTGAACGCGGGCGCGTGAAATCGTTCAAGTCCGGTGCCTTTCCATCCGCGGCTTGAATGGATGCAGAAGGGGACCGGGTCTGACGTATGGGTGCGGATGCTGAGGGGCGTCGGGTGGTCCGGCATCACCAGCACCGTGCAGTCGCGGTAGGCGGAGAGCCCGTCCATTATCGGGCCGACGATCATGCTGTCGAAGTCCTCGATCGCTTTGAGCTTGTGTTCCAGGCTGCCTTCGTGTCCCGATTCATCCGGAGACTCGACATGGAGAAAAATGAAGTTTGCGGTGCCGATCGCGCCGAGCAGTGCGCCCGCCTTTCCGGCATAGTCGGTATCGATATAACCGGTGGCGCCGGGCACGGGAAGTGGCGTGAGCCCGGCGGCGCGCCCGAGGCCGTGAACAAGATCGACGGCGGATATGGTGTGCCCGCGGAGGCCGAATCGTTTTTTCAGGGTTTCCATTGAGGGCTTGCGTCCGCAGCCCCACAGCCACACAGATGTGGGCGTACCCCTGAATGTTTTTAATGCATTGCGGATCGACGCGGAGGAGGCGATTATCTCCGCCGATTCCATCATGATGCCATTCAGGATGTCGGCGCCGTCGCCCGCAGGCAGGTACGGTTGCGTCTCGCGGCCCTGTATGTCATGCGGCGGCGTGGTTGAGGGCATGCCGTCATGCGGATAGTCCCGCCAGACCACGATGTTCCGGTACGAGACGCCAGGATAGAATTCGAGGCCCGGGAGTCCGTTCGCGCGCGCCAGCTCCTTCATGATGATCGCCGAGAATTCCGATTCGATATGGCCTGCGCTGAAATCGTGCATGATGCCGTCCCGTATGTCCACCATGTTGCACCGGACCGCCAGGTCGCGCGGGCCGAGATCTATTCCCATGTTGAGCGCTTCCAGAGGGGCCCTGCCGGAGAAGCATTCACGGGGGTTGTAGCCGAGGACCGAAAGGTTGGCGATATCGCTGCCGGGCTGCATACCGTCCGGGACCGTTTTCGCCATGCCGAGGATGCCGGTGCCGGCGATCCGGTCCATGTTCGGCGTGGCCGCGTATTCGAGGGGTGTTTTCCCGCCCAGCGATTCAATGGGAAGATCGGCCATGCCGTCCCCGAGGAGAATCACGTATTTTGCATCATCACGTATGTCCATTTACCCAGACCGATCCGTCTGAAAAAAATTCTTTTTTCCAGATGGGGACCCTTTCCTTGATGGTGTCGATGATATATTCGACCGCACGGAATGCTTCCTTGCGATGGGGCGAGGATGCGGCAATGATAATGCTTGCCTCGCCGATTTCCACCCGTCCGTACCGGTGCACCACCGTGCATGAGGAGAGGGACCACCGGGCGGCCGCATCGTCGGCGATTGCCTGGAGCTGTTTCCGCGCCATCTCGCCGTAGGCTTCATATTCGAGATGGAGGACCTGCCTGTCCCCGCTGTTGTCCCTGGCGCGGCCGATGAAGCTTACTACCGCGCCGTCCGAACTGCCGCCGATATTCGCCATGATGCCGGCGATGTCGATCCGGTCCTGCTGCAGGGCTGTTTTGACCATGGCGTTCTTTTATCCTCCGCTGACCGGAGGAAATATGGCCAGCGTGTCCTCGTCCATGAGCACGGTGCTCTCCGGGCAGTATGCCTCGTTGACGGCGTACAGGAGCGAGCCGTTGAACTCGTTCAGCGGCTCGCAGATCGTTTTAAACTGTTCGATCACTTCCCTGACGGTTATGCCATCCGATACCGTGAGGTCTTTTTCGTCGAAACCGAACGCTTCTTTCACGTTCGCGAAGGCTTTTATCTTTATTTTCATTGTTGTCCCGTTCCCCCAGCGGCGGCTCCGTCCGGGAATCGCGAACGGCAGGCCGCGCCTAATTCTTTTTATTACGCTTGCTCCTCTTCATGAGAAAGAGATAATGCTTGATATAGGGCTGAAGGCTGTCAGAGAAATCGGCGACGTTCACATTCTTCGGCTCCTTGAGTATGAGGCTCAGGCTCTTTTTCGTAATATCTTCATCGGAGGTGTCGATTATTATCTTGAAGCGCTTGATGACTTCCTTGTCAACCGCGTCGTTCGATAACTTGTTCATTTCCGAATACAGTTTCAGGAGGTTTATCTTTTTTGTCCTGATCTTGGCCGCTTTTGTTTCATTTTTACGAGGCTCTTTCTTGCCCGGCGCCTTTTTGCTCCGTGACGCCGCGCTTTTGGGCTTGGATGGCATGGTCTCCCCCGCTCGATTGATATTGCGCCGATGGTAGAATATCGCTGATTACTGTAAACACAAATTTTGAAAAAAATGACGGCAGACGGCGGGTGATATAAAGTATTTATTAATAATGCGCATATTCCGAATATAATTGTATACCCGGTTCGTAGCCTGTTTCAGGGTTTATGATGCCTGAGTATCGGGAATCCTATTTTCGCGAGGTGCCAGTGATGAAATGCTCACGATGCGGCAGGGAGATTAACAGCCTGAACCATTTTTACATCCCGCGCAGGAACAGGGCTGAAGGCCTGAGATATTGTATCCAGTGCGCGCGCGACGAGCATATCGTTACCCTTATATAACCGACGGCAGCCGGTTCCGCCAGGAACCGTTTCTCCGGCTGTCTGACAAGATACTGCTTGACATGCCCGACGATATGGAGGATGCGATATTCGGAGCATCTTCACGATAATGAGACATGATGGAAACATGACACGTTCGCGATTCGCGGCCCTTCTGGCCGCGCTCGCGCTTCTGGCAGCCTGCGTCCCGGAGAAGCCCGCGCCCGGGCCCGCGGGGCGCATCAATCGCGTTGTGTCGCTGTCGCCGTCGATCTCGCGCCAGATCGTCGACCTGGGAGCGAAACGGCTCCTGGTCGGGGTCACTTCATACGATGATATTCGCGGCGGCGGCATCGATGTCGTGGGAACGCTGGTTCAGCCGAACTTCGAAAGGATAATCATGCTGAAGCCCGATGTCGTTTTCCATTCCGCCGAGGACGGGCTGGTCCAGAACATAGACCGGATTTCCGGCGCCGGGGTGGCCTCGTATCGTTTCGGCAGGAACAGGAATTTTGACGATATCTGCGATAATTATCTCGAACTGGCGTCTCTGCTCGGACTCGGCCGCGAGGGGCGTCGTAAAATCGCCGGATATCGCGACCGCCTCGGGCGCGTCAGACAGACGGCAGGCGCGGCGGAGCGGCCGATCGTGGTGTTTCTTGTAGCCTGCCGGCCCCTGATCGTCGCGTCGGCGCATTCGTTTATCGGGCGGATCATTCACGATGCCGGCGGCAGGCCCGCGTACGATGACGGAGGCAGGGCACATCCCCCGGTGTCGATTGAATCGGTTATTGAAACAGACCCCGATGTGATCATCGCGATGACCGGCGGCGATGACACGAGGGAGTTCTTCAGCATGCTTTCGCGCGACTTCAGGCGCCTGAAAGCGGTTGCCGGCGGGAGGCTGTATGATATCCCTCCGGATACGATTCCGTACTATACACCGGCTGATTACCTCGCTTCGGTCGAGAGGATCTCCGGCATCCTGGAGGAGCGGGCGACGGCCAGGTGAGCGGCGGCCGGGTCATAATGGATCGCCGGGAAAAAAACCTTGTAATATGCCGTCCGTGATAGTGTAGTGGCTCCGGATGCTGCGAAGAAAAATGAAAGCGCGATATAAAAGCCTGATACTGGCGCTCATCGGCATCGTTCTGGTGCTGGTCTCACTTTCAACAGGGGGAACGTTTATCTCTCCCCGCTCGCTTGTCGATGCGCTGGCCGGCGGGGGCGACCCTGTTTATTATACGATCCTGGTGAAGCTTCGCCTGCCGCGGATCCTGCTCGCCCTGGTCATCGGCGCGTCCCTGGCGGTGAGCGGCACCGTGTTCCAGGCCGTTCTGAAGAACCCGCTCGCCGATCCTTACATCATCGGCGTGTCCGGCGGCGCGGCGCTCGGCGCGACCGTCGGCATCGTGTGCAACGCTGCTCCCTTCATGGTTTCGGCCGCGGCGTTCCTCGGAAGCATCGGCGCCATAACCGGCGTGTATCTGCTCACCGGGCGAATGAGGCTCGGCAGCACCTCGCTGATACTGTCGGGTATCGCGCTCGGGTTTATCTTCTCCGCAGCGGTCCTGCTCATCTACGCGCTTTCACGCTCCGACCAGATTCACCGCGCCATGCTCTGGCTTATGGGCGATCTTTCCGGGGCGCGGTACGATCTTCTGGGCGGGATGGGCGCCGCGTCACTGCTTCTTGTCTGCGCGGTCCTCTATTATCACCGGCATCTCGATATCATCTCGCTGGGCGACCGGTTTTCGAAGAACCTCGGGGTCTCCGGCATGGATGTCAAGGTCCTCTTCTGGGCGGCGTCGCTTCTCGCCGCTGTTTCCGTTTCTCTTGCCGGGGTCGTCGGCTTCGTGGGGCTCATCGTGCCGCACCTGATGCGCAATATCTTCGGGCCCGGACACCTCCGGCTGGTCCCTGCCGCGGCCGTCGGCGGGGCGCTGTTTCTTCTCGTTTCCGACGCCATCGGGCGGTCGATTGCGCCGCCGTACGAGGTCCCGGTGGGCATCATTACCGGGTTTCTGGGCGGCGCGTTTTTTCTGGTGCATATGATGCGCCGGGAGGGAAGGCCATGAGCGTCTTTGAACTCCGTTCGGTGTACGCCGGATACGGCCCTCTGGCGGTGCTGCGCGGCCTCGATCTGGCCGTCGGCGATGGTGATTTTATCTCCATCATCGGGCCGAACGGAGCGGGGAAGAGCACGCTTATCAGGGTGATATCCGGGGAGATGGCGCCCGAGCGGGGCGAGGCCCTGTTTGACGGCAGGCCGGTCGGGGAGTACCGGCGGCGCGATATGGCGCGCCGGTTTTCGATCGTGCATCAGGCGATCGAGGGTTCAGCCGCCTTTACGGTGCGGGAGTTCATCGCCATGGGCAGGTTCCCCCATCAGGGAGCGCTCGCGGTTGAATCTGATACGGACCGTGAACGGGTCGAATGGGCCGCGGAAACCGCGGGCGTCGGACACCTGGCGCGGCGGCAGATCAACGAGCTTTCCGGAGGGGAGCTGCAGCTTGTCAGGATCGCTCACGCGCTGGCGCAGAACAGCCGGGTGCTGGTTCTCGATGAACCGGTCACGCACCTGGATGTCCGGCACGCGGTGATGGTCATGGACCTTCTCTGGAAGCTGCACCGGGAGGGGGCCACGGTGCTGACCGTGCTGCACGACGTCAACATGGCCTCGGACTATTCGGACCGCATCGTCGGGATAAAAGAGGGCTCGGTTTTTTTCATCGGCCACCCGGGGGACGTCCTGTCATATGAGAGCGTTGAGGCGCTGTTCGGCACGAGCTGCATCGTCATGAAAAATCCGACCACGGGAAGGCCGTTTGTTTACCCGGTGCCCGGGTATGTAAAATAAAAAAGCGGCGATCCGTATCGCCGCTTTTTTATTCGCCGCGTTCGTCGATGTGTTTACCACTCGTCACTCTGCCTATCATCGTAGCGTTCGCGGACAACCGCCGTGATATCGTCAAGATAGAGGTATGACCACTCGGAAGGCTTGCCGGATGATTTCGGCAGGCGGTACTGGATGTTCAGGAGCTTCATCGTCTTCTTCTGGTTCAAAAAATCTTCGCCCTGGATAATTTTACCGGTAAGCACATAGGTTACTTTCTTCCATCCCCTGAAGTCGATCGTGGGAACTATGACGATCCGGTGGTTCTCCTGTTTGGTGTCCTGGAGCATGATGGAAAGCTCGCCGAGGGTACGCTTTCCGAATACCCATAAGGAGATCGATTTGCAGTATTTATCGATTATTATGTCTTTTGCCGGCTTGATGAGGAACGTGTCGCCGCCGCGGGACCTGACCTTTATTCCCAGGTATTTTTTCGACGTACCGACAGCGGGGAACTGGTCGCGAATCGACAGTTTCGCCTCCTGGTCGCTCGTGCGGTTGAAGGTTATGTTTCTATCGGTATACTGCGAGGTTTCAAAGTCCTCCAGCATTATCTCCTGCCATACGGTCACTTTCTTGGAGTCAGCGGCCTCCTCTTTCCCCTGTACCAGTGAGCAGAGCGGGAGAATCAGGGCAGCCATTATCACGGCCGGTAGGTATTTCTTGATCATTATCGGGGCCTCCATTGGCGAAGTAGTATTCTCGTAGCTGTCGCGATACAGTATCAGGCGTCCGGACGAGTGTCAATACATTCTTTATCGCGCGTGCGAAAAGTTGACGGCTTTACGTGATGTATCGCGCCCGGTTTCACGCGCAGGCCGGGGTCCGTGCCTGACAGCATTCCCCATGAGTGGATTTATTAAAAATCACCGCAGCCGCATTAAATTGCTTGTAAATTATACATTTTCTGATATAGATGCATACCTGCTCGCGTTCCGAATTTCGAGCAGATCCTGGCGTGGCGGAAGTGTCTATGGAATTAAGAAAAACCATCAGGTTCAAGCTGCCGGAAATTAAAGACCGGCGCTCGGGTCTGTCAAACATCACCTGTTCGTTTGATTTTGATCCCAACCTGAACGGGACCCTGACCGACCTGGGGGCGGGCGGCTTCGGGATAGAAATCCACGGGCTTAACGGGTCCCAGGCAGAGACGGTAAAAAACCTGGGTACCTTCATGATGACCATGTACTTCGAGGACGAATCGATGATGGCCGGAGTAAAAAGCGTATGGCACCGTGTTATCTTTGAAAACGGCAACATGCTCATCAAATGCGGAGTGGCCATCGATGTCATCTCGCCCGAAGACAGATTGAAGCTCACGGCAATAATTGAAAAAATCAGAAATGGGGTATAGAAATGACCGTGACCGGGAACGCGCGGCCGGGCCCCGGCTGGGGGACTTCTGCGCTCTGCGCGAGGTCTGTTTAATCCTGTTTGTACAGCTGAAGAATAAATTCGATCAGCTTCGGGGTTTCGACGTTAATGGGATCGATATATTCGAGAATACCGGCAAAAAGGAGGATGACCTGCGTGACCCGGCCGATAAACTGGGCCTCCGATTCCTCGATTTCGCTGCTGCTCTTCAGCTCCCTGATGGTCCCGGCATAAAGATTGAGGTGGTTCCGGATGAATTTTTTGATAATTTCGCGAATCTTATCGTCTTCAAAGCCGTAGAGTATGATGTTGATCAGGATCCGCATGTTCTTCTTGTCGAGAAGGAATTTTTCTATGCCAAAGAGGGTCGCGATCAGGGCGCGGTCGTTCTTGTCGAGATCCAGCCCCTGCACCACGCCGATCTGGTCGCGCTGAATCTGGTTAAAAAAATTCTCGATGAGGGCGACGTAGAGCTCTTCCCTGGTGGGGAAATAGTGCCTGAGGCCGCCCTTGGAAAATCCGGCTTCCCTGGCAACGTCTTCAAGCGATACCTGCGAATATACATCCTGTTCAAGGCACCGTTTAAGCGCGTCAAGGATATGCTTCTTTTTTTTGATCACTTTAAGTTCTTTTTTCATTGTTACCCTGATGTAGCGTAATTGCTTAAATTAGCCCGATAGGTTGGAAATGTTATAGTATTATTACGTTTTTGTAAATAAATATTTTTATTATCTTTTTAAATATCGCCATTTAATTATTTTATTGACATAATTTTATACAAAAAATGTATTTCGTAGATTGGTTTGTTCTGATATGCCCAAACGAACGGATATTAAAAAGATTCTTATCATAGGCTCGGGCCCGATAGTTATCGGTCAGGCCTGTGAATTCGACTATTCGGGCTCCCAGGCCTGCAAGTCCCTGAAGGAAGAGGGATACGAGGTCGTGCTGATAAAC
>JAFGJX010000081.1 GCA_016928865.1 Spirochaetota bacterium
CTCTATTACCGGCTCAACGTGTTTCCGATCGTGGTACCGCCGCTCAGAGAGCGAAAGTCCGACCTCATGCTTCTTGCGGACCACTTCGTGGAAAAATACGGCGCCGAGCAGGGAAAGACGATGACGCGCATATCCACGCCGGCCATCGACATGCTGATGTCGTACCACTGGCCGGGGAACGTCCGTGAGCTTGAAAACTGTATCGCGCGCGCGGTGATCCTGAGCACCGACGGCGTGATCCACAGCTACCATCTGCCCCCGAGCCTGCAGAAAGCGGGCGACACGGGAGAGGCCGGCGGGGGATCGCTCAAGGAGATGATCGGCACCATTGAAAAGGAGGTCATCATCGAGGAGCTGAAGCGATCGGCGGGAAACATGTCAAAGGCCGCGCGCGCCCTCGGCATCACCGAGCGCATCATTGGACTTCGTGTAGCAAAATACGGCATCGATCCGGAACGCTTCAAGTAACCGCTCATTGAAGGGCGCAGGCTACAATTTTGTAGCACCGCGCGCCGCATCTTACATTAATGTAACCTTTTTACGCCTCTGGCGCTCCCTGCCGGGGATATTTCTTAAGCGTAATCGTTCGTGCGTATCGTTTTTAACATTAATGATCACGGTCTGTTACAACCGCGTTAACTATTCATGCTGAATCCGGTTTATACTCTCCTGTGCCGCGGAGTTGGCACGCTTCATGCTTTATATATATGCAACGTATGAATTTCCGGCGGACCGCGGAATCGCGGGTTTTCAATGGATAGTTCAAATACTCTATCATTAGTTTCGTGGAGGACATATGAGAAAGATTTTCACAACAGTATCGCTGGCGCTGGTCATTTGCGCTGCAGCGATGAACGCTTTCGGCGCTGAAACCGCGCCCGCCGCGGCCGTCACGCCGGATGCGCTCGAGGCATTCAAGCAATCGATGCAGGTCGGCATCGATACCGTATGGGTGCTCTTCGCGGCGTTTCTTGTCTTTTTTATGAACCTGGGTTTCGGCATGGTCGAATCCGGGCTCTGCCGGGCCAAGAACTCGGTAAATATCCTGGCGAAGAACTTCATTGTTTTCGCCATTGCATCCGTGTCCTTCTGGTTGATCGGATGGGGCCTCATGTTCGGCAACGGCAATCCATTCATGGGGACCGAGGGTCTCTTCTTTGCCGGAGGAGCGGACAACAGCCCGGCGACGGGCGACGCGTATCGGGGCGCCTACGCCGCGCTCAACTGGACAGGCGTGCCGCTCTGGGCGAAATTCTTCTTCCAGCTGGTCTTCGCCGGGACCGCGGCGACCATCGTTTCCGGCGCCGTGGCGGAGCGGATCAAGTTCAAGTCGTTCATCGTCTTTTCATTCATTCTGGTCGGCATAATGTATCCGCTTACCGGACACTGGATCTGGGGCGGCGGATGGCTGCAGTCGCTGGGGATGTTTGATTTCGCCGGCTCCTCCGTCGTCCATTCAGTGGGCGGCTGGGCGGCCCTTGCCGGCGTGATCCTTCTGGGGCCGCGTTTCGGCAAGTACCGCGCGGACGGCTCCGTCAATCCGATATTCGGCCATAACATGGCGATGGTGACCCTGGGCGGCCTGGTGCTCTGGTTCGGATGGTTCGGGTTCAACCCGGGATCGACCATGGGCGTCGGCGACGGGAGCGCCATAGCCCATGTCGCGGTGACCACCAACACCGCGGCTGCAATGGCCATAATCAGCTCAACCATGGTATCATGGGCGCTGCAGAGGAAGCCGGACCTCTCAATGATTATTAACGGCGCGCTGGCCGGCCTCGTCGCTATCACCGCGCCCTGCGCCTTTGTGAGCGTCGGTTCGGCGGCGATCATCGGACTGATTGCCGGCGTGCTGGTCGTCCTGGCGGTCATCATGTTTGACAGGCTCAGGCTCGATGACCCGGTTGGCGCCCTCTCGGTGCACCTGGTGAACGGAGTGTTCGGCACCCTGGCGGTGGGGCTTTTCGCCCAGGACATGATAACCGGGACCGCCACGGGCAACGGTCTCTTCTTTGGCGGCGGAGTGAAGCTCCTGGGTGCTCAGGCGATCGGAGTCATCGCGGTAGGCGGTTTCACCCTTACTGTGGCCTTTGCCGTCTGGTTTCTGATCAAGATGGTCATGGGCATCAAGGTCTCGCGCGAGGAGGAGCTTCAGGGGCTGGATATCGGCGAACATGGTATGAAGGCATATCCCGATTTTCAGGGATTCCTGACCAAATAGGGATGACCGTGTGGTAGGTCCCGTGAAAAAAAAGAAGAATGAGGAGATAACATGATGAAACTTATAATAGCAGTGGTACAGCCTGAAAAGCTGACCGATGTCAAGCAGGCGCTCACCGAGGCGAGCGTCGGTAAGATGACCGTTTCCAGCGTGATCGGATGCGGGTCCCAGGGAGGCTTTATCGAGACGTATCGGGGAGCCGAGATGGAGGTGAACCTCCTTGACAAGGTTCGCTTTGAGATCGCCGTCAATGACGATTTCGTTCAACCGACCATCGATGCCATCATCAAAGGGGCGCGTTCCGGGAAGATCGGCGACGGCAAGATATTTATCGTTCCCCTGGAAGAGTGCATCAGGGTGCGGACCGGGGAGACCGGCGGCGATGCGATAGGCTAGCGGGCGGGGATGGCCCGGCAGGTTCCGCTTCCATGGGATCTGACGGGCAAGTCCCGGCCTGTCATGCATACAGATTTAATAACTCAGTGGAGATATAATATGAAGAAATTTATCAGTATAACAGCGATGGTTTTTCTTCTAGCCAGCGCGGCGCTGGCCGAGGAAAAAAAGGAAGATACAATGAAAAAAGAAGAGCCGATCGGCCTTTCGTTCAACCTCGATTATTACAGCACCTACCTGTGGCGCGGCACAAAGTTTTTCGACGGCGACGGCGCGTTTATCCCCAGGGTGGCGTGGGACGTGATGGGAACAGGGCTGGTGCTTTCGGTGGCCGGTGAGATCGCGGCGAGCTGGGTCTTCAACGGCTTCTCAAAGAAGCCCGGGAAATACGCCTACCGCTTCGATTCGTCAGGTGTCCCGTACCGGAAGCAGCTGAATTTCAATCACCTGGCCTATGCCACGCAGAGCCTTGACGTCGGCGTGGATTATTCCTATACCTTCAATGACGCTGTCACCATCGGCGTCGGGATCTGGTACTGGTGGTACTTCAACTCGCGCCACGCCAGGGAATACGCGCGGCCGCAGGTTGACGGGCTGAACAGGGTTTCTTACGTCGACATCAGCTTCCTTACCACGACGCTGACGATCGGACTGCCCATCGTGCCCTATATCAATCCGACCGTGTCCCTGACGCACGATTACTATACCGGGCTCAAGCGCGGCGGCGATTACTACGTACAGCTGGGAATCAGCCATCCTGTCGAGCTCACGAAAGAGGTGGCGCTGACGCCCGGGCTCACGGCAGGGTATTACTATCAGACCACGGCGAAGTACACGCATTACAACGTCATGTGGGATCCGGCAGCCGGCGCCCTGGACACCACGCCCGGCTTTGAAAACAGCGGCCAGACCAGGACGATCACCTGGGGAGGCATAAAGCAGACCAGGACACCGCTGAAAAAAGGCTTCAGCGACATCACCCCAAGCCTCACCCTGGCCTTTGCAAAAGGGCCGCTCTCCCTGAGCGGAGGGTTCTACTGGAGCATCATTCCAGCCAAGACCTGGTATAACGGCGCAGAGGTGCACCGCCTTTATGCCAAAGTTGGAATATCCTGCGCGATATGATGACCGGAAGAATACATCATGCGGGGCCCCGGACTGAACGGGGCCCCGCTTCTTTTAAAAAATGGGCGTTCCCTCCATCCATAATCTTATTGACATATTCAAGCCGACGGTAAAAAATTATTAGACTTTTTGCGAAACTGCGTCTCGCGCTCGCCGGGAAGCCCGGGCGGGGAGCTTTATAGGGGCTTCGCCCCTATGACCCTCCTTTGAAAATTCAGTATCGCAACAAATCTATTAATAACCACCCAAAGGAGCCCCGTCATGATACAGATGATACGCCGCTACTTCAGGTTTGACGAGCTCGGCACGAATTTCAGGCACGAGACAATGGGCGGTCTTACCACCTTCATTACCATGGCCTACATCGTCATCGTGAACCCGAAGATCCTGGAGGCGGCCGGCATCCCGTTCGGCCCCTCGATGGTGGCGACCATTGTCTCGGCGTTTTTCGGGACCATGCTCATGGCGCTGTACGCGAAGCGCCCCTTTGCAGTGGCCCCCTACATGGGACAGAACGCCTTTGTCGCGTTCACCGTGGTAAAGGTGATGGGCTTCTCCTGGCAGACCGCGCTGGGCGCGATCTTCATCGGCGGCGTGATCTTCACGGCCCTGACCCTCTTTAAAATACGCTCCTGGCTGGCAAACCTCATCCCGATCAACCTGAAGATCTCCTTCGCCGTGGGGATCGGCCTGTTCCTGACCTTCATCGGCCTGAACGAATCGGGCATTGTCTCAATCGGCGTTCCTGGCGCGCCGGTGAATATCGGAAAGCTTTCCCAGCCCGGGCCGATACTCGCGATCATAACGGTCTTCATCATCGCCCTGCTCATGATCCGGAAGATCAAGGGGTCGATGCTGATCGGGATACTGGGAACCACGACGATCGCGATCGCCCTCCAGCTCGCGGTTCCCGGCATCATGAGCACCGGGTCGCCGCTCGTGAAAATACCCGACGCGATCGTGAGCCTGCCACCCTCCCTGGGTCCCATATTCCTTAAGCTCGATATTTTTGGCGCTCTGAGCTGGGGCTTTTTTTCCGTGGTGCTCACCGTCTTCGTCATGGATTTCGTGGACACCATGGGCACTCTGATCGGCCTGTCATACCGTGCGAAATTACTTGATGAAAAGGGCGAGCTTCCCGAAATCGAGAAGCCGATGCTCTGCGACGCCCTTGCCATGACCGCGGCCGCGCTGCTCGGAACCACCACCACCGGGGCCTACATCGAGTCCGCGGCAGGCATCGAGGAGGGAGCCAAGTCCGGCTTCGCCTCCGTGGTGACGGCGTTTCTGATGCTTTCGGCGCTCTTCTTCGCCCCCCTGTTCTCGATTATCCCGCCCTTCGCGTACGGACCGGCGCTCATCATCGTGGGCATGATGATGATCTCGCCGGTCGCGAACGTCAACTTCGAGGACATGTCGGAGCTGATACCAGCCTTCATCACCATAACCCTCATGTGCTTCACCTACAACCTGGGGATCGGCATGACGGCCGGGTTCGTGACCTACCCGGTGATCAAGCTCTTTGCCGGAAAGATCAGGGAGGTCAACGCGGGGATGTGGATACTCTTCTCGTTTTCCCTGGCTTTTTTCATCTTCTATCCCTATTGAGGCGGGAGCGGGAGATGAACCATTTTCAGGACATCCCTGAAAGCAGGCTCAAGGAAGAATACCGGCAGACCGTGCTGGAAAAATATCTCCGGTTTTCCGTTTTCGGGGGCGCCATGATCATATGCGCCATGGCCTATTTTATTTATGAAGACCATGTCAACGGCCTTCCAAAAATCGCGGTTTTTTTCAGGCTCCTCCCGGCCGTGCTGGCCGCCCTGTTTCTTGTCGTCCGGCTCACGGCCCTCAGAAACAGGACCATGCTGATAATCAACTTCTATTATCTCTGCATGGGCGGTCTCATGATTATGATGGCGGGGCTCCTGGTGATCGTTGCCCCGACCAAGAATTACGAGACCTACGTGCTCGGGACCGTGGTGGTGATCTTCTGCGTGTACCTCGCCAGCTTTTATGAGATGAAGTACCTGATACCCGTGTACGGGGTCCCGCTTGCCGCCGCAATTATCATTATCGCCGTGTCAGGGTCGATCCCGGTACGGCGAATCATGATCCTTTCAAACACCCTGGTGGTCGCCTTCGTCTGCTGCCTGCTCACCGAGATCCAGAACAGGATCCGCTACCGGGAGTTTCGCTCGAGCAGGATCATCGAGGCAAGGAACATCACCCTGAGCAAGGAGCTCGCCCTGGCCATGGCGGTGCAGCGCAACATCCTGCCGCATACCATGCCGGCGCCGGACGCGCTCTGCGTCTCCGTGGCATATATCCCGATGATCGGCATCGGCGGCGACCTGTACGATTTCTTCGAGTTCAGGGAGCAGGACGCCTTTGGCCTTTTCGTCTGCGATGTTTCCGGTCACGGCGTCTCCGCCGCGCTCGTCTCGAGCATGGTCAAGGCCCACCTGAGCACGGTACGCCACTCCTGCACGTCGCCTGCGGCGCTCCTCGGGTATATCAACGAGCGGCTGGTGGGACAGATCGGCGACCATTTCGTCACCGCGTTTTACGGCATCTACCGGGCGCCGGACCGGTCGTTCACCTTTGCACGCGCCGGTCACTGCTACCCGATCCTCGACCGGAGCGGCGAGGTCGCGGAGGTCAGGAGCCGGGGGAGCTTTCTCGGGAAAATCGGGAACATCGCCTTCGAAGAGGGGGTGGTGCGCCTTGATGCGGGCGACCGCGTTATCCTGTACACCGACGGCATCATTGAGGCCAGGGCCGACCGGGAGGGAATCTTCGGCGAGGAGCGACTGATCGGCGCGATCCGCGAGCACCGCGACCTGGACAACGAACGTCATATCGGAGCGATCATCGACACGGTGCGGAGGTTCCAGGGACGGGAGGACTTCGATGACGATGTCTGCATTATCACCATGCAGGTCCGTTGAGCCGGGCGCGGTCATCGGTTTCGCTTCAGTTTCTTCTTTCTCCTCACGCTGTATCCGAAATATCCCATCGGCCTTCCCAGCCCGCAGTAGTCGCCGTGGTTGTAACAGGCCAGGCCGGCGCGTTCCAGACAGAGCTTGCCCTTCGCGTCGATGAGGCGCTCGTCAACGTCCACCGCCACGATCTTCGCGAGAAAAAGGTCATGCGACCCCAGGGGGATAATTTTCGCCACCTCACACTCGATGTTGACCGGGCTCTCCGCGATCAGGGGCACGTCCACTACCGACGCCGGCTCCGGTGTGAGCTTCGCCGCGCGGAACTTGTCCACGCTCCTGCCAGATTTCACCCCGCAGAAGTCGGCCGCGCGCACGAGGCCTCGAGTGACCAGGTTTACCACAAACTGCCGCCGTTCAGTTATCAGACCGTGCGAGAAACGCTCCGGCCGCACGGAAATCGAGAGCATCGGCGGTTCTGAATTCACCGTGCCTGCCCAGGCTATGGTAATGATGTTGGGTTTCCCCGCGCCATCGGCGCAGGTGACCATGACCACGGGCACGGGGTTCAGCATTGTCGAGGGCTTCCACTGTATTCTTGGCATCATCGCCACCTCCCGGGCTTGATATGGCCGGTTCCGTGATCGAGGGACCGGGTCCGGTGGCGCGAGTATCTGGCGAAGCGTGTTTCCTGTAAAGATATTTTATGCGGGACCGGGCCGTTCCTGCATGAAGCGGAACGTGAAGGGTCTCAGTGTAAAAAATGGTGCACACGGTGTATAATTCTTGACATTGTGATTATATCGGCATCACATCATATTAACAGTTTCCTGAAAAACAGCAAACTGCTAATCACTGGCGCCCATTTTGATGAACAGATCCTCAAAGAGGTCCAACACAATGAAAAAACTGTCATTAGGCTTTTTACTGATTCTATTATTCTACGGCGCCTCCCATGCTGCTCCTGTCGTGATAGACGGAAATCTCACCAAAAAATTAATTACCCCGGATATAGAGTACCTTGCCGACACGAAGGGCGATATGACCTTCGACAAAGCGGTATCAGCCAGAAGGGGCTGGAAACTGACTGAGGACGAGGCCTTTAATTTCGGTTTCACCACCACCGAGTACTGGTTCAGGTTCAGGGTTGTCAATCCGACAAAAAAAGCGATCCCCTGGTTTTTTGAGATCGACTATCCGATGCTCGACAATCTCAACTTGTATATGCCGGACGAAAAAAAGGAGTATACCGTCAAGGAGTACGGTGATCACCTTCCCTTTGATAATCGCGACATAAAGGACCGGACCTTCATCTTTTCCCTTGAAGCGCAGCCCGGCGCCTGGACATATTATTTTCACATCAAGACCACCAGTTCGATCAACTTTAAGGCGCTCGCATGGGCGCCGAGCTTCTATTTCAACAACGTGTTCAGCGAGCTCCCCATATTCTGGATCTACTACGGGCTCATGATGGTGATGGTGCTGTACAACCTCCTCCTGTTCCTTACAATACGCGAGATAAGCTTCCTCCTCTATTCCCTGTTTATCACCTGCTGGGGCCTGTTCCAATTGACCCTGAACGGGTTCGCGTTTCAGTACCTGTGGCCGAACGCGATCTGGTGGGCGAATGTCTGCCTCCCGTTCTTTATGTCATTGATAGCGGTGTTCTGCGTGATTTTCGTGCGCGAATACCTGCAGACAAAGTTGAATTATCCGCGGTTAAATAAATTCTTTATTTTTGCGATGTTCATACCAAGCTCGATCATCGCCGTGGTGACGCTGCTCATACCCTACAAGTACAGCATAAAACTAGCCGTCATCAATTCCCTTCTCTTTGCTCTTATCATGATCCCCGTGGGGGCCTACCTGAGCATTCGCGGGTACCGGCCCGCAAGGTTCTTCCTGGGAGGATGGGGGTGGCTTTTCCTAGGCATCGCCGCCTACGTGCTGAAAACCATAGGGGTGGCACCGCCGAACTTTTTCACCAACTGGGGCATCCAGATTGGATCCTCATTGATGGTGGTGCTGATATCGCTCGGCCTGGGGGACAAGATCAACAGCATGAAGAAGGACCTGCAGCGTCTGAATGTTGATTCTGAAAAGAACGCAGAGGAGGCCAGGAAGCGCGCCGGATACCTGGAGGGCATCGTGGACACGGTCAGGGCGATGTCGAGGGACCTCATCGCCATCGGCGTTGAAATGTCGGGCATGGGATCAAAATTCTCCGAGCTCGGCACCGAGCAGGCCTCCACGAGCGAGGAGATGTCAGCCACCTTCGAAGAGCTGGTCGTGGCCAATGACAATATCTACCGGCGGACGGTGAACCAGAAGGAGCAGGGGAAGAAGACCCGCGAGCTTTCCGGCCTGACCTCCGAGACGCAGAAGAAGATCGGCGAGTCGAGCCAGGCCGTGGTCGAGAGCATGGGGGTCATCTCCGACTCCACGAACGTGACTGAATTCACCATGCGGAACCTGACGGAGAAGATGAACGTTATCATGGAGGGCGGCAAATCGATCGACAGGTTCGTGATCATGATCGACGATATCACCGACCGGATCAACCTGCTCAGCCTGAACGCCGCCATCGAGGCGGCCCGGGCCGGCGAGCACGGCCGAGGCTTCGCGGTTGTCGCGGACGAGATCGGCAAGCTGGCGCAGGCGACATCGGACAATTCAAAAGAGATATCGAGCCAGATACGGAAGATTTCCCAGGACATTCAGGAAGGAATGGGAATGCTGGACAACACGAACAAGTCGATCGAGGTCATCTTTAAAATGGTGGAGGCGATAAACGGTCGGATCGACGTGGTGGCCAGGCACATGGACAGCCAGGCGCAGGCGATACACGACGTGTCGCAGCAGGCCGAGCTGATGGACAAGCTCGCCGAGGAGATAACCATTTCAAGCCGCGAGCAGAACGCGGCCATGGAGGAGACCCTGAAGACGATTTCGCGCCTTTCGGACATCGCGCAGGAAGTTTCCCAGTCGACGATTACCTTCAACAATGTTTCCAGGACAATCAACGACAGGGTGAAGCAGCTTGACGAGATAGTGAAGAACATCGAATAACCTCCCGCCGTGAGCGGCGGGAAAACGAATAACAGGAGGCCGGCCGCCATGATGCACAATACCTCATCCGTAATGAAAACGAGCGCTGAGAAACTGCCGCGGTGGATCGTCGGCGCGTCGCGCGCGGTCCTGGTGGTCCTCCCGCTTCTTTTCCTTACCCAGTGTTTCCAGATCAGCCATATCCTTGACCTGAAGGATGACGGATCAATGGACGTTCGCTGGGTATTTCGCTTTTCAAAGGCGCTCGAACAGGCGCAGCAGGGCCAGCAGCAGGCCGGGGAGAAGAAACGGGAGAGCCTCGGCGACATGATGGAGAAAGAAAAAAAGGAGCTTCCCGAGTCTCTCAAGGGTCTGGTCAAAAACCTGGCTTTCAAAAAGATAGAATCGGAATTTGACGCGGGCATGGAGGTTTCGTTTCTGGTGCCCGATTATGCAAAGTTCCCTTTCGGGAAGATAAAAAAAGAGGAGTTTCCGCTCATCCCTTCATATTTTCCGGATAAAAAGCAGATGGTGTTTCACTTCGAGCCGATGGAAAAGAAGGACGAGAAGAAAAAAGAGAAACTGAAACCGGGGACGGGTAAAGGCGATGCGGGAGAAGCCCCGGCGTCGACGGACCAGTCCATGGAACAGATGGGAAAACAGATAACCCAGCTCTTCCTCTCCTCGGTGCGCTACCAGATCTTTCTCGGGAAAAAGTTCAGTCCGGAGAAGGTCATCGTAAAAAAAGGAAGCATGGAAAAGAATGTTGATATCCAGCGGATCGGCGACGTCTCCATGATCGACCTGCCTCTCTTTGCCCTGTTCGGAGAGGAAGAGGAGCCGTTCGATATGATTGTATTACTCAAATAACGGCATCAACCGGCGTGTTTTATTTCTCCCGTACGGCGCGGCGTTCAAGGACAAGCATGCTTCTTTGAGCTGCTGCTTTAACCCGTGCTCTATACTTCTTCGAGGAGAAATATCGCGTCAGTTCCTTCCCATAAGGCAGAATCTGTACCGAGGGTTCATACGCGATCGGCGCGCCGGTACGGGCGTCGCGGACAAGTCCGGATTCGAACGCGCGGCTCACCTCCGCGAGCGGAAATTCTCCAAGGTCCCTGATGGCCGCGCGCAGCATGCCCTCCCGTTCCGGGTCAATGAACATGAAATTTTTTGAATACATGACCGCGCTGTGGTAGCGCTCCGGCACATCCAGTATTGCGTCGACGCCGAGTTCCTGAGCGAACAGCAGCAACAGGGGGGCGAGAAACCTGACCGTGCCGAGACCCGGATAGGTCTGTCCGGGGAGTCGCGGCCGCTCCGCGGTGAAACTGGCGCGCGGATCCTGGAAGCAGACCCATTCAATGGCTATGGCGTTGAAGCGCCGTTCCTGGATGATGCCGCTGAGAAGACGCTCCTCGGGAGCATAGACCAGGCGAGAAAGGCGCAGATCAATCAGGAGGCGCTTCGGTGAGGGCCTGTCCCGGTAGACCCGAAGGTGGTGAATTCCCGCCTCGTCCTTCTCCGTTTCGATAAACGGATCAGATATCCCCTTGCCTGCGAGATGGCCCGCAATGCCCGCCCTGGCGAGGATGTCGCGAAGGTCGTCCGGGGAATAGACATCGAGAAAGAGGTCGGCGCATTCGCCCGTGTTCGAGACAGAGCTCAGCGTGCATTCGAACCGTCCCCCGCCCAGATCAATGCCCTCGAACCTGGAGCCGGAGGCCGCGGGTTGCTTCTTTTTCGCAAATAAGCGGGACAATCCCAGTGATATCTTCATGGAGATCATGAAACGACCGGGGATAATTAATTTCAAATGATTTTTTCAATCTATGTATCAAAGTAAAATCTGAAAATCCCCTCACAGGCTCCTCTGCTGTGCATAAGACATCCTGTAATTTCCGGCTCCATCGTATATCTGATGCCCAGTGTTTTCAGCCATGTTTGTATGCGCAGCAGAACGCCGCACTGATACTGTTCTATGGCACCCAGGTGAGTCAGGCCTGTGTGGGCGAAGCAGGTGTTCCATTTCCATTTCACCATGTTGTGTCCGTGGATCGTATACTGGGTGTCCATAAAGTCAGCCTGGAGAATACTGAAGGCCTTTTCAAAAAAATCAGAAAAGTCTTTAAAGGAAGTAAAAACCGTGTCCTTTGGATATCCCAGGGCTTTCAGGTACCGCCGTACCTCTATGGCTGACATGGCCTCTATGGCTGCCAGGTTCATTTTATTTGCCTTTTCAATACCCATATCCTTATAGACATTGTAGAACCACATGGCGTCATGGGTAAGCCAGCCCTTGCTTAAAAGTTCACGGATCTGATGCTTGTCAATTTTTTCTGTGATTTGCATTGTAAGCCTCCATATTGATATGTATGTTTTGACTGAAACCTGAGCCTTTAGGGGGCCAATCAGTATCGGTTATCCCTGTCGCCAGGAGGTCCACCTCTTCAGTAAAATTATGTAGAAACAGCCAGGGATAACCACGCGGTTTCAGTTAAAAATTCAATTGCTTCATCCACAGATGAAACAGACTTTCCTGAGAGATAGAGACGGCTGAATTCCTGGCAGGGACCTAGAATGATGACAATTACCAGGTCCCAGTTACGGGGCCGTATGGTTCCCCTGTGCACCTGTTTTTTAAACCAGCCGCCCATGGTTTCTGCAAAGGTCTTGTTCAGTGTATTTAAAGCATCGTCAGTACTGTCCATAAAACTGGCATGACGCTGATGAAAAAGAAAGCGCGCCCACAGGGGATGTTCTTTGACCCAGGTGAGGTGAAAACTGATAATAGCGCGGATACCTGCGCGTGCGTCTTCTTCTCGGACAAGAGCGTCCATGATTCCCCGCTGATATTCTCCAATTCCTTCAATGTATACGGCAGCCGCGAGCTGTTCTTTGCTTTTAAAATGATGATACACACTGCCTGTGCTGGCATCAGCGGCTTGGCAGATGTCACTCATACTGGTTTCAGTAAAGCCTTTCTTTGAAAACAGGGACAGAGCCGCCTCAATAATGGCAAGTTTTCTGGTATGGCTCAGGGCATGCGTGCTGTTTTGCCGTTTCATACTAGAATAATATTCTAGAATATTATTCTAGTCAAGTAAAAATTGTTTTTTGGGAAAAAAATTTACATAACAATAATGCAGATACTATTTTTTTGATAATATTACTAGATTAAAATACCAGATATTATAATTTACAAATAAAATTCTCTTGCAAATAATACTGAGCATTATTGTAATACGCAACGGGTAAGCATTCATTCAAATAATATAGTAGCTTGTATTAATTTTAGCTCATCAGGCGTAACGTGAAAGTTAATGATCTCTGTCCAGCGCTTATATGTCAGAGGGTGCTTGGTTTTAGAATATCTTTACTTAAAAACGTAGTGGTCCCCTCGGCCGGCTTCAATAAGCGGCAGATTCTAAAAAAGATATAATTGTTCAACCCCGCCTCTTTTTTTCCCCATCGCATGAATGGTTAATAAACACGACGCTATAGGTTAATATGATACGGCGTTGAGGATACCGTTTATTTTCAAAAAAAAAATATGGAGGGTTATATGAAAAAATCAGGATTTTATCTGCGTTACAGGTTTGTTGAGACGACAGCGTTTATGCTTCCCATCGTTCTGGCTCTGTTTATTACTGCATCGTGCGACAATACGTCGGGTCCGGAAACCTGGGCGAAGTCGTACAGTACGGAAAACAGATACATGCCGGAGTCCATTATCCAGGCTAAAGATGGCGGATTCATATTCCACGATTTTACAGCTGGAGGGTTTACGACAAATGATAATCTGATTAAGATCAATGAAAAGGGCTCTATAGAGTGGCAGAAGCAGATCGATCCAGGAGAAGTGGGGTCGTTTGTGGAAATGGCGCAGGGTGATATTATTGCGGCATCTCGAGAAAATGAAAGTCATGTTGGATCATATCTCACGAAATTAAGCGCGCAGGGTGATCTTATCTGGAATAAATATTATAACGGGGCCATGTTTCGTGACATAGCTCCTGATAAAAGCGGACAATTCATTTTTGCCGTAGATGGAACGCCGAGCGTTCAATATGTATCGAAGATAAGCGCTGATGGAACGGTCATCTGGTCTAAATCGGTGAATGCAGAGGTCAGCCTGTCGCGTTTTGTTGCCGCGGACTCCGACGGCGGATGCTTTATCGCTCTCGACAACAGGAACAGCGGCACCAAGCTCCTCAGGTTCGGCCCGGACGGAGATTTGGTGTGGAGCAAATCGTACCTCAATGACGTAGATGAATCCGGTTTCGCAAGTCCTGAATTGACGAGTCTTGGACAGACAACGGATGGCGGGTGCGTGCTTACCCTGGAATTTTGTTATGAAAATATCATACTGGCGCTCAGGGTTGATGCAAATGGCAACAGGGTATGGGCGCGCGAGCTTACGAACATTGTGAGGCCGGTCGAGGATAGCAGGTATCTGGTTGAAGGCTTTGCCGGTCCGTTCATTCAGAGGAGTTCTATCGTACAGGCCACTGACGGCGGTTTTGCGGTGGCGGCCGAGGGATCACGATACGCCAGGTATTCATACATTCCCGGATATTATGAACAGTATACCACTATATCGGGAAATATAATCAAACTCGATGCTGATGGCGCGGTATTGTGGAGCAGGGAATATCGCAACAGCGTCACTACTATCCCAACCTACTTCCCTGAAGTTGATTCAGAAATTCCGGCTGGTGTGGGCACTTTGAATGCCAGTGTGCTTCTGGCGTACTCATTTGCGGCCACGGCTGACGGCGGATATATTTTGCTCGGACAGCTGGATAAAGCGGACCCTGAATGCGTCGTCATGAAAACAGACGAGGAGGGAGGAATTTCCGGAACTAATTTGAAAATCAAAAAAGGGACGAGCGTCGTTGTTAATGATTTTGATATTACAATACAAGAGTTACAGATCATTGCTGATGACGTCCCGGCTGTTTCCGCGGTAGATGCGGCCCTGACCGTTATCGATGCGGCATATAGCGTATCATCACTCTAGACCGACATGGTGGCATCAGTAGTATTGGCGCGGATATGCAGTATTGATATTTGATGATCATACAGGCGGCCGGATTTGAAGCACGGGCTGAATCCAGGGACGAGGGAAAGAGGAGTGGAAGAGTGCTGAAACCGGCGTTCTGAGATTCAAGGATGAGAATATGAAAAGCCCCCCGCCCACCGCTTTTTATGCGGGAAGGGGGCTTATTTTATGAGGGGACGCCGCCGTCATATCAACACATGAAAAGACCTGTTTCATAATTTCATATCGCCGTGCCGCCCTTCTCTCCGGTCCTGATGCGTATGCATTCTTCGAGATGCCGGATGAATATTTTTCCGTCGCCGATATTTCCCTCACCGTGCCGTGCGCCCCTGATTATCGCATCGCAGGTGATTTCAACAAATTCATCATTGCACGCAATATCTATCCGTATCTTCGGGAGCAGGTTTGGCACGACTTTGATCCCCCGGTACACGTCCTCGTCCGGTTCCTGCTGGCCGTGGCCGGTGACCCGGGACACGGTGATTCTTTTTATTTCCGCCGCGTAAAGTGCTTCCCTCACGCTTTCGAGCCTGTCAGGCTGAATGATCGCGGTAATCAGTTTCATCCCGTTCCTCCTCTGTTAGTTGATATGAAGCAGGCCATAGCCCTGCTCGGCGTGCTGGCTGTGGTCGAGTCCGGCCAGCTCTTCGGTTTCACTCAGCCTGAATCCCATGATTTTCTCCAGCGCAAAGGCCAGTATCAAGGTGACAATCCCCGCATAGGCGAACGAAATCAAAACCGCCCATGACTGCACCCCGAACTGATGGAGCACGCTCCAGCCATCCGCCTGCGCCGAAACCCAGTTGGGCCTGAGTAAGAAGGTCAATCCCAGTGCGCCCACTATGCCGGCGATCCCGTGAATGCCGAACACGTCCAGGCTGTCGTCGTATCCGACCCTGTTTTTGACCTGTATGGCGATATAGCATATTCCCGAAGCGGCCAGGCCGAGAAAAAAGGCGCCCAGCGGTGTAACGACACCCGCGGCTGGCGTTATGGCCACGAGCCCGGCCAGGACCCCGGAAGCAAAGCCCAGGCTGGTTGCCTTGCCGTGGTGGATGCCTTCAATGACCATCCAGCCGAAGGCGCCGGACGCGGCAGCGACTTGAGTGAGGGTCAGGGCCCGTGCCGTGTCAAGGCCGCTTGAAATGGAGCTGCCCGCGTTGAAGCCGAACCAGCCCACCCAGAGCAGGCCCGCGCCCATGAGTGTCAGGACCAGGCTGTTCGGGTTCATGGCCGTTTTCGGGTACCCCCTTCGTGCCCCCAGATACAGGGCTATGACGAGACCGCTTATTCCGGCGGTGATATGGATGACCGTACCGCCGGCGAAATCGATGGCCCCGTCGCGCGCCAGGAAACCGTCCGACGCCCATACCCAGTGGCACACCGGGCTGTACACGAGGACGCTCCAGAGCGCGATAAAGACCAGGTATGTCTTGAACTTGACTCTCTCGGCGAAGGATCCGGCTATGAGCGCCGGGGCGATTATGGCGAACTTGCCCTGAAACATCGCGTACACGTATTCCGGTATATGGGCGTTGAGCACGCTTTCATCTATGCCTTTCAGGAAGAGGTAGTCGTCTTTCCAGCCGACAAACCCTCCCAGGATGTTCGTCCCGAAACAGAGTGCATATCCGACCGCGAACCAGATGACGCCTATTATGGCCATGGCTGAAAAGCTGTGCATCATGGTGCCGATCACGTTCTTGGTGCGCACGAGCCCCCCGTAAAACATCGCGAGACCCGGGACCATCAAAAGGACAAGCGCGGTAGATGTGAGCATCCACGCGGTGGTGCCCGAATCCGACGTGGCCGCCGCGGGCTCGGCCATGAGGGATATGGGGAGCATGATTATAAATAAGAAAATCCAGCCTGTTGCTTTTCTCATAGTTCCTCCTCGTATAACAATGGGTGTTCATGCCTGATTAAAAAGTGATTCAGACTCGATACCAAAAAACACCGGACTGATCAAATCGTCAATTATCATGAGCGTCGAGCAGTGCGGATTCCGCTAAATTTTACAATGCCGAAACATGATCGAAACAGGATTGTAATAATATGAATGTCTCATGATGATTACCTGTATACCCCCCGGGCCCGCTTCGACAATAACCCGGAACCCTGCCCCGACTGCGGGACTAACATGATTGAATCAATGGTTTTTGCGTACTTCGCAGACCGTGAGTGGTGGAAATTATGAAGAACACACATCATGCATGGCGATTATTTCAGGATGAAGAAAGGGTCGTGATGCCTTATTTTTCTTAATCATCAAGTATTCTGTCCCCGGCAATACCCGAGATGAATTTAGAGGTGAATGACTTATTGTTTGATAATTTCAAACAACTTGTTTTTATGATTATTTTTCATTTTATACATAAAGTGCTAGTTTTTAATTTTGTTTCGTATTTCTTCCAATATCTCGATTTGGATCTCTTGTATTCTCATCATTTTTGACCATTGCTCAAGTAATAAATGATCAACTTTTTCATGCAATGTTCTTATTTCAATTTCCGATTTTAAATTTATTTTATAATCATTCTCTGATCTAATGCGGTCCTTCATTTCTTGTCGATTTTGACTCATCATTATTATTGGCGCCTGTATGGCTGCAAGACATGATAAAATTAAATTTAATAAAATATATGGATAAGGATCAAATGGTTTTAACAGAAGATATAAACTATTAATCAATATCCACACTAATAAAATAGTGAAAAAAATTATTATGAACTTCCAGCTACCGCCAAATGACGCAACTTTATCCGATATTCTATCTGAAACTTTAAGCGGCTCTTTTGAGATTTTAGTATTGAATGTTATGATATCATTTTCTTTGATACTTTTGATTACTGCATCTTCGAGAATTTCAATACTTCCTTTTTCTTCTTCAATCATATTGATAATATATTTAATTCTATATGTATTAAAATCAACTTTACATATTCGACTCGTATCATTCCAGCCCGGATGATCTTTCCTGATTAAATCTTCAATTTCATGGCGTATTCCATGACCAATTATCAATTGATCTTCCGGAAATATTTTTTTGCATATCTCACATTTTATTTCATTCATTTATATCTCTTCTCTCATTCAAAGCAGTTATGCTTCCAGATACAGCGCCTATTCTCACTTCCACAAAGTGTTCCCGGCGATCGTCGACAAGGGGGATGGCGGTAGCGCTTAATTGAACGCCATCGAGGGTTATGCCGGCACCGCCGCCGGCCGGCATCCGCTGTATGTTGATGTGGTAGATCGTTTCCCGGTACCGGTAGTGCATCGTGAAAGCGTCCCAATCATCGGGAAGGCACGGTTCAAATCGCAGATTGTCCGTTTCACGCCGGAGTCCCAGCAGGGATTCCACGACAAGCCGGTACAGCCAGCCGGCCGATCCCGTGTACCATGTCCATCCGCCGCGGCCGGTATGGGGGGATAGCGCGTATACGTCGGCCGCGACCACATACGGTTCCACCTTGTAGGTCGCGACCCCCTGCGGGGTCATGGAATGGTTAACCGGGTTGATCATGGTTGTCAACTCCCATGCGCGCCGGCTGTCGCCTGATTGAGCGAAGGCCATTGCGGCCCATATAGCTGCATGGGTGTACTGGCCACCGTTCTCCCTCACGCCGGGGACGTACCCCTTGATGTAGCCGGGGTTCAAATCCGATGCGTCGAGCGGCGGGTCCAGGAGCTGTATGAGCGCATGGTCCTTGCGGACAAGGCGTTTATACACCGCTTCCATCGCAATATGCGAACGAGTGGCGTCCCCGGCCCCGGATAAAACGGACCAGCTTTGCGCTATCGAATCAATCTGACATTCAGGATTATCCGCCGAGCCGAGAGGCGACCCGTCGTCGAAATAGGCGCGGCAATACCATCCGCCGTCCCAGGCATTCTGCTCAATTTTTTGGCGCAGCATGGCCGCTTCGTTCCGGCAATGTTCGATGAAGGCCGTGTCGCCCTTCATGTTCGCAATTGCCGTGAACCCCATGAGCACCTCATAAAAAAAGAATCCCAGCCATACACTTTCGCCTTTTCCCTGTTCGCCGATGATATTCATGCCGTCGTTCCAATCACCCGAACCGATGAGCGGCAGACCATGCATGCCGTAGCGTTCACCTCTTAAAATGGCGCTTACGCAGTGTTCGTAGAGGCTGGCCTCCTGCCGTGAGCGGTTCGGAAGATCGTAATAGGAGTCTTCATCCGCATGCACCTGACGGCCCTCGATAAAGGCGACAGGTTCATCCAGCACGCCGGTGTCCCCGGTGAAGAGGACGTACCGGGCGGTTGCCATCGGCAGCCAGAGAAAGTCGTCCGAACAATGCGTGCGTACCCCCCGGCCCGTGGGAGGATGCCACCAGTGCTGGACGTCTCCCTCCGTGAACTGGCGGGACGCGCACAACAGGAGGTGTTCGCGGGTAAGGCGCGGTTCAGCATGAATGATTGCCATGACGTCCTGCAGCTGGTCACGGAACCCGAAAGCGCCGCCGGACTGATAAAATCCGCTCCGGGCCCACATGCGGCACGCGAGTGTCTGATACAGGAGCCATCCGTTCGTCAATACGTCCAGGGAATGATCGGGCGTTTCAACGTTTACTGCGCCAAGTGTGTGGGCCCAGTATTGCCACACCCCTTCAAGGGCGCCTCGCGCCGCATAAGAACCCCGGAAGCGTCGCACCAGGATGCCGGCGTCATCGACATTCCGGCCGGCGCCGAGCCTGAAGATGATTTCGCGCTCCTGCCCGTCGTCCAGGTCGAACGGGACCTGTATGGCGGCGCAGGGATCCAGGGCGGCGCCTACCCTGCCGGATAAACCTACCCTGGCCATGGCGGCTGGATTGCGGAGCGTCCCATTGCGGCCGATAAATTCAGTGCGGTCACCGCACAAGGACCGGGTCGTATCGTCCGTATCAAAAAAAGCGACCCGACCGTTATAATCCATGCTGTAGCTGTTCCGTGCCATGAGAGCGCCGCTTGCCGGGTCCAGTTCCGTTACCACGTGCATCGTCGATTTGGGACGCAGGTCTCCCAGCACCCATTCCGCGTACCCCGTGGCCGACAGCCGTCGCGGGCGGCCTGAAATGTTCTTTATTTTTAACACCGTAAACTTGATGTTTGCGTCCAGCGCCACGTATACCCACGCCTCCGAGCTTATGCCGCGCTCGGTATGCTCGAATACGCTGTATCCAAACCCGTGCCGGGTCACATAGGGCGTTGCCCCTCTCCTCGGAAGCGGCATGGGAGACCAGTAGTGACCGCGGTCTTCATCGCGGATGTAAAAGGCTTCCCCACCCGGATCGCTTACCGGGTCGTTATGCCAGGGTGTGATGCGGAATTCATGGGCGTTCTCCGCCCAGGTATAGGCAACGCCGCTCTCCGAGACGACCGTTCCAAAACCGGGGTTCGCAAGAACATTCACCCAGGGCGCGGGGGTCACCTGCCCGTGCGCGGTCGTAATAATGTACTCCCGTCCGTCGGGGGTGAATCCGCCGTACCCGTTGAAGAATATAAGATCGGGACGGGGCTGCGCGGCCACCGCCGGGGGTTCCGGTCTGACGCCCCTGGCCGGCATAAGCTGCGGGACGGGCTTTCTCGCGCCGCGGCGGCTAAGCTGTTCCGCCAGCGTGCCCCGCCTGTCGGTTATTATGACGCGGGCGGTCGTCTGGATCAGTATGCGGTCATCGTCGGATATCTGGTCGGATGACCGCACGAAAATGCCCCCGGGCCGGTCAATCACATTGGGTTCCGCCCCGGTGGCGAGGAGACCCATAATCTGGTCGTGTAGGAGTTGCCGATACCCGGCATGATCCTCGTTCCAGATCATCAGGTCGACCGCGAGTCCCTTCAGATGCCAGTATTTGTGTGCCTGTATGAGCTGCCGCGCCAGGTTGATATTGGCCGGATCTTCAATCTGCAGCAGAACGATGGGCATATCGCCGGATATCGAGTAGCCCCACAGACCGGACTGCCCGCGGCGGTTCCGAGCAATGATCCCGGGATCGGCTCGCAGATACGAATGCGCGTATATGATGGAACCAGCGAGGTGCCCGTACAGCTGCGCATCGGCCTCGGTCGCGTTGAGATGCCGGAGCACCACCTGGCTATGGGTCCATGCCAGGTCAAAGACGCGGTCCGCGAGGCGCCGGTCCTGGTATTTCCCGACAAGATGTGCGGCTGCTACGCTGTCCTCACCGATGCCGGAAACGATATCGATCGTTGCCGATTCTTCCGGATCGAGCGTTATCCGGTACCGGATAGCAGCAACAGGGTCCAGCACCGATCCCGCACTATCTGAAAGCGCCCCGGGTTCGTTCATGGCTATGGGAGAGGCCGTGGTGTTCCATCTTCCGATGAACCGTGCCCGGTCCGTCTCATAGGATATCCCCCCGGGATCCGCCCCGTACACGGTCATCAGGTGGAAAAAACATGGCGTTTTTTCGGTGAGGGAGCGCGGTCGGCGGTGGCAGAGTATCGCATGCCGCTCACGGTCGATTTCGGTCCGGACAAAAAGATTACTGAAAGCCGGATGCAGGGCGTCCGCGGCAAGCGGAGCGATGACCACTTCCGCGTAACTGGTTACATCGATCTCTCTGCGGATCCTGCTCCGGTTGGTGATGCGGGTGCGCCGCAGTTCGATGTCATCCTCGGGGGAAACGACGATCGTTGTATGGGCATCGATCCCGTTGTCCTTGCGGCGGAACTCGGCACGCCCTTCGGAGAAAATAACTTCGTAATATTTTGGCTGCGCGAGCGTCGGCTGATATGTGGTCGACCAGAGTTCGCCGCTCAATACGTCCCTGATGTAGCAGAATGAACCCCAGTTGTCACACGTTCCGTCTTCGCGCCAGCGTGTGAGTGCGATGTCGTTCCAGCGGCTGTACCCCCCTCCCGCGTTCGTGACCATCACGTTGTACCTGCCGTTCGACAGCAGTTGCACCTCCGGCATCGTGGTGTCGGAGCTGTTGAATACGCGCACCGGCATATCCGGGCCGGTGAAATTCGCATTAATTTCGGGAAGCTCTGTGGTATGTGAATAAAATGCCGTGGCCTTCGGGATCCGCTCTTGGAGAAGCAATGCCGTCGCCTGGAATATCGGTTCCGCGTGGAATCGCTTCTGCATCGGACGGTCAAGGATCGCATAGGACAGAGCGAGGAAACTCATGCCCTCATGGTGCGCCATGAAGGATCGGACAACGGCGTTCGTTTCACCGTGCGGAAGCCTGGACGCGGTGTAGTCGATAGCCTCATATAAGCCATATCTCCCGGCATATCCCTCGGCCGCGAGCCGCTGAAGATTCAAGCATGCTTCATCGGACGCCACCATGAGCGCCAGCATCGAGGCATAGGGTGCAATGACACAATCGTCGGCGAGTCCGCGCTTGAGCCCCAGGCCGGGTACGCCAAATGCCCGGTACTGGTAGTTGAGACTGGCGTCGATAAGGAAGTAGCCGGATTCCGACATTCCCCACGGCACGCCGCGCTGCCTTCCGTATTCGATCTGCCGTGCCACGGCCGCCTTATATGTCTGTTCAAGCAGCGAGTATTCGTACGCCGGCATAATGAGAAGCGGCATCAGATACTCAAACATTGATCCGCTCCACGATAGGAGCACCGGCCTTCCGCCGGCCATGGTGAGCTGCCGCCCGAGGGCGAACCAGTTCTCCTGGGGAAGCTGTCCCTGCGCTATCGCCACAAAACTGCACAGCCGAGCTTCCGAGGCCAGCAGGTCGTAGTAGCTCGCGTCCCTGCGGCGTCCATTGACATTGTAGCCGATGGCCAGCAGGTGACGGTCCCTGTCGTAGAGGAAGTCATAATCCATTCGGGCGAGCTCGCCCGCGTGCAACGCCAGACGTTCAATAATCGCAATCCTCTCGGCGGCCCGGTTTCCTGCTTCCCTGACGAGCCGCAGCATCTCATCATATCTCTCGTTCTCAATGGGTGCCGTTCCGGAGCACGGCCGTTGATCGGATGCCGGCATCAGTTTCTCAATGCGAAAAGCCAATTGTCGCAGCGTCGGTATTTCGTCGATATCCGGAAACTCGCGGATAAAATCAGATAAACCCGGCGATCCTGCCCACGGGGCGAGAAGGTTCAACTCGTCACAGGCGGCCCTGCATTGCCGGGCCAGCGCCTTCGCCCACCACGTTGACTGGTTATCTGGTCCGGAAATTACTGCTTCGGCCATGGCGGCGGCGGAAGACGCAAGGCTATCAAGTAACAGACGCGCGGAACCGAGCGTTGCCGGCTTATCACGGCAGGCGGCATCTATTTCCAATAGAAGATCCGCGAGCTGGTCGGGTGGCGTTTCCCCTGCCGCTGTTTCCACGAAAACCCTGATGGTTTCCCGGAGGCCATTAAAAAACCGCGTCCCGAGTATTTGCTCATCGGGAATTTCAAGCAGGCCCGACTGCAGTATAAGCAGATATGCCGCGAGGTTCCCGCTGTCAACCGTTGAAATATAGTGGGGCGGCAGCGGCATGAGGGACCGGGTGTCGTACCAGTTGTAGAAGTGCCCCCGGTACCGTTCCAGCTTGTCCAGTGTCTCAAGCGAACGCGCCGTGCGATCGATACACTCACCCGCCGTCACGTAGCCGAAATCGTATGCGGTCACATTCGCGAGGAGCGCAAGCCCCATGTTGGTCGGCGATGTCCGATGGGCAAGCGCGGCGACCGGATGCTCCTGGTAGTTATCGGGCGGCAGCCAGTTATCTTCCGGACCGA
>JAFGJX010000082.1 GCA_016928865.1 Spirochaetota bacterium
TACTCGCGGTAGCTTTTCACCGCGCCCGTGCGGCTGTCCTGATCCCCAGGCCCGGGCCTGTTCAGGCCGAAGCGGCTCCTGAGCTCGTTGATCCGTTTCATGACAGCAAACATGTTATCTATCATGGCACGCCTACGCCGTTACCCTTTTTTTCATCTCAAAGATCCTCTGGTTCGTCTCGTCGTTCTCCTTGCCGAGCTCGCGGTTAACTTCATACGCGTGCTGGGCCCGCTTCCGTTCCCTGAGCCTCTCAACCACCCTGCGCTCCCGCGAAGCTTCTACCAGGCGGCTCCTGACCTCCTGTATCTGCGGCTCCATGCTCCTGATCCGGTCTTCGGCCGTGCCTATGGCGCGGAGTGAGACGTCGATAAAGCGCTCAAACAGTATCGCCTCGCTTGCCGAATACCTGCCCTGCTTCAGCTTGTCCCCGAACAGCTCTTTCTGCGCGTCAATCTGCCGACGAAGTTCCGCCTGCTTTTCACGCTCGATGTTCTGAAGGCTCACTATTTTCGCCAGCTCGTACTGTACAGCCCGCTCCCGCGCCTCGCGGATGTCGAGCAGGGTCTGCAGACGGAATTTGAATTTTTTCATACGATTCCTCTCTGCTCTCACATTCTAGAATGCCTAGCCTCGGTATACCTCGCCCCTTCCATTCATGCCCCCTAGATCCCCCAAAGGGGGACTTCATCTTTTACCGCATCCCAAGCCCCCCTCTGGGGGGGTGGGGGGCGTTGCACCAGGGCGTGCGATGGTATCCACTACCTCACAATCCTCGCGAAAGCCGGCGTCCGCGCGACAATATCCGGCCGCGCCGCCGGCTTCTTTTCCGCGAACATATCGATCAAGCGCCTGACAATCGCGTCATAGGCATCTCGTTCGTATATTCCCTGGCGCAAAAACGCGTTCATGGTGTCCATCATATCAAGCGCCCTGTCAACGGCCGGGACCGAGCCTTTCGCGTACGCGCCCAGGCTGATCTCATCCTCATGCTCAGTGTAGGCCGCCAGAAGCTCGCGGAACCTGTTCGCCGCCGCGGCATGCTCGGGCGTGACAACGTCCTTCATGCACCGGGAAATCGACTGCAGCACGTCAACCGCCGGGTAGTGGCCCTTGTGCGCCAGCCTGCGCTCAAGCACGATGTGTCCGTCCAGGATGCTTCTCGCATGGTCGGCGATCGGCTCGTTCATATCGTCCGCCTCGACAAGCACTGAGTAGAAGCCGGTTATGCTTCCGCCGCCCGCGATGGTTCCCGCCCGCTCCATCAGCTTCGCCATCAGGGCGAAGGTTGAGGGAGGATAGCCGCGCATGGAAGACGGCTCCCCTGCCGCGATCCCCACCTCGCGCTGGGCCATGCTGAACCGGGTTATCGAGTCCATGAGGAGGTTGACATGCCTGCCCTGGTCCCGGAAGTACTCGGCAATGGCATGGGCCAGATAGGCCCCCCGAATCCTGAGCATGGCCGGCTGGTTGGAGGTGGCGACGACCACCACGGATTTTTTCAGGCCTTCCGGCCCGAGCTCCTTCTCGACGAAATCCTTTACTTCACGGCCGCGCTCGCCGATGAGCGCGACCACGTTGACGTCAGCGTCGGTGTAGCGGGAAATCATCGCGATGAGCGTCGACTTGCCCACGCCGGAGCCGGAAAAGATGCCGATCCTCTGCCCGCGTCCCACGGTGTTCAGCCCGTCAATTGCCCTGATCCCGACAGACAGTGGCCGGTCGATGACCGTACGCTCGAGCGGGTTGATCGGCTCGCTGGTGACCGGGTATTTCTGCTTCGTAAAGATTTCTCCCCTGCCGTCAAGCGGCGCGCCGATGCCGGAGATGACCCTGCCGAGCAGTTCTTCCCCCACCGGGACCATGAGCGCCGAGCCGGCAGCGATGACATCCGCGCCGGGAACGATGCCCTTCATATCGCCCACCGGCATCAGGATGACCCTGTTACGGTTGAAACCCACCACTTCCGCGTAGAGGTAGCCGCCGCGGTCAAGCCGTATCCTGCAGAGCTCGCCATACTCGACATCAGGACCTATCGACTCGATGGTAAGACCCACCACGCGCTCCACCCTGCCGGTGTACTGAATCGTCTCCAGCTCTTCGATGATACCCTTGTACTTTGACAGGATATCGACTTTGTCATGCGGGAGGATCTTGATCATACGTTAATGCACCCCCCGTCCCCCGCAGGGGGCGCGATGGAAATTGTCTGCATGGTCAATGTTCCCGGTCTAATCATATATTCTCACATCCATACAATGAACGAACCAGTTTCCCGACATTTGTTACATACCGTGCCGGTCAGCCCCTTCTTCCATGCCCCCTCCGGGCGTCGTGCTGAGCCTGTCGAAGCGGGACAGGGGGGAAATAAAACGTTATGTCTCATCACACATCATTTATAGGGGCGGGTTTAAACCCGCCCCTATCAGAATTATATTGTCGTCGTGCTCCTGATCGCTTCCTCAATAGCGTCAAGCTGCGTCGAGATCTTCGCGTCGATGGCGCCGACGTCCGTCTCTATAATACAGCCGCCGCGCTCGACCCTGGAATCCTCGTATATGTTTACCTTCTTCAGCGATTCCATCATCTTGATCAGCTCGTCCTTGTGCGCCGTGGTCATGTCCAGGTCGGCGAAGTTGACGCGGATGTCGATCCGGTCGCGGTCCTTGACGCGCTTGATCGCCTCCTTGATATTGTTGATGACCACCTCGCGGCGCTCCACTATCTCGTCCTTGATTACCTTGCGCGCGATCATCAGGATCATCTCGGTCATCAGCTTTTCCGAGGACTTGATGATGTCGTCGCGAATGTCAACAGCGGTCGATACAATCGTGCCCAGGCGGTCAATCAGCCGCATGACCTCGGCCTGCCCTTCCTTGTATCCCTCTTCGCGTCCGGCATCGTAGCCCTTCTTGTACGCCTCGTGCTCGATCTCGGAGACCTTGAGCTCGGCCTCCTTGATCATCTTCTCGGCCTCGAACTTTCCTCTCTCTATTTCGCGCTCGGACTCGACCCGGTGGCGCTCCATCTCCAGGTTGATCTGCTCTTTCGACGACTGAAGCTCGCGGAACGCGGCCTGCTTCCCTTCTTCTTCAATCTGTTTGGAGCGCTCGCGTGCCTGATCGAGCATCTCCTTGACTTCTTCTTCCGTCTCACGGCGGTACCGCTCGAGCTCCGCCTCCATCTCCTCTATAGACGGCCCCTGATAGACGTCAATCGGGTTCCCCTCGTCGTCGACCTCGAACTCCTTGAAGTCCTCGGTCTCGATAAGGTTCTTCTGGTACTTCGATGGCAGCTCAATCTGCTTCGCTATATTCATCTGCCGGATTTCTCCCGGCTTGAACACTAACTTAGACAACCAGCTCCTCCTCACCGGCCCGTGCAACTATGATGTCGCCGGATTCCTCAAGTTTTCTGATAATGTTAACGATCTTCTGCTGCGATTCCTCGACGTCTCGCAGCCGTATCGGCCCCATGAAATCCATGTCCTCGCGGAGCAGCGCGGACGCGCGCTTTGACATGTTCCGGTATATCTTCTCCTGAACCTCGGCATCGACGCCCTTCAGCGCCTTTGCCAGGTCCTGCGTATCCACTTCGCGGAGCACCTTCTGGATCGACCGGTCGTCAAGCAGCACGATGTCCTCGAACACGAACATCCGCTTCTTGATCTCTTCCGCCAGCTCCGGGTCCTCCTCTTCGAGCGCCTCGATGATGATCTTCTCTGTGCCGCGGTCGACGTTGTTCAGGACCTCGACGATGGCGTCAATGCCGCCTGCTGAGGTAAAGTCTTCGCTCGCCAGGGTGGAAAGCTTCCTCTCGAGAACGCGCTCGACTTCGCGAAGTACGTCCGGCGAAGTACGGTCCATCTGAGCGATCCGCTTGGCCACGTCCGCCTGGATCTGGTGCGGGAGTCCGGATAGTATGAGCGCCGACTTCTGCGGATCGAGGTACGCCAGTATCAGGGCTATGGTCTGGGGGTGCTCGCCCTGGATGAAGTTCAGCAGGTGGCTCGGGTCGGTGCGCCTGATAAAATCGAACGGCCTCACCTGCAGTGAGGACGTGAGCCGGTTGACTATGTCGATGGCCTTCTGGGTCCCCAGGGCGCGCTCCAGGACGTCCCGGGCGTAATCGATGCCCCCGTTCTGGATGAACTCCTGGGCCATCATCATCTCCTGGAATTCCTGTAAAACCTTGTCGCGATCTTCCGGCTCGATGCGGTCCAGGCGGGCGATTTCGAAGGTCAGCTGCTCGATCTCATCTTCCCTGAGGTGCTTGAATATTTCAGAGGACACCTCGGATCCGAGCGATACGAGGAAAATGGCCGCTTTCTGGCGCCCGGTCAATTGAGACTTTTTCGATTGGAGCATCAGTTATTCCATCCTCCATTCAGGTGGATCGAGCCTACACCCCGGCCGCCGTCGGCGGCGTGGCATACCATCATCATTATCGGCCTGTATATGTAATTAACATTATTAATATATCAAAGTCAAACCAAAATTAAGTACATGCGGCACAGGGCGGCCCGCGGCGTATGCCGCGGGCCGCCCTGTGCCGCAACTAATGCTGCTACTCCTCCGCAAGCCAGGTACGCAGGAGCTGGGCCACGTCGTCCGGCCTCTCCCGTGCCAGATTGATGGCATTTTCCTGCAGCTCCAGCCTGGCGCGTTCCTCCAGGGAAAGCTCCACATCGATCCCCTCTTCCTCTGCGGCGCGCAGGGCCGCTTCCCTCATACGCTGCTGTTCCAGCGCCAGCTGTTCCTCTTTCGCCCTTCTCCGGCGCTCGATCTCCTTGGTGACGGCCCTGAACAGGATAAATCCCACAAAAAGCAGAATAACGCCAATGAGAGCGGCAAGCAGAATCTTCTTGATCTGCTCCTTTTTCCTGAACTCGGCGCGCAGCGTGTCCCAGTATCTGCTCCGGTCGAACATGATATTTTCTACCGCGACCTGGTCGCCCCTGGACTCGTCAAAATTGATCGACTTCTTGATTATATTTTCAGCTTTCTGCAGCTCTTCAGTGGAGAGGGGCGTCTGCACCGGCTCCTTGAGAGGATCAAGATCGAAGTCGCCGCTTGGAAGCTTGGGCAGGCTCTGCTGCCCGTCGATCGCAATCGCCACAGAAACCCGGTCAATGCTGTAGGGATCGCGGTCAATGATTCTGCTCGTCTTATTAACCGCATGGTTCCTGATGTCTTCATTCTTGCTGTATTTCGCGAACTGGTCGTCGCTCGCCTTGTACCCCGGCGGCGTGTTGCCCTCAGTGCCGGCAGGGCCTTCCGGGTTCCAGCCGTGGCCCTGGAAACGCTCCTTCGTAGATTTTTCAGATATAATGAGAGAATCCTTGATTTTACGCGTGGGATACGGCTTGGTCGGATCCGCCTTTTCCAGCTCGATCGGGGTATATTCTTCCTGCTCTTCCGATATCTTGTCCCAGTTGAAGTCCATGTTGAGACGGAGGACCTGAATCCGGTCAGGCGAGTATATCCTTTCAAGACCGGCGCGGATATCCTTCAGCATTCTGATACGAGCGCGCTCTTCCAGCTTGTGCCGATATTCAAGAATGGTGTACTCGGTTTTTGCCTTGTCAAGCTCATCGTCGAAATCCGATATGATATTGCCGTGATCGTCTGTCACGGTCACGTTCTCCGGCTTAAGCCTGTTGCCCACTGCACGGGAAACGAGATAGATGATACCCTTTATCTCTTTCTTTGACAGCTTATCATATCCCGGCTCGAGGTGCACCGTCACCGCTGCGGTATACGGGGTCGCAATATCAGTATAGATGCTGTCCTCGGTCATGGCGATATCGACATCCGCCTTGTCGATGTTTTCCAGGGACTCTATGTGGCGTTTTATTTCATCCCTCAGAGAGCGCATGAATTTGACATCTATCTCTCGTTCGGTCTCGGTCCACTTGGTCATGTCGAAAAGCTTCCACCCGGGTATCCCCTTCGGAATCATGTTCTCCTGGGCTAGCTTGGTCAGGATGAGTTCACGCTGGTCAGGACGCACCAGAATGCTGGTCTGGCCGGCGGTCTCATACCGATAGCCCATTTCATCCATCTTTTTGGTTACCTGGCCGAAGTCATTGGCGGTAAGTTCCGAGAAAAGGACGACATTCGGCTGACCGCTTGATACCGAAAAGAGGACTATGAAAGCAATCACAACGACGCCAGTGACAACGCCTATGATGATTTTTTTCGTTCGGTCAAGCTTCCCGAATATATCCTTCAGTTGATCAAAGATTTTTTTTAACAGATCCGGCATTGTGTCCTCCTGTGACGCCACGGGGAATGGCAGTCATTACGGAATATCCTGACATCGATAAAAACAATGAGACATAATACACCTTATCAGGATAAAAAAAAATGTCAATTAATTTTTCTGAAAATATCAACAAAAATATACATGAAAATTAATTGAACATCATATTCCGATTTAAAAGCCCCCCTCCGGCCTGCGGCCATTCTCCCCCCGTCAACGGAGGGAGGATGGAGAGACGCGCTATCTCAGGCTAATCAGCTCACGATATGCCCGGAGCGCTTCGTCACGGACCGCTTTGGTAAAATTCAATGCCACTTCAGCCTTCTGCGCCGCAATCATCACCGAATGTATGTCAATCGATTCCGGCTGATATATCATTTTCTGTGTCATATCCTCCGAGTCGGTCTGGAGATCATTCACCTTCCCCAGGGCCTTCATCAAGGAATCCGCAAACGACGTCGACACATCGTCATATGCCGGCTCCCGTTTTATCTGGTTGCCGTAATGAAGCGAATTTGTTGTACGCATCTCGACCACATGGCCGATCGGTTCACCATTATTAATGATCGTCATCACTGCACTCCTTTGGCGTTATTGTTGCGCATTTCTATCCGTGAAGTCAGGTTTAAATCATTCAGAGGGCTCCAGATCCGCTCTTCACGCCTCACGCTGAACGGCTTGGACATGAAATGTGAAACATGGATCTCATTGTGTGCCGCTATTTCACGATGCATGGTCTACCTCCTTATACCCCGCCCCTGCCTATCTCAAGGGCCTTGTTGAACATCATTTTTTCATTATTGATCATCTGAACATTTGCCTCGTACGAGCGCGACGCCGAGATCAGGTCCGTCATCTCCATGACGATATTGATGTTCGGCATCTCCACATAGCCGGTCTTCGGGCCGGTCTTGATTGCGTCCGGGTGCGTCGGATCGTACACCAGCCTGAAGGGCGACCGGTCGTCTTCAATCTTGACCACGCGCACGCCCTTGCCGATGCCATGCTCGATCCGGTCGGGAACCATGGGCGACTTGTAGTTTGGCCTGATGTTTACCGGCGCGAAAACCGCCCGCTTCCTCCGGTAGGCGCCCCCCTCCGGCGTCCGCGTGGTGTTCGCGTTGGCGATATTGTTGCTTATCAGGTCCATCCGGAGCCGCTGGGCGGTAAGCCCGGTGGACGAGATATTAAAGCTGTCGAACATTCCCATGGGTTATCTCCTTATGCCGTCCTCAAGGCCTCATTGCCAGCTTGAGCATTCTGAAATTATGGTTCAGCGAGGTTGTAAAGGCGTTGTACCGCATAAGGTTCTTCGCCGCGTCGACCATCTCCTTTTCCGCGTCCACATTGTTCCCGTCGTTGCGCGCGACGGTGTCGTAGTCAAGGCGTATCCGGGGGCGTACCGATGTCACGTCGCGGGACACGAAAAAAGGGATGTGCCGCCCATCGGTCATAAGAGCCGGCAGCTTGTTCTCCTTCTCCTCGCGGTCCATGATCACGCGCTTCAACTCGCTCTCGAAATTTACCTCGCTCCGCCTGAAGTGCGGAACGTCCACATTGGCGATATTGTTCGCTATCACCTTTCTCCGCAGGGATTCCACATCGAGCCCCTTTTCGAGAAGGTAATTGGTGGTCATCAGTTTACTCTGTTCGAACATTTCAGCCCTCTTCTACGGGATTTCTCTCCTGTTATTGTAATCGGCCAAATCTGAAATACTTTAAGCAATTTTTAGAAAGGGACATAATTTTTTTACCGTTTTTCACGTGATGCTCATTATTTTTTGTCATTTTTCAAAACAAACCAACACTTGTCTATATAAGGAGCAGGGTTCCCAAAAGGCCAGGGGGTATTCATCAATTGACAGCCTTCGAGGAGAACCCTTCAACCTCAAAAAAGCTGACAAATATCATTATACATACAACACAATATCTCAAGGTGAAGATATTGCTTTTAGCAGGCTTATTCATATATGCCTGCTTTTTTTTCTCTTTACAAAACGTCCCGCGGTGCATAATACTACTCGATACGCAAGGCATCCAATGATAACGGTTCTGTGAAATATAAAAGAAAAGCGGATTCCCATGGCATCTGTCTAATACAATGAATAATGCGATTGGAGGAACAGCTTCATGAAAAAGAAAATCATTCCGGCATTATTGGTAACAGCATCAATGCTGTGCATCGGCGCCTCTGCCATGGCCCTGGGTATCGGGGCGTATATCGAAGCGGCGGGCGGTGAAAGCTACCGCTCGGTCAGATCAAAGTCCCTGGACAGCACCGGCGGGAAGATAACCGCCTACGGCTTCAAGGCCGGCTTCATCTTCGATACCTGCGTCGCCTGTGACAGCTCCTTCAGCTATCGCCTTAAGATCGGCGGCGGGATGTCATGGGCTGACCTGATGTCCCAGACAAACTTCAACGGATTCTACCTGAGCAATACCTTCGCGCTCGCCGCCGTGAAAAACGATTACGTGAAATTCTGGATCGGTCCCCAGATCGGATTCAGTTACCGGCGCGGCAGCAGCGACCGGCTCTTCTTCGGCACTGACCTTCCGGGAGCCAGCTACCTCGCACTGTTCTCGTCGGATTTCACCCCGCCCCTGTATTATCAGGCCGGAGCGTTCAAAGAGCGCGTCAAATACAATATCTTCGGCGCTGACGCGGGCCTTGCCTTCGGCGTTAACCTTCATCTCGGAGAACTTGCTTCGCTTTCGCTTGAGGCTGGGGTGAAGTACGGGTACGGCATCGGCAGGCAGGACAGGGAGCTGTACAACATCAGGGGCGTCGTTCCCTACAACAGGTTCAAGAGCGACCGGCTCATGGAACACGGCGTCGAGGGATACGGCTCGTTTGCTTTCATGTTCAGGTTCGTGGACACATATCAATAGCGAGTAGACGGGGCGCGGGACTATAAACCGATAACTTTCGGTTTTGATGTTGCTCTGACCCCCGGAATTACCGATAACTATCGGTTTAAACCTTGCTCTGACCCCCGGATACACCGATAACTATCGGTTGTCAGCCCCGCATACCGGCTTCCTGCCGATAACTATCGGCATAGTACCGATAGTTATCGGTGCAGGCCATCATGCATCAACTTCCGCCACTACCTTCTGCAGCACCTCGAGCCCGTTCTGGTTCACAACTTTAAGATCAATTCTTCCGCGGCTGTCTTGTACCTCGGCAACCGACCCGCTGATATTGATTTCATCCCCGGACAGCACCGGCGCGCTGAACCGGCAGGATAGCTTCCTGAGAGAGCCGGGATCACCAGTACAATCCGTGACACTCTTAGCGACAAAGGCCAGAGTACAGAGACCGTGAAGGATCGAGCCCCCCAGGCCGAGCTTCTTCGCGAACTCCGGGTCTATATGGATCGGATTAAAATCTCCCGACGCGCCCGCGTAGATTATTGAACGGTACCTGTCGACCTTTTCGTGCGCGCTGATTTCCCTTCCCTTTTCTATTTTCATGGATCCCCCCTATTTCCTGTGCAGAAACGTATACAGCCCGCGACAAACGTCCCTGCCATGCTGGTTCTTTGACGCCGCCTCGATAGTGACGAGGTCCGCCTTCTCCTTATTCTGGATGTCGTGGATCTTCAGGCTTGTCGTGATATAATCACCGGCCCTGACCGGCTCGAAAAATTCGAACGACTGCTCGCCATGCATGATCCGCGCCATGTCGATATTGAGCTCCCTGTCGCCGAAAAACGGCTCGATCATGCAGGCGTGAAATATGACCGCGAACGTGGGCGGCGCTATAATAGCGCCGTACCTGGATTGTTTCGCAAATGTCTCGTCGAAATGATGCGGGTCCACGCTCTTGATCGCCCGGGCGTATTCCCTGATCTTTTCCCTGGATACGTCGTAGGTAAACGACGGATACGTTTTCCCTATAAATTTCCTGTCCAGCGCCATCAGCGTACCTCCCATCCATTATTGTTACACGAACATGCCTCACGCAACCGTCACGGCACCAGCCGTGGGATTGTCTACGGCAACAGCAAGGCGGGATCGATAAACGAGCCATACATGCCGCGACAGGCCGGCAGCATGGCGGAGAGCGGGAATCTCTGTTATTTTTTTTCCAGTGCTTTTTTCAGGTCCTTTCCCATCTGCGCGAGGACATTCTCCCTGAACCTGTTCAGGGTCATCGAATCGGTCATCTCGTAAGAACGCTCCGGATTTTCATTCTTGATAGTGAGGATAGCCGCGCCCGTTGAGGTCGACACCAGACGGCCCTGGATCTGAAAAGAATAGAACTTCTTTTTCCTGGTCTTTTTTATTTTCTCAGTCTCTTTGGTGGCGGGATTTTTCACATACTCGATGTAATCTACCAGTCTGGTCTCCTCACCATTCCTGGTTATCGTTCCAAACATCAGGGCCTGAGCGCCGCTGAGACGCCCTATCTCCTCGGAACTCGACACCAATCCCGACTGCGATCGCTCCACCTCCCTCATGATGGTCCTTAGCTTCGCGCGCTCCACCACCCCCTTCCCCACATCGAGAAAATGTCCGCGGAAGGCCTCCTCGCACTCAGTCACTATCATCGCGGGAATTCCCGGCGCTGCATCGAACTTCATGATGGCGATGGTGCTTATTCTGTCCAGCTCGGCTCTGTTCATCGATATTTTCGAGGTGGAGCAGGAGGAGAGGAACATTGTAACCGCAACTGCACCGACAAGGTTCACCAGGATGTTTATTCTGCTTTTCATAAAGAGCGCACCTCGTGTAACAGAAGAGACCCCGGCAAAGCGGACAGGGCCTCCATACATCGGTCCCGAATCCCCGGTACCGTGAGACAATTCTAGCCGGGGAATAAACTTCTGTCAATGATTATTGCGCTCCAGCCTCTTCTCATGAGGGCTTATATCGGCCGGAGTGAGCAGAGGGCGACGCCGCAAGACGCCGGTTGATGCCGTCCGCGATGTAATTGGAGAGCGCCATAATGGTAACCTGCGGATTTACCCCGAGGGATGTGGGAATCACGCCCGCATCCGCCACATAGAGGTTCTTCAGCTCGAACGATTCGCCGCACGGATCCACCGGGCCGCGTTCAGGCCCTGTCGCCATGCGGCACGTTCCAAGCGGATGAAATGCCATGGTCTCGATCTGGCTCGGCTTTACCCTGAGGGAAAGGAGCCGTTCCGCATCCGCCGCTGAATCGAGCACCGGCATCTTCGAGATTGAGGTATACACGCGCCGCGCGCCGGCGGCGAAGAATATTCGCGACAGATAGGCAATCCCGCGCTTGAGCTTTTCCGCGTCGGACTTCCGTATCTGGTAGAGCGCCGTGATACCCCTGCCTTTTTTCCCGAAGCCCTTCAGAACACGCCCTTCGGTCTCATCATGCGCCATGACGCCAAAAACGGCAAGATTGTTGTATCGAACCGCCATCTCCTTGTGCTCTCGCCCGACGCCGGGAAGCGCCGCGAGAAGGAGCGACGGGTGCACCATGACGCCCTCCATCATGATCCCCTCGTCCTCGAAATCGTCGATATACGCTCCCTGGGACACGCCTTTCCATCCCTCCACGACTTCGTCCATGAGCGCCACGACTCTGCCCGCCGGATGTATCTGGAGATGCCTGCCCAGGTGCCTGTTTCTCAGGCCGTTCCGCATGAGAAACGACGGGGTAATCATCGCGCCGCAGGAGACCACGACCGCCTGCGACCTGATGGAAACCGAGCCCGTTCTCCTGCCGCTGACCGGATCCACGGTGACCGCCTCGACACCGACTGCGGCGCCCCCGGATGCGACGATCCGTTCGGCCCGGCAATTGGCGTAGATACGCGCGCCGAACCCATCGGCAAGGGGAACATAGGTGACGTTCACGCTCTGCTTCGCGTTCTCCTGACAGCCGAACTGGCACGTGCCGCAGCCCCTGCACGACCTGACGTTATGCTTCAACGGCCTGCATGAATAGCCGAACGCGTCGCACCCGCGCTTTACAATCTTCGCGTTGTTTCCGAGCAGATCCCAGGGCAGCTCGGTCACGTTGATGATCTTCTCGACCCGGTCAAAATAGGGAGCGAGCGTATCTTCGGTCATCGCAACAAGCCCGAGTTCATCACGCCACTTTTTTAAAACCGGGGACGGGGTCCTGAAGCATGTCGCGGAATTGACGGTACTGGTGCCGCCAACGCACTTTCCGAGAGTGACCGAAATGAAGGGATTGCCCAGGGTCCCCGTCGTCCCGCATCCTCGGTACATTTCCCTGATCCCCCTGGCCGGCCTGCCGTCCCAGTCTTCGGCGGTGAAATACCCTCCCTCTTCAAGAAGCACCACGTCGCGCCCCTTCTCGGCAAGCTCCTTCGCGACCACGCCGCCGCCCGGCCCGCTGCCGATGACGCAGACCTCGCACGTTTCGGTAAAATCGCCCCGGTAATCCCTGTACGTTCGTATCATGACGCCCACCCCGTATCATGGTTCATTGCAGATGACAGCCGTGCTCATAGCCCGTGAGACGCGACATCTCATCATCTTCGTAGAACGAAAGCATGGTCAGCAGCTTCATCAGGAGAATTATCGTACGCCGGTAGAAGAAGGGGCTCCGTTCCATCGCGGAAAGAAGATCGGCGCCCCTGGCCTCATCCAGGGAGGTGAAGAGACGTCCCGTGCGCAGCAGGGCGCCGTACTGAATGTATTTCAGCATGAGCGGAAACAGGGCCCGTATGCCCGGATCATACCGCGCCAGCATCTCATTCGCGCGGGGCAGAAGGTCGCAGTCGGCCGCGCCCTGCTCAAAGGCGCCCCCCCGGGGAATGATGGCGTTCATCACCGCCTGGAGAACTGCGGCGTCGCGGTTTTTCAACATCCGCTTCTCTCTCCGCTGTCCGTTCTTCGATTCCATTCAGCGACCTCCATTCTCGACGCGTCATTCGGCCGTAAATCATGCCACGCGAGCACCACCCGTCGATGACAGCCATGGCGCGACCGTATTGATTTGCCACTTTCTCATAAAAGATAAACCGGATTTCAAAACCCTGTCGTCTGGAATGATAAATCCGGACATTTTTTAATACGATTTCTAAATCAGGTCGGATTTATTTTCTGGTAAGCAGGATTACGGTAAGATCGTCCCGGAACGGCCGTTCCCCGAGAAAATTATTCACATCGCGCATGATGAAATCCATAGTTACCTCGGAGGTTGCCGCAGGAGCATCATGGAAGGCATCCATGAGCCGCGCCATGCCATAATGCTTGTTCCCTTCGCCCCTGGCCTCAATCAGCGCGTCCGAATACAGGAGAAGCTGGTCGCCGGGCGACACGGTAAACGCGAGCAGCTTGAATTTCGTGATCATGTCCGGCACGCCAAGAAACGGCCCCCTGAAATCGGCATCCGCCCGGTTGATTATTGACACCGAGCTGTCGCCGGCACGCCTGCAGAGCAGCTGGGTGTGTCCGGCGTTGACGTATTCGACGGTATCGCCCCTGAAGCGCAGAATGACCCCGGTAAGAAAGTTTTCAAGATGCCCTATCTCCTTCACCAGCTCCGTATTCACCTTTTCGAAAAGGCTGTTCAACGGAAAACGGTCTGAATTTTTAAACACGCGAAACACGATAGATTTTGCGATCATCGTGATAAGCCCCGCGGAAACGCCATGACCCGACACGTCAAACAGGGAAACGCCCTGCAGACCGTTTGCTGATTCGTAAAAATCAAAAAAATCGCCGGAAACCGGGATCAACGGCCTGAATACGAAAAAAAGGTCCCATTCCAAAGACTCGGGGGGATGCGAGGGAAGTATGCCGGACTGCACGTGAGCCGCCATCTCCATGTCCTGATCAATGCTGGATTGCATTTCAATCAGCTTTCTGGTTTCCCGCAGATCATACCCGACAAACACAATGCCAAGCAGGTCCCCTTCGCGGTCACGGATCGCTGACCCGGACATTCTGACCGGAATAATACCGCCCGACTTTTTCTTGAGCTGGATATCAAAAACACGGTTCTCCTGCGATGGCTCCTCAAAAAACCGCAATTCATCCGCCAGTACCTTCTTTTCCACGACCAGAACGTCAAACGGCAGTCCATTCAGCTCTGAAGCTCCAAAGCCGAGCAGCTCGCAGGTGCGGGGACTAACCTGGCTGACCCTTCCGCGGTAGTTGACCAGCACCATCAGGTCCTTCATGCTCTTTATGATCTCACTGGCCGCGATTGAGGTGTCCAGCGTCATCAATCGATATTTCTTTATCGCTACCCACTGGCCGATAACCCATATCATGCCCATGAGAGGGCCGATCAGCGGAACGACAGCGACATTCATGACCGGGAGGATGTTATCCGTCAACAGGGCGAGGGTCATTGAGATGACAGAGGTGGCAAATATTATCCTCATCTGCTTCTTCTCTCTCAGCAGCCGTGCCTTCCTGCCCCATGCGTACAGGTAATACATGGCGATGCAGAAATAGAGAGCGGCCCCTCCCATGAAAAGATATACGGGCGGATAGGAAATATCATATACGGCCGTCCATCCCCAGGGGAGCCTGCGCAGCATTCCGGGGCTGAGCATGAAAAAAATCGCCACAATGACATCCGCCAGGGCGGGGCCGTACATGAGGATAATCATCCACGTTTGCAGATACCGGCCCCTGCGCGCCACCAGGAGGCAGAGGTGAAGAAGCAGGGGGATGAACATGTTCCACCCGATGGAAGAAACCTGATGCCAGCGAAAGGCGGTTTGACGGACCTCGGTGGCATGCATGAACCCGTACGACAGTGCCCAGACGGCAAGAAACAGGCAGAGCAGAAGCATTATCCTGTTGACGGCGGACCTTTTATTCAGGCGATAGGTCGCCATCCCGAGATATAAATAAATAAAGAAGGCGAATAAATGCAGTATTGACAGCGGATTCAAGTAATCGCTCCTTGCCGTTCAAAGTGAACCGGACAGTTTACCATGGATGCTTCTTTCTGTCCATCGAAATGAAGGCGGCGCACCATTTTTTTATGCCCTGCCCCCCCTTCGCTTTCTGAAGATCTGCGGCGACATGCCGGTAAACTTTGAAAAGGCATCATAAAAAGCCGACTTCGAGTTGAAGCCCACATCCATGGATATCGCAAGGACCGTTTTTCCCGGCTCACGAAGAAGCATCCGTTTTGCTTCATCAATCCTGCGCTTGTTGATATACGCGCTGAAGCCGATATTCATATTCGTGTTCAGGAGCTGTGAAAGCTGGTGAGGGGTGATGGAAAGCTCGTCTGCCAGATCTCTGAGGGTGAGTTGGTCGTCGGCAAAGAGGCGTTCTTCATCCATCAGGTTGTCCAACCGCGCGATGATAGCGTCGACATCGAGCTGATTGAGAAGCGAGCGGGCCGCATGCCGCTTCTCCGCCTCGAACATGATCAGTTGAAGCACCTTGGGAAACCGCTGGCTCACCAGGTAGGCGCAGATGACCAGAAGCCCGGCAAGGTTTGCCCCCCACCGCAGCAGGGTATACGAACCGAGAAGGTATCCCAGGATTGTGCAAACGGTAAGCCCGGCGATGACCACAACGCTCGATATCATGACGTAAAATATGGTGATGTTCTCGCCTTCCACCCTGGTGCTCACCATCTTCCTGAACAGAAAGCCGAGATACACCAGCATCTGTATTCCCGCGCCCCCTGCCACCAGTCGCGCTGCGACGACATGGCCCGATCCGGACCCGGAGAAAAGTCCGGCAATCAGCGCCGCCCGTTCCGCGTCAGGCATCGCGATATATGAAAGATCGGCGGCGATTCCGATCGCCACGGGAACAAACAACAGGGCCATTTTTCGCGGCATGCTTTCCACGGGAAGAATAACCAGGTAGTCGGCGAAATAGATGACGGGCGCCATGAAGTAAAGTGCCGATGCGTGAAAGAAGAGCAGACGCGGATGATCGGTATAAATATCGTTCACTATCACGCAGATCTGGAAAAAGATAAGGCTGAGGCAGAACAGGTATGCGGCGAGCACATAGTTTTCAAAATACCGGGCCCGCCCGCACAACTGGCCTATTCCCAGAAGCAGCGACAGCCCCGCTGAAAAAAAGATAAAGGCGGCGGAGATAAATGTTATGCTCAGAATGTCCATCACTCATCACTGCAGAATGAGCGTTACGATAAAAAGCAGCTCGACCGTGAGATGAATAAGAAACGACGGCCATATGCTCTTCGTACGCAGCGCAAGCCATGAAAGAAACGGCGATCCAGCGAGAAGCCCCAGCGCCTCGAGCTCCGGCTTGATAAAATGGAAAACGACCTCGAAGACCCATACCACGCCGATCGCCATCTTCGCGGCTGTATCGGCCCGAACGCCTTCACGCTCGGCAAGCAGATATGAAAGCCCCATGAGGAGAAATCCGCGGTGCAGGAACTCCCATCCGGTAAGCGTCGACCCGGTGAATATCATGAAGTTGGCGAAGCGGGCCGCCCCGCCCGCCCCCGCGCCGCCGAATGCGTTCGAGTAAAATGAGAAATACCCGCGAAAAAAATAGATCCCGATAAAGGCAACGCCCAGTACCGCGGCGGCGGCAATCATGATTTTTCCTGTCGTTCGGTCAAACCGGGGCAGACCGAGACCGATCCGCGGGAAGGGCACCCTGAGCGCCGCGAGCACCGCGACCGGCATCACGATCCTCAACACCACCCAGCCGAGAAAAAAATAATTGCCGATAACATACGACCTGGCGTGGTATGAACCAAGGAGCTGGGCAGCCAGTGCGGCGCCGATAAGAACCAGAAACGACGGGACGCGGCTTGCCATTCCGTTTTTCTCCGAAGCGTTATTGCTCATTGTCGCCCCCCTTCCCGGATCAGGCGGAGCAGTTCGGCAAAGAGCGCGGCCGCCTGCCTTCCCGTCTCCTCCCTGCTCCCCGAATTATCGATGACAAACAGCGCCATCGATCTCTTTTTCTCAATATCCATCTGGGCCGCGACGGTGCGCTCGGCTGCGCTCCTGTCAAGGCCGTCCCGCTCCATGAGGCGCCGGATCTGGACCGGTACCGGCGCGTACACGAGGATAACCCGCGGGAAAAGCCGGTCCCACCCGGTCTCGAACAGCAGCGGCACGTCGACGATAACGGGCATGCCGTCCTTCATGCAGCCGAATGATTCGATTCGCTCCCGGACGATCTCCTGGATGCGGGGATGGGTGATGTCGTTAAGCCCGGCCCGCGCGGCCGGATCGCTTATGATTTTTTCGCGCACCCATTTCCGATTGAGCGTGCCGTCCTGTTGCAATGCCTCGCCGCCGAATAGTTCCGCTATCTCGCGCAGGGCCGGCCGACCCGGCTCCACCACCTCGCGTGCAATCAGGTCGGTGTCCACTATGTGCGCCCCCAGGCCTTCAAGCAGGTGGGCCACAAAGGATTTTCCCGTGGCTATCGAACCGGTCAGGGAAAAACATTGCGAACGATATGCGGTATCGGCGGACATCAAATGACCATACATGCTATGCAAGAAATTTTTTCACGATTAAATCAGCAATTCGCGAAATGTCATCAAGTCCCAGCACGGGAACGCCGGGATCAAGAGGGGCGTCGGTAACCACCGCTATGATGCCGCTCATGGAAGCGCAGAGCGGCTCAACATCCATGATTTTCCGGAAGACCTCGATCTTCGGGACCGGCTCGCTCTTGAAGCCTTCTGCAATGATGATATCGACGTCGGTGATAAACCGGTCACGGAGCTCATTCAGGGACGCGTCATGGTCCATGTCCCGTATCATGGCAAGACGCTTCTGGGACGATATGATCGTGCACGCGGCGCCCGCCTGCCGATGGCGCCAGGTGTCCTTCCCTTCATAATCAATGTCGAAATCGTGCGGATGGTGCTTCGCCGTTGCGACGCGATACCCGCGCCGGACCATTTCAGGAATCAGCTTTTCAAGCAGGACGGTTTTTCCGCTTCCGGACCATCCGACGATGGAGACAATCGGCGTCATAACAACCTCACGGACGATGGTATACCACTACCCTTCCCGATGAAAAAAATCAATACAAATTCAGAATGAGACACCGGGGTTCAATCTGCCAGCCCGCTCAGGAAAAGGTCAATTTCGCGGTTCACCTCCTCAGGCTTCTGCAAGAAGACCAGGTGACCGCCGCCGGGAATGACCGCCAGCCGCGAGCCGTGGATCCGCTCCGCCAGATAGCGCGAATACTTGAGCGGCGTCATGACATCGGCATCGCCGCTGACAATCAGGGTGGGAATACGTATCTCGGACACCCGGTCCATGACGTCAAAGCGGTCGCAGCAGAGGAAATCGTTCAGGTGAACGCGCACCGGGAGGGAGCACTGGAGGTCGAGGATCCTGTCGCGCACCGACGGCTCAACGCCGGAGTACATCGGCAGCGCCACGTCACGGTACCAGGAAGGATCCGCGTCGGCGTTTTCCGCAAGCAGCGCCAGGAACGCGGGGTTCACTCTGAGACGCGCGCCGGTCGCGATAAGGATCAGCCCCCTCACCTCGCCCGGGAATGCGAGCGCGTAGGAGAGCGCGATGCCGCCTCCCATGCTCTGGCCTGCAAGCAAAACGGGGCCATATCCCTGAGCGGCGCAATAGCCGCGCAGCCAGTCCCGATATCCGTCAATGCTTGATTCGAGAGCGCCGTCGGGGCGGCCGGGAAGCGTCACCGCATCACAGCCGGGGAAACGCTCCCTCTGGTAGTGCCAGACCGCGCCCGTTCCGCCGGCCCCATGCACAAACAGGAGCTTTGTCATGACCCGCTTCCCATCACCTGCTCTATTACCTGGGCCAGCTCGTCAATGCGGTACGGCTTGGCGATGACCCCCTTGAATCCGAAATCACTGTAGTTGGCCATGATCATATCGTTGGAATAGCCGCTCGACACGATGGCGCGCACGCCGGGATCAACGGCGATGAGCTTTTCAATGGTCTTCTTCCCGCCCATGCCGCCGGGAATGGTGAGGTCGAGAATGACAAGATCGAACGGCGATCCTTCCCGGCGACCGCGCTCATAGAGTTTCACCGCCTGCTCCCCGTCAAGGGCGCACTCAACGGAAAAACCGAGATGCTCGAGCATCTTTCTCGCGGTGGCATTCACCGCTTCGTCGTCGTCCATGAAAAGGACCTTTCCTTTTGCCTTGCCCTTGAAGGATGTTTCTTTTTTCTTTTCCGGCTCTTCCTCATGCCGTTCCGATATGGGCAGGTAGATATAAAAGGTCGTCCCCTTGCCCGGTTCCGATTCCACAGAGATATATCCATCGTGCCGCTTGATTATCGAAAAGGTGCTGGTAAGCCCGAGACCGTTGCCGTCGCTCTTTGTGGTGAAGTACGGATCGAAGATCTTCGACAGATTTTCAGGATGGATGCCGATGCCGGTGTCCGTCACGGTGATCTTGACATACTGTCCCGGCTTGAGCGGCAGGACGCTTTCCGTGGGGACGATCACATTTTCGGCGATGATGACAATATCCCCGCCCTCGGGCATGGCCTGGTCAGCATTGATGACCAGGTTCTGCATCACCTGGCTCAACTGCCCCACATCGACGTTGACCGGCCACAGGTCGTCCTGGAAATGGAAGCTGCAGCGCACGTTTGAGCCGCGCAGGGTAAACCGGGACGAGTCCCTGATGATCTCCTCTATCGAGGCAATCCTCCGCACCGGGGCACCGCCCCTGCTGAAGGTGAGAAACTGCTGGGTCAGCTCCTGGGCGCGCAGAGAGGCCTTTTCAGCGTCTTCCAGTATCTCCCGGAGGCGCGGGTCCCTGGATATGAGCTTCGACAGGTTGATGTTCCCCATGATCGCGGTGAGGATGTTGTTGAAATCGTGCGCGATGCCTCCGGCCAGGATCCCTATCGATTCCAGTTTCTCCATTTTCTGAAGCTCCCCGCGAAACTTGACTTCCTCCGTGATGTCCCTGATAACAAAGACATACCCTATTACCTTGCCTGAACGATCGCTGATGGGCGCCAGCCTCTCTGACACGACCCGCTCGGTCTTATCGCGACGAATAAGCACTGTATTAGAACGATAGTCTTCCTGCCCTTCAGCCGGCGTCATGGATGCGGTAAAATCCTTCTTCGCGCCCGTTCTCCGATCGATCAGCATGAGAACATCGTCCAGCGTCCTTCCGAGTACCTGGTCCTGGCGCCACCCGGTCAGGTCTTCCGCCGCCTTGTTCATGATATGGATGCGCCATTTTATATCGGTGGCGATAACGCCCTCGGCAATCGACCTCAGGGTGATCGAGAGACGCTCTTTCTCCTCCATCAAGGCCTCTTCCGCCAGCTTCCGCTCCGTGATATCTCGCGCGATACCCTGAACGCCCACGACTGTTTCCCCGTTCATGATAGGGGACAGGTTCACCTCGATATTGAGCCGCGTGCCGTTTTTTCGTATTACGATCGTCTCGTAACCGATAATCTCCTTTCCCTTCAGGAGATCACCGAACAGGAGCCTGCTGAAATCGAACATTTCGGCGGGCTGGAACCCCCGCATGGAGTTGCTAATGAATTCATCGACGCGATACCCGGTCATCGCGGTGATTGAAGGCGAGACATAGGTGAAATGTCCGGAGGTATCCATCATGAATATAACGTCAAAATTACGCTCCACAACACCGCGAAAACGCTCCTCGCTCCTTTTGAGCGCGTCCTTGTCATGGATATGGTCCACCACTTCCCGCTCGAGGTTCACATTCAGGACCTCGAGCCGCTTCCGCATCGAATTGATCTTGTCCGCCAGCGCAAACGAGAAAACCAGGACCATGCAGAGAATCGCGACCTTCAGCGACCACATGGTGATCAGGTTTACGGGGATAAGATCGAGCACCCGCAATACATAAACCAGGGCACCGGCCAGGATAAAGGTCAGGGAAACCAGATAAAAACGGGCCAGACGCACGCCCCTGTGCAGGGTAACGACAACCATAGATATCGCCGTCACGATGGAAATTGCCGTGCATACAAGCGAGAGGATGCTCATCGTAAGATTGTTCATCAGGAACAGGTTTGCCAGAAACCCTCCTGAACAGAACGCAATGTTTGCCAGGGCAATTTTATCAAGAAACGGCGTATTGATCTTTGTTATCAGCAATTCTCTGGTGAGAAGCAGATAGAGAATATTCGTCATAAAATTATAAAAACTGGTGATTGAAAAACGCGGCTCCCCCGGCCACAGATGGCTGGCCCCGAATCCGTCAATCGCAAGCGACGTCAGGAGAGCACCCGCAACATAGAGGACATAGTACAGATAGTCCCTTCCTCTGACCATGGCCAGAATAAAGAGATTGTAGAGCAGCATGGCAATCATCATGCCGTAATAGACGCCGTATATACCGTTCTCGACAGCCGTCTTCCTGAACAGTCTTTCCCGGGAAAATACTTTGAGAGGGATGGTCAGGGCGGACGCGGTCTGAAACCGCATATAATAGGTACGGTCACCCGGCCCCTGCTTCAGCGGAAAGACAAAGTTCCTGTGGATAAAATTCCGGTTCCGGTAGGGAATGATATCGCCGGTCTTCATGACCCGGAAGCCGCTTACGTTTTCGGGAACATACAGGCGTATATCATCCATGAGGGGATATTCGACTGCCAGATAAAAGACAAAAGGGCCGGATGTTGTATTCCGTAACGTGAACCGGATCCAGTAGGCGGATGATGTCAGCCCGAAATTAAGTATTCTTGCTTTGGATTTTCTGAAACCGGTGGCTTTAACTGACGCAATGTCCTCAATCCGTAAAATACCGGCGGGATCCTCGACATACTCGAGCGAGGACCCCAGTGATGTTTCTGACAGGGAGTCATTTATGACGACAACACGCTCCTGTCCCGGCACGACTTGAACAGCATCCGGTGCAATTTCGCCCTGTGCCCGGGCCCATATAAAGATCAATATGCCGATCGCGAGCAGGGCCAGTACGGCAAGGGAGAAAGATCGTAACTGCAGCCTTCCATGTTGGATTAGTTCAGACAAGACCCATCCCTGATGTGAAACATCAATAGTATTTCAAATTAGCGCCATGAAGCCGGTTAAGCACGGTCCCCGATAATAACTCCTCTGAGGTTAAAAAGTCAAATAAATTTATTGTGCGCGGTGGATATTATCAGATAATCGACCTTTCAACATGCGAACGCTCCGCGGCCGTAAGACCGTAATGCGCCATGACATACTCGTCAACGTCATAACGGGAGGCGCTTCCCGTGATTACGCCGTCAGCAAGCGATACGAGGGCATCTATTTCGGACCGTCTCCAGAGCGGCAGGGGAAGCTGTTCCAGATGTCCCCGCAATACCTTAATAGAAGAAAATTTCTTTTGAAACAGGTACTGGTACAGGGTCGAGTTAAACAACGCCAGGACCGCCTTGGCAGGATACTCTTTCATGCGGGGGATCAGGATATTCGCGCTGTTGAGGGTCAGACTGCCCCGGTCGTCATACGCCACAACCAGGTATTTTGAGATAAAGCGATAAATGAGCTTCTCCGGTGCCCGGTATTTTCGTTCCGGCGCTGTTTGCTGATACCGCTCCGGCATAAACCTGACAAAGCATTCCGGATCTTTCAGGACGTAATTATCGACATCCCTCCCCCGGTATATGGGTTCACACTCCCTATCATCACTCCTGGAAAGAATGAACCGGTCATTATCTCCGGTCACAATCCCCAGGGCCCAGTCTGCTTTTCCAGCGAGGGTAATATGATCCTGGCCGTACACCTTTTCCATTACCCGTAGATCATTCCGTGTAATGGCGACATCAAAAACAGAGCTTTCATTTTTGCTGAAGCGGTCCTGGTCGACCGTCCGGGCAGCCCCGCCGGATACAAAGGTGAAGACTGAAGATACGCCGCCCTTTTCCAGGTCCAGCCGGATCACCGGCGTAAAAACATTGGTAAACACGCGTCCCAGGCGCTCGATCCGCCGGATCCTGGTACTGTCGAGTATATATGCCCGGATATCACGGTGTGTTTTAACCGCCAGTATTGACTCCGGGAGTATAAAGGAAATCAGACCGCCGTCTCTGGCAAGATCAATGCTCCTTTTTAACATATACGAAAAAGATTCAAGGGAATTGATCTCCGGATGAAGCCCTTTCAGCCGATCCAGGTCCGCGCGGGTGTAGTGAAGACCCCAGGGAGGATTGGTGGCAATCACATCAAAGCCGTCCCGGAGCTCATTTTCAGGCAGCCCATCAAGAAGAAAATCGCCATGGTATATCCGAGGTTCGAAATCCATCCCGGGAAAAGCCATCATGAGATTGATGCGCGCGATCCGCGCGGCCACTCCGTCGATATCGCATCCGACAAGCTGCCGGGGATCGGCGTTACTTTCGGCAAACGCGAGAAGGAACTGCCCGGTCCCGCAGCAGGGATCGAGGACCCGGCCTCGTACAGAAGCCGACGCAGCAATATCGTCCACAATGCCGCCGGGAGTATAATACGATCCCCCGGCCGCCTTCTCGCCTTCCCTGATAAGAGACTGGTAGACCAGACCGAGGATATCGCGCCGGGCCGGCAGATCAAGGCCGAGAAGCGACAGGTGCTCCCGGGTCACGTCAAAATCTCCCAATTCTCTCCGCCATGATCCGAGCTCGCGGGTCAGGCTGTCTCTGCCCGGAATGGGAAATCCCCTTTCGATAAATCTGATCGTGTCGCTTTCAGCGCACAATCCGGAAGAAGAAATCCTGCCCAGGGCCAGTATAAACAACGCCCGCCCGATATCGACTCCGCTGCAAGCAATATGCGCAATCGTCTCTTCGACCATGCCCCGCCCGATAGCGCCGCCGAGATACTCTTCCGGGATAAACGAGCGGCGCGAAGTCGCCTTGTTTGCACGCCGGGCAAGTCGCGGGAGAGAGCCGCTCATAATTTTTTTTCGCAGGTCAACGACATCACGTCCCCGGAATTGCATCCCCGAGGAGCGGTTGACAGGCCTCAGGTATTCGTGCCTGATCCAGTTCCGTACAGTAGCAGAAGACACCGCGAGCATTGACGCGGTTTCCTGAAGTGAGACATACCGGTTTTCCTGGAACATAGTCCGACCCCGCCGCGGAACGCCGTCTTCCGCATTATGATGAATTGAAATCCGACGCTCCCGACAGGGCGCATCGCCGGCTCCTGTTATAAAATCGACCGACGCCGGCGAATCTCATTAATACTTTTATTTATCTTATGTCGTGTGAGGCGCCAGTGCCCTGGCGCAGGGACCATGGGTGTGGTTCACCGAAAAAGCTGGATCAGAGGTATCTCGATGATGCGGGATGTTTTTTCATTGAGATGGCAATGCCTGACAAGAAAGCTCTCTTTTTCATCGGACTTCAACACGCTGATGCCCTGTATGAAACCCGTCTGAAAAATTTCGACATTGAGATTAAAGAGACTCAAAGCCTCCATGACGGTAAGCACGTTTTTCTGGGCCGTACTTTTAGCGAGGCTCCTTTCAGTGTACGCGGCGCCGAAGAGACCGAGGCAGTGAATGCTGCCCACCTTAAGCTCCGTCATGCTATTATACAAACCAGCGACCTGCTCCAGAGCACAGTCGTTGTTTTCAACCCTCGATTTGAAGAGATGATTGACTCCGAACCAAACCCGGCGCGCATCGTCTATGCCGCACAGGATCACAGAAACGCAGGAACCGAGATCGATATGGATCACGTGCCCTTCGTCCTTGACGACCGTCTCGTTCAGACCCACATAACAGAGCTTTTTCTTGTTAGATTCTCTGTTAAAAAATTCCTCATCATTCATATGCAAAAAGCATAGTAATAAAAATTCATCACGTCAATTCATAATCGCACTGTTTCGAAAAATTATCACAATATCGATTATTTCTTGACTGCCTGCTCAGAGTATGATGATTTTTAATCTCTATAGAAAAAAAAACATAATCAGAAGTAATTATCACGTATAACATCCAGGCAGGCGTTAATTCGCCGAGCAAAAATATCAGAGAAAAAAGACAACTCCAGGCACGCATTATGGATAACGCTGAAAAAATCAGGCTTTTCAAAGTTGAAAAAGACGGTCCAGGCACCAAGATATTCTACGCCTCATTTTTAAAAAAGGATTATGTCGCAAAATCAATGGTTATTTATCTCGATGCAAGCGCCATGATCTCGAAAATATTCTTTTCGTCGAATGACCACGGCACGGTTGAGTGGATTAATGGACAGGGCCTCAGAAACAGTCGCGCGTGGGAAAGCGAAGATTCCGCCAAATCACAATCATATGTATCAAGGCGGTATACCGCCATACTATCCAACGGCGCCGCCGGCAACGATTTCGCCAGGGATCGCATTATTCCGGACATACTGGACAATCTTGCGGATGGAGAGATAGCGGAATGGATCGGGGACGTGTTGAGCGTCAAAGAATATCTCGTGCCTGCGGATATATCAAAATTTACATGCGACGGGTGCGGCCTTTCGGTCTAGTTAAAACTTTAGAATCATACAAAAGTCTTTCTCTTTTCAAGCCAGTCACGAACCGCCGGACCAGTCCCGAAGGGCCACGGTTTCAATTTGTCCAGACTGACATGTTTCACCTCCTCAAGCTCATCATTTAACACGATATGGCCCTCCGCCATGACATGATACACCAGAAGCAGCTGATTTTTCTGAAAAAAGGGATACGTGCCGACAAACCCCTGTATGGTCGAATCAAGCCCCAACTCTTCTTTCACCTCCCGCCTCACCGCATCCTCTGGAGATTCGCCCTTTTCCAGAAAGCCAGTGACGAGTCCAAAAATTTTATCCGGCCAGCCCTTTCCCCTGGCCAATACGACTGCCCCTTCATGCTCAATGATGGCGGCCACGACAGGCAGGGGATTGTCCCAAAACACATATCCGCACATGGCATCATCGCAGGCGGCATACTCTCTGCCCTCGATTGTTTTACTGACGAGTTTCTTCCCGCACCACGGGCAATACAGCATGTCAGGCATCCTGTTTCTCCTATTACAAACATCAATGGGACGGCAACACTCTACTGCTCTGATCATCCCTGTTGACCCGCGGTCACCCCAGGATCTTCTTGAGCTTCGCTGCCAGATCAGCCATCTGGTAAGGCTTCTGAATGAATCCGGCAATACCCTTGCCGGCAAAACGCTGGTTTATCTCCTGTTCATTGTAACCGCTCGACATTATCACGCACGCGTCCTTGCGGATGCGTCGCAATTCCCGGAAGGCCTCCTCACCGTCCATATGCGGCATGGTAAGATCCATAATAACGCATCGTATCCCATCCGGATTATCTCTGAAGATTTCAATCGCCTGGCTCCCGTTTTCCGCTGTCAGGGCAGTGAATCCAAAGCGCTCGAGCATCCGTTTCCCCAGGACACGGATGGTCTCCTCGTCGTCGACAAGAAGGATTGGGCCGCTGCCGTGCCAGTCGTCCCCCACATCCCGGGACCAGCTGATAGGCTCCGCATTCCTGTCAGCCGCGGGAAACAGCACCTTAAATGCCGTCCCCTTCCCGATCTCACTGTATACCTTGATGGCCCCCCGGTGTCCCCGCACAATACCCAGCACCGCGGCAAGCCCGAGACCGCGCCCTGTAAACTTCGTGGTGTAAAAGGGATCGAATATTTTCTGGAGTTCGCCATTCGGGATGCCGCTTCCGGTATCGGCAACCTCGATATACACATACATGCCCTCTGGCAGGTTTTCATTCAGCCAGGTCTCTGAGAGATAGGCCTGGTCGCATGACATCACCCCTGTGGATACGGATATGACTCCGCTCTTCTGCGCGATCGCGTCAGACGCATTAATGACCAGGTTCATGATGATCTGTCGCACCTGGGTCACATCAGCTTCGATAGCGGGGATGCCGGAGGAAAAATTATATCGCACCACCGCCTTTTTCGAAATCGAAACTTCAAGCATATGTTCCATGTCCTCAATGACTTCGTTCAGATCGAGCGCCTCGCTCGTGAAACGGCCACGGCCCGAATAGGCGAGCATCTGCCTGCACAGGTCCGCTGCCCGCTGGGACGCCTTGGCCGCCTCCATCAGATTGCCCCGTGCGGGGGAAGACGGCGATAGGTCCATGAATGCCAGATCGATATTCCCCAGGATCGCCATGAGCAGGTTGTTGAAGTCATGCGCGATCCCGCCTGCCAGCACGCCCAGGCTCTCCAGCTTCTGGGTCTGCTGGATCTGGGCCTCAATCCTGGTACGCTCCTCCTCCGCTCGCTTCCGCTCGCTGATGTCCCTGATAAAGAGGAGGGCCGCCGGTTTCTTTTCCCATATTATCATCACCGAATTGACTTCGGTCCACTTGATGTCCCCATCCCTGTCAACGAAACGGACTTCATAGGTAAGGGATGACGTGTCCCCCTCCAGCCGCTTAACATACCGGCCGGCGATCTGCTCCCGGTCTTCAGGATGCACGAATTCAGTGAACCGACGCGCGGCCAGTTCATCGGCGGTAAATCCGGTAAGCTGCACAAATTTTGGATTGACGAAGATAAACCGCCAGTCCTGTATTACCACGATGCTTTCGTTGGCATTTTCTATCAATATGCGGCTTCGCTCTTCTGCGACAAGAAGCTGTTCCTCGGCATTTTTACGCTCAGTGAGGTCATTCACGACCGCAATTCCGCCAACCACCTTCCCCCCGGCATCGCGCAGCGGGCTATAATACGTCGAATGGTAAAAGCGAGACCCCGTGTCGGGGGCGATAAACCATCCCTCCCAGGAAGACGGATTGCCCTTCAGAGTTTCGCGCATTTTGCGAATCACTTCCGAATCCTTCAGCTCCGCGGAACAGAAACCGAGGATTTCCTCCCGTCTCCTTCTCACAATATCCGCAAAACGATCATTGCACTCAGTGATGACCAGATCCTTATCGAAAAGGAAAACACCCACCGGGGACTGGTCGAAAAGCGCCCTGTAGCGTTCCTCGCTTTCCCTGAGCGCGGCCTGCGCTTCTATGCGGCTGGTTACATCGCGGCACACAAGGAGCATACCGGGAATCACGCTGTTGTCAAACAGGCTTGTGGCCAGCGCCTCAACATAGAGCCAGGATCCGTCTGCGTGCCGCACCCTGAACATCGTGGGGGTGTGTTTGTTTTTGTTATCTAAAACTTCAGAAAATGCTTCCGCAGCAGTCTTCAGGTCCTCGGGATGGACTATATCAAATCCCCTCCTGCCCATCAGCGAATAGCCGAGGGTCTCTTTTGTGGCGGGATTCTCGAAGACAATGATGCCTTCACGGTCCATGATGAGAACGATATCCTGAATGTTCTGCATCAGGCTCCTGAATTTCACCTCGCTGTCCTGCATTTTCATCTCGGCGATCTTTCTATCGGTGATATCGAGCATCAGCCCATTAAAGACCACCTCGTTCCCGGCGCGAACCGGCCGGGAAATCCCCCTGAACCATATCTCGCGGCCCCCGGGATGGAGATATCTTCCCTCCCAGTCCCATGTGCCGACGGTGCGAACCGCTTCGCTGATCGAGGAAAGGAAGCCGTCCCTGTCGTCGGGATGAAGTTGTTCCGTAAAACGCTGCATGAAACTGTCAAGCGGTTCAATTTCTATTTCCCATAAATCCCGTGCGCGCTCATCTACATAATACAGGCCATTCTCGCCATTGTCCCTGGCATAAAACTGGTACACGACGCCGGGGAGGTTGGTGGTTATGCTTCTATATTGATTTTCACTTATCCGAAGGGCTTCCTCGGCGCGCTTCTTCTCATCGATATTGGTCAGCGCCCCGCGTATGCCATTAAAAACTCCATTGACAACTATCGGTTTGCCGGAAGCCCGCACCCATATGGGGGTTCCGGATTTTGCCACCACGCGAAATTCAGTAGTCCCCGCAATGCCGCGCATCCGGGCATCGGCGCGACCCACGACAGGCTCAACGTCTTCAGGATAAACTAATTCCATGATACTGCGGCCCTGCAAATCATTCGGAGCATATCCCAACAGCGCTTCAACGCTCGCGGAGGCAAAGGTAATGGAGCCCTTTGCATCGAGAGAAATAATGACATCATTTATTTCCTCGACGAGGGCCCGGTACTTTTCCTCGCTTTCGCGAAGCGCCGCCTCTGCCCGGACCCGCTCCGTGACATTCCGAACAATCAGCAGGATGGCGGTCGATGAATTGATCTTCAACAGTCGCCCGTTCAGTTCAACCATGATTTCCGAACCGTCCTTTCGCACGGCCCTGACCCGATGAAATCCGGTCGGCATGCCCTTCATCATGTCCCTGCCAATCTTCATAACGCCCATCAGATCTTCCGGATGTATTACCATCTCCGGTCCGCGCCCCACCATTTCCTCTTTAGTATAACCAAAAATCGCGGCAAAGGTATCGTTGACCCATTCGTTCCTGAAATCAACGGTAAGCGCTATGCCCTCCTGAATATTCTCGGATATTGCCCTGAACTTCTCCTCGCTCTCGGCCAGACGCAATTCAAGATCACGGCGATGCAGTATCGTATCAATGGTCGAAAACATGTGGAGGACGTCGATCGGCTTGAGGATATAGCCGTAGGGGTCTGACGCGCGCGCCCGCGTGATGGTGGGGATATCGGCGTTTCCGGTCATGTACACGACAGGAATGCCGAACCTGTCCTTGACGGTCTTCGCCGCCTCGATGCCGTCCATATCGCCCTGGAGGACGATATCCATGAGAATGAGATCGGGAATGCATTCCCCGGCGATCCGGATTGCCTCGGGTCCGGAATTCACGCAACCGCATACCTCGTACCCGAGCCGCTCCAGGCTGTTCTGTATATGCATACAGATCACGGCTTCATCTTCAACAATGAGTATTTTCGTCTTTTTATCGGCCGGGGGTTCCGTCATTACACACCGTTAGTAATTTTCAATTTCCTGCCCGGATCAGCCATGGCGCTCCCCCTGCCCCCACCGATTGGAAGCGCGGGACCACGGCTTATGTGACATCATTACAAAAATGATTATTGCACACGGAATACACATTGGTCAATTACATTTTATCGGGCGGAAAGCCCATAAGGTATTGGAAAACCCCGCCGGTCCGGCTCAAGCGGCCGGACGCCGGGCAATTATGCGGTCGTATGAATGACGATATCTTCCGCCGGCGATGTATCCGAAACCACGACCTCGATGTTGTCCCTGACGCCTGTCAGGATTCGGTACCCGCAATAATCCGGCTGGATCGGCAGTTCCCGGTTTCCCCGGTCAACGAGGACAAAAAGCCTGATGGCCTTGGGCCTGCCAAACGAGGTAAGCGTCTCGAGCGCCGCCTTGGCCGAACGCCCGGTGAAAATGACGTCGTCCACCAGGAGTATGGTCATGGTGGATATATCGAACGAAATGGCCGTCTCCTTGATCGATGGCAGCGCGCCCCTGGTGGTCAGGTCGTCGCGGTAAAACGTGATGTCAAGCGTGCCGCTCTGGATCTGCTTTCCGGAAAGCTCCTCGATCCGGGAGCGTATCCGCCGCGCGAGCTCCACGCCGCCCGTCTGCATGCCCACCACGGCGAAATTGTCCGCGCTGCCGAGGTCCCGGTATATCTGTGCCGACAAACGTTCGACGATCTCCGCGATGTCCTTGCTCTGGAGCAACACTGTAGTACCCATATTCCTAGATCACCTCTTTATGATATTCCTGTATCGGCCGTACAAAGACCCTGCTGCTCCGCCGAAGCGCAAGGAGGCCGGTAACCGCCGCGCGGGCGGCCTGGATGGTGGTCATATAGGGGACGTGGTACCTGACCGCGGCCTGGCGAATCAGGAACGAATCGTCCTTTGAGCCCTTGCCCGAAGGGATATTGATGATCATGCCGATTTCCTTGTTTTTCAAAAGGTCGATGATATTGGGGCGGCCTTCGCTCACCTTGTGCACCATCGCGCACGGTATGCCACGCTCGCTGTAATGCTGCGCCGTCCCCTCGGTCGCGATAAAACGGAACCCGGCCTCGTGAAGGCTCCTTACTTCCGGCATCAGCTCATCGCGCGAACCGCTGTTCATCGAAAGGAGGACCGTTCCCTCGAGCGGGAGCGCGTCTCCGGCGGCGAGCGTCGCTTTGTAGAAGGACTCGCCGAAATTTTCCGATATGCCCATGACCTCGCCGGTTGACTTCATCTCCGGCGACAGGAGGGTATCGACACCCGGAAACTTGTTGAAGGGGAGCACCGCCTCCTTGACGCTCACGAAGGGAATCTTTTTCGCCGCGGTAAGCCCGTATTCCGCGAGCATGTGCCCGAGCATTATTTTCACCGCGATCTTGGCGAGCGGAACGCCCGTCGTCTTTGAAACGAAGGGCACGGTCCGTGAAGCGCGGGGATTCACCTCTATCACGTACAGGCGCCCGTCCTTGATCGCATATTGGATATTCAGAAGACCGCGCACGTCAAGCTCGCGCGCCAGGGCGGCGGTCGCCTCTGTGATCTCCCCGAGCATCGACACCGAAATCGACGGCGGTGGTATGATGCAGGCCGAATCGCCCGAATGGATCCCCGCCTCCTCCACGTGCTCCATGATGGCGCCGATATAGGTATCCGCGCCGTCATGGAGGGCGTCCACGTCGACCTCGATCGCATCCTCGAGGAAGTCATCCACGAGGATCGCCTGTCCGGGAGAGAGATCCACCGCGGTCGCGATATAGTCGCGCAGCCCGATCTCGTCGTAAATGATGGCCATGGCCCTGCCGCCCAGCACGTAGCTCGGGCGCACCAGCACCGGATAGCCAATCCGCGCGGCAATGCCCGCGGCTTCCTCCTCTTCGAAGGCGATGCCGTTTTCCGGCTGGAGCAGGCCCAGCTTCCGCACCACCGCGGCGAAGCGCTCGCGGTCCTCGGCCCGGTCTATTGAATCGGGCGACGTCCCGATGATTGTCACGCCGTTTTTCTCGAGGGCGCGCGCCAGGCGCAGGGGTGTCTGACCCCCGAACTGGACGATCACCCCGTCCGGCTTTTCCCTGTCATGGATATGGAGCACGTCCTCAAGCGTGAGCGGCTCGAAGTAGAGGCGGTCCGAAGTATCGTAATCTGTCGAGACCGTCTCCGGGTTTGAATTGACCATGATCGACTCGATCCCCTCCTCGCGGAGGGCGAACGAGGCGTGGCAGCAGCAGTAATCGAACTCGATCCCCTGGCCGATACGGTTTGGACCGCCGCCCAGGATCATGACCTTTCTCTTCTCCGAAGCGACGCTCTCATCCGCGTCGTCATATGCCGAATAATAGTAGGGCGTGAATGCCTCGAACTCGCCGCCGCAGGTGTCCACCAGTCTGAAGCCGGGAATGATCGAGTGTTCATAGCGAAACCGGCGCACCTCGTCCTCCTTCTCCGCCAGGACGCGCGCGAAATCCTTCTGGTAGTCGGCCCCCCGCTCGTACAGGCGGATAAACTCGTCGCGGTAGGCCAGGTAGGCGAGCTGGCGGTCGGAAAAGCCGAGCCGCTTCATCAGTCGCAGGTCGTCCGCATCAGGGGGCGCGGCCTTGCAGCGAGCCGCGTATTCCTGCGCCGCCTGCACGATCTCCGCAAGCTGCGTCAGGAACCAGCGGTCGATGCCCGTAAGCTGGGCGATCCGGTCGACCGTCCATCCCATCTTGAACGCCACGTTGAGGAAGAACATCCGGTCCTCGCGCGTGTTGAAGAGCTCCTTTTCGATGATGTCCTTCTTATGACGGTCCGGAAGGCGCTTCAGCATCTCAATAATTTTCAGGACGCCGTCCGACCCGAAGCCGTACCGGCTGATCTCGAGGGAGCGCAGGGCCTTCTGGAACGCCTCTTTGAAAGTGCGGCCGATTGCCATCGCCTCTCCAACGGACTTCATCTGCGTGCCGAGGCGCGAATCAGCGCCCTCGAATTTCTCGAAGGCCCAGCGGGGCGCCTTGACCACCACGTAATCGATTGTCGGCTCGAACGAAGCGGGTGTCACCCGGGTGATGTCGTTCGGGATCTCGTCAAGGGTGAGCCCCACCGCAAGCTTGGCGGCGATCTTCGCGATGGGGAACCCGGTCGCCTTTGACGCGAGCGCGGAGCTCCGGCTCACCCGGGGGTTCATCTCTATGACCATCACCCTGCCGTCCGCGGGATTGACCGCGAACTGGATGTTCGAGCCGCCGGTATCGACGCCGATCTCGCGTATGATTTTTATCGCCATGTTGCGGAGGTTCTGGTACTCGCTGTCGGTAAGTGTCTGCTGCGGCGCCACGGTGATTGAATCGCCGGTATGAATCCCCATCGGATCGATGTTCTCTATGGAGCAGATGATGACCACGTTGTCGGCCGTGTCCCGCATCACCTCGAGCTCGTATTCCTTCCAGCCGATGACCGACTCCTCGAGGAGGACCTGGCTGATGGGCGATTCGTCCAGGCCGCGCGTGACCAGGTCGATGAACTCCTCGCGGTTATACACGATGTTTCCGCCGGTGCCGCCCAGGGTGAAAGCGGGGCGGATGATGAGCGGCAGGTTTATCCGCTCAAGCACGGCCAGGGCCTCGTCGACGGACGAGGCCAGGCCCGATCCGGGCACGGAAAGGCCGATCGAGAGCATGGCCTGCTTGAACAGGTCCCGGTCCTCCGCCTTGCGTATCGAATCGATATTGGCGCCGATGAGCTCCACGCCGCAGCGATCGAGCACGCCCCGCTCCCCGAGGGCCAGCGTCACGTTGAGCGCGGTCTGGCCGCCGACCGTGGGAAGGAGCGCGTCAGGGCGCTCGAGTTCAATGATCTTCTCGACATAGTCAGGGGTTATCGGCTCAATGTAGGTCCGGTCGGCAAGCTCCGGGTCCGTCATGATGGTGGCCGGATTTGA
>JAFGJX010000083.1 GCA_016928865.1 Spirochaetota bacterium
CATGGTCTTCGCCCGCCCGGCAAGCGTATCGCGGAGCGCGGCCTCGTCTTTCGGGAAAGCCCATATCATGACAAGGAGAAAAAGGCCGCATACGACCCAGAAGAGGTTCGCGATGTTGAAGGCGGCGAGCCTCCCGAACCGGACGATGAAGAAGCTGATGATGACAGGGCCGAACCCCTTTCCCAGGTTGTCCGTCAGGTTGAACAGGGCGAAGATCGAGCCGCGCGTCTCAGGCGTATTAACGTTCAGAAGCATGGCCTTGACGTTCGGCCCTGTCACCGAGACCAGAAAACCGGTGAGGAACCCGAGCGCCAGAGGCACGGCGACGTTCTGGTCCGCCGCGCCCGCGCTTCCCGGATAATTGAGGAGCAGGGCCATGGGGATGATGCCCACAAGGGTCGAGACTCCGCACAGGAGCGGCAGGTATTTCGGCGCGATGTTATATACCCTGTTGCCGATCAGACCGCCGATGAAGCCGCCCAGTATGGCGGCGGCGCCGATCAGCATGACGATAAGAGTGGCCGCCTCCACGGAAAAACCCTTGTCCTGTGAATAGAAGTCATTAAGGTAAATGAAAAAGACACCCCATGGCACGGTGCCGGGGATGCCCTGGAGAAACGCCAGGATATTGCTTCTTATCCTGAAAAGCTCCCGGTACTGCTTCCAGTTGATCCTGCCCGTGTATGCCATGCCCTTTTCAATAAGGTCCCTGAGGCTCTCTTCAGTAATCCCGCGCGGCGGCTCCTTCACCGTAAAGAGCATGAGGGCGCAGAGAAAAAAATTCGGCACCGCCACGATAATGAACGGAAGCCGCCACCCCATCGCGGGCCCGACGAACCCGGCAAGGAGCTGACCGCCGGCTATCCCGAGCCCCTCGGCAAGGGCCATCCACGCCGTTGCCGAGGCCCGGTTCCCGTGCGAAAAATAATCGCCGATGATGGAATAGGTGAGCGGGATCGCGCCGCCGATGCCGATGCCGGTCAGCGCGCGCATCCAGAAGAGCTGCGTGTAATTTTCAACGAACCCGGTCAGAAGGCAGGGAATCTCTCCAGCGATGATGACCGCGATGAAGAGCTTCTTTCTCGGCACCAGGTCCGTCAGGTAGCCGATACCCAGGGTGATCAGGCTGCCCAGCACCCAGAAGACCGCGGATATGTTTCCGCCCAGCATGACGTCCCGCTGCATGTCGTCCAGTCCGAGGTCGCGCGCGATCTGGGTCAGGTTGGGCGCCATCAGGTTCTGGTCGGCGAACAGGAACAGGTTCATGAGCGCCAGGAGAATTACCGCATACAGCTCCCGGCCGGTGAAACGGGCTCTCTTCTCCATGGGGGACCTCCGCATGATTCTTACGTACTATTCTTGATCAATCATTCCTCTACTATCAGCGCTTCATAAGGCTCGAGCTCCATCGTACAGGCGAAATCACCGGCCTTTCTTCCGGCGCTCGAGAGCACCACCTTACCCGGAATAAAATCATGGAGCTTCATCGTCCTTCTTCCCCTCGAAAAATTCAGGGCCACGAGCAGCCGCCCGCTCCCCTCCTCCCGGTAAAAGGCGAGAATATCCGGGTCTTCACCCGCCAGCCTGAACGAGCCGCGGCTGAGCGCGGCACGCTCTCTCCTGAGCGAAACAAGCCTCCGGTAGAAATGGAGTAGTGAGCCCGGGTCCTTCATCTGCCCTTCGACGTTCACCTCGCGATAGGAAGCGGCGACCGGAAGCCACGGGACCCCTTCCGAAAAACCCGCGTTCGGCCCCGAGGTCCACTGCATCGGCGTGCGTGAAGGATCGCGGCCCCGGTGGAAGGGCCAGTACTTTTTCCCGAGCGGGTCCTGTATCTGCCGGCGCGACACCGCGCCGTTGTCCATGCCGATCTCCTCTCCGTAGTAGAGGAAGGGGGTTCCCCGCGCGGTGAGAAGCAGGGCGGCAAGGAGCCTGGCTCGTTCCGTCCCGTGCCTGCCCCGGCACCAGCGAGCGAAGCTGCGCGGCTGGTCGTGATTGTTGAGCACGATGCTCGGCCATGCCGCCTCCGGCACGGCTTCGTACCAGCGCGCCAGGCACTGCCGGAAGCGGCGCGCGCCGTATTTCGAGAAGAGGAGTGAAAAATCGAACGCGAGATGCAGCTCGTCAGTGCCGGTTCCGAGATACGAGGCGGCGATCTTCGCCCCCCGGGGCGAATTCTCGTAGGTCTCCCCCACCATCATGCGGCTGTCGTATTTATCCAAAAGTCGGCGGAGGTCCCGCAGCACGTCGTGGGTCTCAGGCCTGTTCTGGTCGTACACGTGCTTCTGCAAATCATAGGGCCGCGGCGCATTGGGGCCCCAGCCGCAGGGGTTGCTGCGAAACCGGTCGTCCTTGACGAACCAGATCACGGCATCGAGACGGAACCCGTCCACGCCCCGGTCAAGCCAGTAGCGGATGTCGCCGAACACCGCGTCACGGACCGCGGGATTGCGCCAGTTCAGGTCCGGCTGTTCTTTCAAAAATGAGTGCTGGTAGTACTGGCCGGTGGCCCCGTCCCACTCCCACGCCCTGCCGCCGAACGCGGCCATCCAGTTGTTGGGCGGCTTCCGTTTCTTCCCGTCATGCCAGATATACCAGTCCCGCTTCGGGCTGTGCCGCGACGAGCGCGACTCGATAAACCAGGGGTGCAGGTGAGAGGTGTGGTTGATGACCAGGTCCATGATGATCGCTATCCCGCGGCGGTGGGCCCCGGCAAGCAGGCGGTCAAAGTCCTCCTGAGTGCCGAAAACGGGATCGATGGCGCGATAATCGGAGATATCGTATCCGAAGTCGAACATGGGCGAGGTGTTGACGGGCGAGATCCAGAGGGCGTCGACCCCGAGCCAGGACAGGTAATCGAGTTTTTCCGTTATGCCCGGCAGGTCTCCCACGCCGTCGCCGTTCGCATCGTAAAAGCTGCGCGGATAGATCTGATAGATGACGCCGTGCTTCCACCAGGTAAAACCATCCGTATCCCGCATGACCGCCCCTGATACTTTGTATGCAGAATACAATGGGGCCGGGGAAAAGGCAAAACATTTTTATTCAAAAGCGGGCTTCGTTCTCGTCCTCGCGCCCTGACTGGCACCATGTCTGTTTCATAGAGCACCCGCTGTGGCCATACAACGGCTCATATATCGTTTTATATATTAAAAATAGTAGTTGCAATTTTAGCAACCGGGTTGTCTACTTAACGGTGTAGATATGTGTCATGATAAAATATTTACCCGCACTGCATACACGATCGTATAAGGCCTGTATTTCCATTGGCTTCCTACTGGCGATATTATTAATCACTGCCATCCCATCCGGTGCCGGGGCTGAAACAATTTCCATAGACGAATCAACCAGTAAAATCCGGATCGGTACCAGTATCGAGTATTATGAGGACCGCGACGGGCGGCTTGGCATCAAAGATATAGCCGGCGCGGCACTGGCGGGCAAATGGAAAAAGTCAGACACGGCAACCCCCAATTTCGGATTCACCACATCGGTATACTGGGTCAGATTTACTCTTAAGAACAGATCCGGGGAGGATGTCGACCTCTACCTGGAGCAGGCTTATCCGCTCATCTCCTATCTCAGGCTCTTTGTCCCCGAGGGGAAATCCTATACATCAACCGAAATCGGCCACGCAAAGCCCTTCAACACCCGCCCGGTGGACCATCGTTCCCTTATTTTTCCGCTCAAACTGAAAGCGCACTCATCCATGCCCTGCTATCTCGCATACCGGACAGAGAGCGCGGTGAATGTTGAGCTCGTCATCTGGTCGCGGGAAGCATTCAACAGGCAGGTGATCGAGGAGGCCCCCATCCTCTGGATGTTTTACGGCATTCTTCTGGTCATGTTCGCGTACAACTTTATGATCTTTCTCTCAATCAGAGACCAGAGCTATTTCTACTGCGCGCTCTATATCATCTCGTTCTGCCTGTTCATGATGTCCCTGACCGGCCTGGCGTACCAGTATCTCTGGCCGAACTGGCCCTGGTGGTCCAACCTGGCCGTCCCCTTTTTCATGGGAATAATCATCATCTCGATAATACAGTTTGCGCGCCACCTGGGCGAGGTGCCAAAATATGACCGTGTCATCGACGCCGTTCTCAAAGTGCTTCTCGCCGCGGGCCTTGTGGTTTCCTGCCTCACACTGGTCATGAACAACTACCGGATAAGTATTATATCGGCAACCGCATTAACGGGAATCGCGGCCGGGTTCGGTTCAATCGCCCTGTTTATTTTCGTTTTCAAGTACAAACACCGCGCCGCGCGCAACTACCTTATCGCGTACACGCTCTTTCTGGCCGGCGTTCTTCTCTACGTATTCAAGACCTTCGCGCTGCTTCCTGACGTGTTCATCACCAACTACGGCATCCAGATCGGGGCCGTGTTTAACGTTGTCGCCCTCTCCATGGGGCTCACCGACCGGATCAACGTGATGAAGAACAACCTCCAGGAGCTGAACATTCACCTCGAGGACAAGGTCAGGGACCGGACCGAGGAGCTCGAGGAGGCGATGAAAGAGCTCGAGGTGGTGAATGAGACCATATTGAACTTCAACCAGACGCTCGAGGAGGCCCAGCGCCGGGCCGCCATCGACATGGAAATGGCCGCCAACGTGCAGGCGGGCATGCTTCCGAAGCAGGCGCCGCAGACCCGGGACATGGACATCGCGTTTGCCTACAAGCCCATGTCCAGCGTCTCGGGCGATTTTTATGACTTCTACGAAATTGGCGGAAAACTGGCCGGCGTCGGCATCTTCGACGTGTCAGGCCACGGCGTGGCCTCCGGCCTCATAACCATGATCGCGCGCTCCATTTTTTTCAGAAACATACGGACTGGCGCCGGGAAACCGCTGAACCTGGTGCTCGAAAAATCGAACAGGGAGCTTATCAACGAGATCGGCAACATTGAAAACTATCTGACCGGGATACTGCTCCGCTTCAACGGCCCCATGGTTGAATACGTCAACGCCGCTCATTCCGATCTCATCTGCAAAAAGGGAGAAACCGGGGAGGTCGGCATCGTCAACAGGAAGGGCAACGACATCAGGGGCTTCTTCATGGGAGTGGGGGACGTTGAAGCTCCGTATGAAGCCCTCTCCTTTCAGCTGAAGCCCAACGATGTTCTGCTGCTTTACACTGACTGCCTGTACGAGGGGAAAAACCAGGAGGGCGAGGAATACGGGCTGGCCCGTCTGAAACAATCATTGAAAAGCGCCCCTGACGCAGGCGCTCAGGAGATACTCGATTACCTGTTGAATGATTTTGACAAGTTCATAGGCCTTGCCGACCTTACCGATGATCTTTCGGTTATTGTAATAAAAAAAAGCGCATAGAGCGAGCGGGCCCCGCGGCGAAACGGTTGACACGAACCCCCGGCATCTTTGTCTACATCAGCATCACCGTACCGTCTTCGGATATCTCCAGCATATCATCATCCCGTACGGTCTTCAGGATTTCATCGCCAAGCCGGTCAATCGTGACTATGCGCTTCCCGGTCCATATGTCCGCAAGCAGCACGCCGGACGCCGCCAGCGAATCAATTTTTTCCGAAAAGAGAAAGGCCAGAGGCGCCAGGCCGAGCGCGGCTATTGCCTGAATCACCAGGCCGCCCGAAGTCGATCCTATCGTCTGGGGCAGGCATATGATTTTACCGCTGATAACCTTTTTATACAGGTCCCGGTTGTCCTTGTCATAACAGACGGCCGTACGCGAATGCGTGATCGCGGACCGCGTATAGGTCGCGAGCGTGTTGAACGAGGCCGATGACACAACGGCCCTCCCCGTTACCGATCCGCCGATAATCACCCTTCCCTTGAACGTGGCCTTCATGCGCTGTTCCTTGTTATACCGGCAGCCTGCCGGTTCTGATGATTTTCAGAATATCCTCATCCGGATAAAAACGCGCCGTGGTGTAGGTCCGCAACTTGTTTGAATTGGTCACGATCGGCAGCATAGCGGACAGCGGGTCTGTCATATACATTAACGGACAGATGCCGGATACGGTTATACCGCGCCTCTTCTGTTTTTCGGTGCATTCTCTGTCCCGATGGAAGGCGTCGATCACATCAGGTGGTGCGCAGAGTACGGTCTCCAGCCGGACCTTCCCGGCGCGCCTGCTTTCCAGCTCGCCGTCTATCGCTTCAACCCACCCCCGCAGTTGGGCGAGGCTCAGGTGCGGGCAGCCTATGAAACATTTCTTCGGCTTTTTATCGGGCCGTTTCCACATGACCGGATACGATGACATGACGCGCTCAAGCTCGGCGTCATCAATGACATACGTTTGATGCCCTTCCGCCAGGAGCGATCTCCCGCGGGCGCCCGCTTCAGGAGTCAGGTTCTCCACATGGAACAGGCCGACCGCGCCGTTGGACGCGCACGCCGCGCCCATGTCTTTCAAGTAATCCTTCACCGGCTGGACAAGCTCGGTTCCCAGAAAGGCATCCAGCCCCGTAATATACGGGACATGCTCCACCACCTTCATGCCGATGGCGCTTCCCAGAAGCTGGGGGTTGGGCAGGGCCCCGGTCCTCACGTCAATGCGCCAGGTTGCCTCTCTGCCCCGATCGGTGAGCAGGTCGAAGTTCGGCGCTTTCCCGAGGATATTGCAGAGCACGTCGATGCCGGCCGAGTTCCTGTTTGTCCGCGCGCCGATAACCGAATTTACATAGACGACCGCCGAGGACTCCGACCAGGCGAGCATATCCCCGTACCGGGGGGTGTTGCCGGCCTCCTCCTGATAGCTGGCGCATGAAAACGAATTCAGGCTCTTCAACCCGAGCCTGAGGAGCTGTTCTTCATATTTTTTTTGATGGCGGTAGATGAGCCCGGTCACGACACGCTCGGCCGGGTTGTATGAAACATTGGAAAAATCAACGGGCCGGGGGTCGACGGTAAAAGGCATGCGCATCGTCAGGCCCGCGTCGATCAGCTCATCCAGCATGTCATAGTAGGGCTTCATGACGCCGGTGCCGACCGAAATGACAAAATGCGGGGCGCCCGTGATCGGGACCAGCCTGTCCGCGTCGAAGATGTCGCCGTACGACACGATGGTTTTCATCGCCTTCTGCACAACGGCGCCAGCCGCGCCGTTCAGCATCTCTTTTTCTTCATTCGTGAGATACATGGCCTGATCATAGCGGGATTGATTGCAATCGTCAATTCTTTTTATCCCACAGCCATCCATTCCCTCGCATGCGCCGCCACAACGAGGGGGGATACATGGAAAGTATTTTTTCATTGATAGGAATGACTGCGATATGATACTGTTCCTGACACGCGCGGGTTCAGAGGCAGGAGCGGGAGGCGTTTGACGCGAATGCCGCGCATCGAGGAGGATGACATGATTGAGATACTGCCGCAGGCCACGACCAAGTATTCGCTCGACTACTACGCCACGGACCCGATTTTCTCCGCGCCGGTCGCGGACCTGAAATCCGACGCCAGGAACGTCGCTCCCAGACTGCGCGGCAGGACGATCTGGATGGTCAACTCGACCGCCAGGGGCGGCGGCGTGGCCGAGATGCTGCCCAGCCTGATCTCCCTGACAAACAACCTCGGCATCTCGGTGCGCTGGGCCGTGATCCGGTCGGACCGCCCGGAGTTTTTCCTCCTGACCAAGCGCATCCACAACCTTATTCACGGCGACACCGGGTCGGGAAGCGAGCTGGGGGCGGAAGACGCCATGCTGTACGAAGCCGTCAACAGGCAAAACGCTGAATCATTTAAAAAGGAGCTGAAGCCGGACGACATACTGATCATCCACGATCCGCAGCCCCTGCCCATGGGCCAGATGCTGGCAAGGGAGCTCGGCCTTCCCGCCGTGTGGCGGTGCCATATCGGGCTGGACCGCCGCATCGACGCGACAAAAACGGCCTGGCGCTTCCTGCGTCCGTACCTGGACGGGTACCGCCGCACGATTTTTTCCGCGCCCGAGTACGTCCCGGACTATTGCGCGGACAGGTCGACGATAATCCACCCGGCCATCGACCCCCTGTCGCACAAGAATCAGGAGCTCTCCGTCAACAAGCTGACCGGCATCCTCTGCAACAGCGGGCTTCAGCCGGAATACGAGCCCGTGGTAACGCCTGATTACCGGTCACGCGTGTCACTCCTCGGGGATGACGGCTCGTACGTCGCCCCGGAAGAGCTGGGCCTTCTCTTCAGGCCGCTCGTCCTCCAGGTTTCCCGGTGGGACCGCCTCAAGGGATGGGACCCGCTCCTGGAAGGGTTTGTCCGGCTTAAGAATCGCACGATTAAAAGCAACGGGACCAACAAGACCAGACGCAAGCAGAACAGGCTGAGGCTCTCCCGTCTCGTGCTGGCGGGCCCGGACCCCCGCGCCATTGCCGACGATCCCGAGGGAATGCAGGTCCTCAATCAGATACGGGAGCGCTATATGTCGCTCGATCCCGGGTTGCGGAGCGATATCGCGATCATTCTTCTCCCGATGGAATCACACAAGGAGAACGCCCTGATCGTCAACGCGCTGCAGCGGTGCGCCCACATCATTGTACAGAATTCTCTTCAGGAGGGATTCGGCCTTTCGGTCACGGAGGCGATGTGGAAGCGCAAGGCGGTCCTGGGAACGCACGCGTGCGGAATACGTCAGCAGATACGCGACGGCAGGGACGGACTGCTTGTCTTAAAACCTGAGGACCCGGACGAGATCGCCGACAAGCTGTCACAGCTTCTTAACAATTCGGTTGCATGCTACAATATGGGGCGCAGCGCCCAGAGGCGGGTATACGACGAATTCCTGATCTTCAGGCAGATATCCGGCTATCTCAGGCTCCTGGACAGTATTCTATAGCCGCCAGACGCCATGCGACGAACCCGCCGCCGCTCTCAGGCCGGCAGGGGGAGCCGCGACCGGCCCATTACCGCCTGTCCATGTCAACGTAATCACGCAGGGTTTTTCCGGTATAGATCTGCCGCGGCCTGCCGATCTTAAACGGCACCGTGTCATGCATCTCTTTCCACTGCGCGATCCATCCCGGCATCCTGCCGATCGCGAACATGACCGGGTACATGTCCGTGGGGATCCCCATGGCCCGGTACAGGATCCCGCTGTAAAAGTCGATGTTCGGATAGAGCTTCCGCTCGACAAAATAATCGTCATGGAGTACCGCGTCTTCCAGCTCCAGCGCGATATCGATGAGCGGTTCCCTGATGCCGAATTTATTTATGAGGACCGTGCAGTGTTCTTTCAGTATTTTAGCCCGCGGATCGTAGTTCTTGTACACCCGGTGGCCGAACCCGAATAGCTTGAACTTATTGCTCTTGTCCTTTGCCCGCTCCATGTACTCCCTGATAGACACCCCCTCGTCCTTGATGTCCTCGAGCATCTCGATCACATGCTGGTTGGCCCCCCCGTGGAGAGGACCCCACAGGGCGCAGATACCCGCGCAGATGGAAGAGTACAGGTTGACCATGCTGCTGCCCACCAGCCGCACCGTCGAGGTGCTGCAGTTCTGTTCGTGATCCGCATGCAGAATGAGCAGGACATTGAGCGCCTTTTCAATCTCCGGGTGTATCTCGTAAGGTTTGACGGGACTGTCGAACATCATGTGAAGAAAGTTGCCGCAATACCTCAGATCATGCTTCGGGTACACGAACGGCTTGCCGATGGAATGCTTGTACGAATACGCGGCGATGGTGCGTATTTTCGAGATAAGCCGCGTGGCCATCGTGTCAAATGTCTGGCTCATGAAATCATCCGTATAAAAATAGGGATAGTAAACGGACAGCGCGTTCACCATCGTGCTCAGTATCGCCATGGGATGGGCCGTGGAGGGAAACCCGTCAAAAAAACGGACCATGTCCTCATGGATCATCGAGCTCTCGGTAAGCTTTGCAGAAAAGGCCTTGCGCTCCTCATCTTTTGGAAGCTCGCCGTACATGAGCAGAAAGCATGTCTCGGTGAAGCTTCCCCGTTCGGCCAGCTGCTCGATAGGATACCCCCGGTATCGGAGAATACCCTTCTCGCCGTCTATGTATGTAATAGAGCTCATGCACGACCCCGTGTTCTGATATCCAGTATCAAGCGTAATATAACCGGTCATATCGCGCAGCGCGGAAATATCGATGGCCCTCTCCTTTTCGGTGCCTTCGACAACCGGAAGGCGGTAGCTTTTGTCTTCAAGATTAAGTATTGCCTCACTCATAACCAGACCTCTTGCTTGTACAACATTCTCACGGCCCACCGGCGCCAACCGTCGCCGCAGCCGAAGTATAAAAGACAGGGACCCGGTAACCAGTCGTTGAATCGTACATCACAGCTATCAAATATTTGAATTGAAAATGAAGTAATTACACTGATTCCCGTGAATCTGATTTATCATGACGAAGTCATCCGCTCCGTCCAGTTCCGGGAATGCATTCAAACGGTGCTTACAATAACCGGGATCCTGAGAGACGCCTTTGTATACCTTATACTCTTGGATGTTTTAAACGATATCCGTATAATTATTCTTCGCTGGACAAAGATAATCGTGTCACGGATGAATCATATGAACATGTTCAATCGATATATTCCCATATAAATACGTCAAGCGATAATTCGTGCCATTAATTTATACACGGACAATTTTTTGGGCGATTCCGCAAAGAAAAATGCTTGCAATGACCGCCGGTTACAGTGTATAATTTTATCCCGGTTGTGGTAAAAAATAATCATCGTCCTGTGCAACAATACCGAGTGACACTCGATGATTGGCAGAGCTCCGGGACATGCCCCCGTGCGGTGAAATTAATATCGCCGGCGTGTCCTGGAACGCGGCGCTCGATCTGTATTCAGTGCCGCATCGAAATTATTACAAGTTAAATTATTGGCCAAGGCGCCCGATAATAACAACAGGCAACCTGCATGGCAAAAGGTTGTGATTACGTCGGTTTATGCATCAATGAAAATCTGGTCACAAAAAAAAGATAATCGCCGCAGATTCTGCCTGGAAATGCTGCCGAATAACGACATGGCATCCCTTGCAGGCGAAACGCGGTCCCGCTTCAAGCGCGCGGGAACATTTTTTTCACGCATTCCACGAAAATTCCTGCTTGTCATATCAGCGGCGCTCGCCCTTTCGCTCATCGCCATTATCCCCAATCTTACCAATGGGCCTGAAGAGCCGATTGACCCGATACTGCAGGACGATATCGAGAAGAACAAGATACTCCAATCGTCGAACACGGATTATTCAAATCCCGACGCGAAAGAGAAGCTTGTTATCGTGGAGCACGTGGTCAAGCCGGGCGAGAACCTCAGCGTAATCGCGCGCGACTATGGCATATCAATCGACACCATCTGCGGCTCCAACAACCTCAGGTCGTACGACTTCATCCGCGCCGGCACGCGCCTGAAAATTCCGAACAAGGACGGCATACTCTACCGGATGCGGGGTGGGAACAACATTACCGGCATCGCGAAGAAGTACCGGGTCTCTATTGAAAAGATCATTGCCGAGAACGACCTGAAAAATCCCGACTTCGTGCAGAAGGATTCTGTGATATTCATTCCTGACGCTAAGCCGCAGAATATCATCCGCGGGTTCATGTGGCCGACCAGGGGACGATATATTACCTGCGGTTACGGGTGGCGGCGCAACCCCTTTAATCGAAAGTATCGCGAATTCCATCAGGGACTTGACATTCGGGCCCGCTACGAGTGGATACGGGCCTCCAAGTACGGCAAGGTGACCTATACCGGATGGATGGGCGGCTACGGCAACGCCGTGATAATCGCCCATCCCGGAGGATGGAAGACGCTCTACGCCCATCTCTCCAGAATAATCGTGAGAAGGGGACAGTACGTCAAGCAGGGTCAGACAATCGCCAGGAGCGGAAATACCGGCCGGTCAACGGGCCCACACCTTCATTATGAGATAATCAAGAGCGGCAGGAACAAGAACCCCTACACATATCTCCATAAAAAGTAAGCGGCTCATTCCGCACCCGCTCGAAGCGGAGCGCACATTCCCCCAACAACAGATTTTGTGTAAAACCGCGCCTCGCGCTCGCCGGGAAGTCCCGGCCGGAAGGCTACAGCGCGTGCTTGCGCGCGAAGGCGATCCTCTTCTTGATTGAGGGATGGCTGTAGAACATGAATTCGGTGACCGGGTTCGGGTCGCGGTCAGCGAGGTTCATGTCCGCGAGCTTTTCCATGGTCGAGATGAAGGCGTCCCGGTCCCGGGTCGCGTCAAGCGCGTACCGGTCCGCCTCGCGCTCGTATCGCCGCGAGAGCGCGTTCGAAAGCGGCATGGTGACCAGGCTGAACAGGGTCAGGTAAAAGAGGAGAACGGGGATGGCCGCGATATCGTATACCTGCTCGTACCCGAGGTACCCGAGCGTGACGCGATACAGCTCTCCGCACAGAAAGAACGACAGGAAGATGCTCGCGCTCCCCAGCACGATCGACTTCACAATGTGCCGCTTCCTGTAGTGCCCGAGCTCGTGCGCGAAGACCACGGCGATCTCGTCCGGGGTGAAGCGCTCTATCAGCGTGTCGCTCAGAATGATGCGCTTGCTGCTGCCGATACCGGTAAATCCCGCATTCGCCTTTTTCGTGTCCTTGCTCAGGTTGAACGAATATATCCCGCTGATGGATATGCCCTGCCCCTCGAGCAGGCGCCCGATCCGCTCCCGTATCTCATCGGATTCGAGCTCACGGAACCGGTAAAAGATAGGGAAGATGACCACCGGAGCGATCCGCGCCATGAACACGGAGATGAAAAAGATGAACATGCTGAACCAGAGCCACCAGAGCCAACCGGTCAGCTTCAGGAAAACGTAAAAGACCACCGCGACCGGCAGGCCCACGACCACGCTGATCGCCGCCCCCTTCATCTTTTCGATAAGCCAGGCCGCGACGGTCTGGTTCGAGAGCCCGAACCGGTGCTCCACAATGTACCCGCCGTAAAAATCGAAGGGAAAATCGATCAGCGAATAAAGGGCGCCCGTGACCGCAATGAAGGCCAGGAATATCAGATAATCGTTCGAGAGAAAACCGGAAACCAGGCCGACGATCAGCGGCGAGACCCCGCTGAATGCGAGGATGCCGATGATGACAACATTGAGTACTATGCCTGCAATCGAGAGGCGCAGCTTGATTTTATTATAAATTTTTTCGCGGGGATGCTTGATTTCTTCTCCGGAAGGTTCAGGCATTAAAGAGCTCCAGGTATTTTATTAATAAGCACACTGGGATGGGGCGTCTTGGTTCAAAGATATTACGCTGTCTCCTTATACTCCCTGCCCATGGTGAAGGCCTTGAGGTTCATATCGAGGAACTTCTCCTTTACAAGGGACCTGATCGCGGCCTCCCACTGCTCGCCGGTGAATTCGAGATCCTTCGACAGGATGCCGAGCATCACGATGTTCAGCGCCTTCCTGGTCCCGAGCTCTTTCAATATGGCTTCCGTGTCGACGAAAACCGCGTTCTTCACGTTCTTCCCGACCCACTCCTCAATGTCGGACGGGTATTTCATCGCGCCGGTCTGCACCGGCGCCGGGTCCACTTTCTCGCGGTTGACGATCAGCTTCCCGGCGGGGGCCAGATAGTCCAGCTTCCGCAGCACCTCGAGCATCTCCAGGCTCACGATGAAGTCGGCCTCCTCCCGCGGGATGAGCGGCGAGTAAACCTTCTCGCCATAGCGGACGTTGCAGTCGACGCTGCCGCCCCGCTGCGCCATGCCGTGCACCTCCGACTCCTTCACGTCGTAACCGGCGTTCATGGCGACTTCCATGAGTATCTTGCTTGCCAGAATGACGCCCTGGCCTCCGACCCCGGCAAAAATCACGTTCTTCATGCCCTGTTCCTCACTTCATCAAGATGCATTTTCTCTTCGATATAATGACCGACGGCTCCGGCGCCGCCACCTCTTCGCGCACGATGCGCTCGAATTCGTCCATGTTTTTCGGATCGGTCACCACGACGCGCTTCACCCCGCATGCCTTTGCCAGCAGCTCCAGGTCAAGCGCGTGGGTCTCCTCGCCCATCAGCGTCTTTCCCGTCGCCGGGTGGTCCTGATGCCCGGTCATGGCCGTGCCCCGGTTGTCCAGGATGATCACCGTGCCGGTACCACGGTTGTAGACCAGGTCGATGAGCGGGGTAATCCCCGAATGGACGAAGGTCGAATCGCCGATAACCGCCACGCTCCTGCGCGCCATTTCCGGGCCGTGCGCCTTTTCCATGCCCAGGTGCATCCCGATGCCGGCGCCCATGCAGCCCTGGGTGTGCATCGCCGAATACGGCGGGAGCGCGGCCAGAGTGTAGCACCCGATGTCTCCGTTCACGATCAGGTCGAGCTTGCCGAGCACCGAGAACACGAACCCGTGCGGACACCCCTTGCAGAGCGCCGGCGGACGCGGAGGAATCGGCTCGGTCTCGTATTTCGGGTATTTCCCCGGATGGGCCCTGCCGTTCAGCGCCTGATCGACGATCTCCGGCGTGAGCTCGAAGCAGATCGGGATTATCTCCTTGCCGGTGCACGGAATGCCGAGCGCCTTCACGTAATCTTCAATAAACGGATCGAGCTCTTCCACGACGTAGAGGGTTTCCACGCCCGCGGCGAACTCGCGTATCAGCCTGTCGGGCATCGGCCACACCATGCCGATCTTGAGCACCGAGTCGTCCGGGCAGGCCTCCTTCACGTACTGGTAGGCGACGCTGTCGGTAATGATGCCCCGCTTTTTGCTTTTTCCCCATTCGATGCGGTTGAGCCCACTCGTATCGGAATATTCCTTCAGCTTCAGATGCTGCTCTTCAATGAACACGTGGCGCGGCCGCGCGTGCACGGGCAGCATCACGTACTTTTTGAAATTGCGGACAAAGGGCTTTACCGGCACGTCCTGCTTCGGCTCGATTGTAACAATTCCCTGCGAGTGGGCGATCCTGGTGGTGATGCGGACGATCACCGGCCGGTCGTACTTTTCGGATATCTCGAACGCGAGTTTCGTGAAGTCCTTGCACTCCTGCGGGCTGGAAGGCTCGATCATGGGCACCTTGGCGGCCCGCGCCAGGTGCCGGTTGTCCTGCTCGTTCTGCGAGCTCCAGGCCATCGGGTCGTCGGCGTTGATGATGACGAAGCCTCCGTTCACGCCGGTGTACGAGAAGGTGAAGAGCGGGTCGGCCGCCACGTTCAGGCCGACGTGCTTCATGGCCGCCAGGGCCCGCGCGCCGGCGACCGACGCCCCGGCAGCAACCTCGAGCGCGACCTTCTCGTTGGGAGACCACTGCGACTTGATATCGCGATAGTCCCGCGCTATGGTCTCAAGAATCTCAGTGCTCGGCGTCCCGGGATAGGCGGTGGCGACATGGCACCCGGCCTCGTACGCTCCGCGCGCGATGGCCTCATTGCCCAGCAATACCTTCTTTTCCATTGTCTTCTCCAGCTATATATGCAGTGAATAAACGCCCCCTTCGGGGGCGTTTATTCACTGCCTCATTGCCCTATAATATCGATCTTCTTGACGATCTGATAGCCTTCCTGGGTCAGGGCCTTCTTCGCGGCCTCGATGTCGTCAAAGCGGAAGATCATGACCGCCCTGTCGCCGCGCTTCTCGGTAAAGGCGTACATGTATTCGATGTTAAGCCCCTTCTTGGAGAAGGCCTCGATCGCGCGCAGGAGGGAGCCCGGCGAATCGTCGAGCTCGACCGCGAGCACTTCCGTGGCGGACGAGGTGAAGCGCGCATCGCCCAGGGCCTTCTTCGCCTTTTCGACGTCGCTCACGATCATCCGCAAGATCCCGAAATCGGATGTCTCGGCGATTGTCAGGGTGATTATATTGATGTTCGCATCGGCAAGCGCCTTCAGCACGCCCTGCAGATGGCCCGGCTTGTTTTCCATGAATACTGAGAGTTGCGTAACGTTCATTGTCGGCCTCCTTTATATCTTCCTTCTGTCTACCACGCGCACCGCCTTGCCCTCGCTCCGCGCTATGGTCATCGGCTCCACCAGCGTAATCTTCGCGGATATTCCCAAAACGCTCCGGAAGCGGTCGCTGATCTTCTTCTTCAGATTATCGAGCACCTTCACCTCGTCGGAGAAGAGCTTCTCGCTGACCTCCACCATGACCTCGACGTCGTCGAGGGCAGCCTTGCGGTCGAGGATGATCTGGTAGTGCGGCTCGGTGCCTTCCACTTCCATGAGCACGTTCTCGATCTGCGACGGGAAAACGTTCACGCCGCGGATGATGAGCATGTCGTCTGACCTGCCGGTGACCTTCTCCATCTTGACCAGTGTCCTGCCGCACTTGCACGGCTCCCGGTACAGGCGGGTGATGTCCCGCGACCGGTACCTGATGCCCGGGAAGGCCTCCTTGGTGATGGTGGTGTAGACGATCTCCCCCTTCTCCCCCTCGGGGAGGATATCGCCGGTCTCCGGGTCGATGATTTCCACGTAGAAGTGGTCCTCGTGAACGTGGAGGCCCGATTTCTCCTGGCACTCGCACGACACGCCCGGCCCGATAACTTCGGAAAGGCCGTAGATGTCGTACGCATTGATGCCCAGGCGCGTCTCGATCTCCTTGCGCATGGCCTCGGACCAGGGCTCCGCGCCGAGGATCCCGGCCCGGAGCTTCGTCTTGCTGATATCATAATCAGGCCGCTTCTTCTCGATATAATCCGCTATATTCAGCAGATAGGACGGCGTGCACGCGAGCATGGTGGTGCCGAAGTCCTTTATCAGCATGAGCTGCCGCTCGGTGTTGCCCCCCGATATGGGAACCGTGAGCGCGCCGAGCTTCTCCGCGCCGTAGTGAAGCCCCAGCCCCCCGGTAAAGAGGCCGTAGCCGTAGGCCACCTGGATCACGTCCTTCTCGGATGCGCCGTAGGCGACCAGGCAGCGCGCCACCACTTCCGCGAATATGTCCACGTCCTTCCTGGTGTATCCCACAACCGTGGCGTTGCCGGTGGTCCCTGACGAGGAATGCACCCTGACGACCTTGTCCATCGGCATCGCGAACAGGCCGAACGGATAGTTGTCCCGCATGTCCTGCTTGGTGAGAAAGGGAACCCGCTTCATGTCGTCAAGCGACTTGAACTGGTTCGGGTGGAAGCCGGCGGCTTCGAACTTCTTGTGGTAAAACGCGTTATTCTCATAGGCGTGGCTGATTGACCACTTGAGCCGCTCGAGCTGCAGCTCGCGCATCTTCTTTAAGGGCATTGTCTCAATTTCTTTATTAAAATACATCGATCCCCCCTGGTGGTATGATTGAAGGATTCCCATGGAATGAATCAAATATAGAAAGGCGCGTCCTTTTTTCAAGGAAAAAATTTCAAACGCAGCGGGTAGCGATAATAAAGATAGAAGGAAGCAGATGTCAGAATCCGGGCCGATCAGATCAATAGAAGAAAAACATCACGCCCGCCTGCACGCCCGCGGCGGGGCAGGTGTACGTCACCAGATTACCCCGCTTGAGCCGCCCCTCATTCCTGGCCCGGTCCATCGCCACCGGCAGGCTGGCGGACGCGATATTGCCGATCTCCGGGTAGAACGACCTGTATGATTCCGGGATGCAGACATTGGCCTGGCGGAGGGCCGGCAGCACCATTTCATCTATCATCTTGCCGATATCATGGATGAAGAGACATTCGTACTGTATGTTCTTCCACTCATCGGCGCTCAAAATCTCCTTCACCAGCTCCATCATGTGCTTCAGGCCGCTGCGGATCAGCCGCGACGAATGGGAATGCAGGCGATATCGATCGCCCACGCGATAGTTCAGGCCGATGTGACAGGTCAAGTATTCTCCGTCCGCGAGCCGGTAAAACGAGCGCATGTGCCGGCGGTCAGTGGCGTACGGTCCCTCTTCAGTGCCCCGGAGAACCATGGCGCCCGCGGCGTCCCCGATGGTGAGGGAGCCGAATTTCCAGGCAAGCTCGTCCACTGTCTTACAGGAAAAATCGGCCCAGTCAAAGGTCCGCTCCCCGGCCGCGATCAGAACGGTACGGTAGTTCCCCGTCTTGATCAGCGAATCGGCGATCTCCATCGACTTCATGAAGCTGGTGCATGCGTCCTGGGTGTCGATCACATTGGCCCGCAGCGCGCCGAGCTCGTGGCGGAGGACGTGCCCGGTGGCGGGTTCGACAAAGGCCTTGGACATGCCGGTATAGATAATGAGGTCGACGTCGGACGCCGGGATGCCGGCATCATCAAGCGCGCGCTGTGCGGCAACCAGGGCCATGTCGGGGCCGAATTCATCCTGGCGGCACCAGCGCCGGGTCACGCTCCCCGACTTCGCCAGCTTGACCCTGGCCTTTTCCATCAGCGTATCGAGGTCCTCGGGAGAAAGATACCCGGCGCTGTTCTGGCGCATCAATTCCAGAACGTCATCGTTCGTTATCTCACGCTCCGGAATGTACGTCCCCAGGCCGATAATTTTTGTCGCCGGCGCCATAATCTCCCCCCGCTCACCGCCCCGCATGACCTGCGCCACGGGGCGAGCGGCCATCACCGCCCATGCCCGAATGCGCGCATATCGCCATGCCTGACATGGTTTTCAATTTGTGCATATCTAAAAATCAGCGCTTAAAATGTCAATAAAAAATGCCGCATCCGAAGGGTTATTTCTTTTCCGATTCAATGGTCATGACGTATGCTCCTTGCACCTCATGAAAGACCGACAGTTCGGCGCGGTCAGTTGAGCCGTAGTAGAATCTGGATTTCGGGTTTGTCGAATACTGAAAGTTCATCTGGTACAGGGACTGCTCTATGCCGAAGCAGCCAAAGAGCGAAGTCACCTCAACTGGCGCAAGCGAGGTCCCGAGCGATCCGCGCAGAATGGTGTCGGAGCCACCTTCGAGTTGGCGGGCTTCGGGTCCTCCTTTGACGCCCGGAACAGAAAAACGGCCGCGGTGCAGCCTGCCCCAGGTCCAGTCATTGATGTCCGGACCGATGGTCCGGTTGAAGAAGCGCATGGTGGTGAGAAAGGCGCGGTCGAAGATCGTTTCGCGATACTCGGTCCGGTAGGTCGAGCGGTCATCGAACAGGGGCGATTTATTCTCTTTCACGAGCCGGTAAAAATTCGGGGCCAGGAGGTCCCACCGCTCCATCAGGCCGTCTGCCCTGTCCCTGAGCTCGTCAGTGATGGTCTCATACATGAACTGCTGCAGCAGCTTGTGGAATATCGACGGCCCGTTAAAATCGGAACTCACCTGGTACTTCCAGTTCTGGAAGTAGACCCGCGAAAGCCGCGCTGACGCCATCGGATTGTTGCCGAGAATTTCGAGAAACTCGGGGAGAAACATCCTCGCAATGGCCGAATGCCTGTCGGCAAGGACGTCCAGCACGTCCTGGTCGGTAAAGCGCGGTTTCCGTTCCAGGAGCCTCATGAGCCGCCGGTGGCGGAACTCCTGCGCGATGCCCTCCCCGCGCACGGCGGCCGGCGCGTCGGACAGGAACGAGCTCCCGGCCGCCAGCGCGCCGTTGACGCCGGCGGCCTCGGGCAGGAGCGACAGGTCGATCATCCCGGTCCAGGCCGAATCGTATCCTGTCCGGAGCATCGCGTCCGTTTTCCTCCTGACCGGCATCATCCCCGACCACGCCCGCCGCGCCTCGGTATCGGTGGCGAAGAGATACACCCGGGGCGGCGACATGATGCCGCGCGCGCGGAGACCGGCCTCGGCGATGCTGCGCGAAAAGGGAATTTCGAACAAGGAGGCGATATACTCGGGGCCGAAGAAGGCCGAACGCACCGTGACGACCGACGACCCGTACCCGGAATTTTCAAAGATGTCGTTAAGCACCGGCCCGTTTTCTGTCCTGTGGATGGGCGCCCCGCCCTCCCCCGCGGGCGCGATTGTGAAATCGCGCCACCCGGTTGCGCCCAGGTACTGGTACGTCTCCCCGATCCTGATGATGGTCTCTGCGACCAGGTCCTGCACGTCCATGCCGGCGGAAAAACCATAAAAGGAGAGATCAAGGTTGCTTCCCGCGAAAATGAAGGGAAATCCCGTATGGGTGATCCCCTTGATGATGCGGTCGGCGCAATGGAGGTGCACCGGGTACCAGCCCGGATAGACCGAGAGCATGTCCTCGAAGCTGTACGCGGTCACCGGATAGTTCTCCTTAACCCGGCGCGCCGGAAGGTAGAAGGCGAAACCCCGGTCGAAGATGCCCGCGTATTTTGCCACGAGCGCCCGCGTCCTGGCCACGACCCCGACGCTGTCCGATTCACTCTCCTTATAATAGCTGATGAGGCCTTCGGGTACAAGGGCCTTCATCTCCGTGACGGAGGAATCGCGCTGAAAGGGAAAAAGCGCCTCCCGGTTGTTCAGGAAAGCATTGCACCATTCCCTGAGCGCCAGGACCGCGATGATGTCCCCGGCGCTCCAGTCGCGCGGCACCGCATCTTTCAGGCCCAGACGCAAGCGCGCCTCGTTCACGCCGCGCGCGTAGTCCGCGAGATAGCCGGCATACGGCTCAACGATCCGCGCCGCGATATCGCGCCCCCGTCCGGCAAAGTCGACGGCGCGCGACAGCCGGTCCAGCGCCGCGCCGTCCTCGCCGACAAGCGCGGCCGAGGACCCTGCGGCAAGGGCCCTGAAGTACTCCATGATGTCGTACCGGTCCTGGGCATGCAGGAAGCCGAGCGCGAAATAGGCGTCGTTGAAGTTCTGGGCGATAATGACCGGAGTGCCCCGGGGATCGCGCTCGATAACCAGACGCGCGCGGACGCCGGCCGTAAACGAACCCGAATAGGATATCTGATTTGCGTTATGAAGATAAAGGAGAACGCCGGCGATGCAGAGTGCCGCCGCTGCGACGCTGATGCCGGCGATGAGAATTTTCTTCTTCATGAATTCACGCTGGGGGCCGCGCTGCCGTACCCATCGCTCCCGCGCTTACCGCGGCGTGATGGTCGCCTTGACGATCTCGAGCCTGGTATAGTAGTCGTCCAGTAGCGAGAAGAACCTGCCGAAATCCCCGACCGCGTTGATCTTCGATTTGCCCTTCACCAGGCCGGCGACGGTCTTCACGTCCTTCGAATAGATATGGCACTCGACGAGGCCCTTCTTCGTCATCACGTCCGCGATTACGCAGAAGTCGTAGTCGATGTTCGTGGAAACGGTTACGTCTTTCACGGTCAGGCCGGACAGGTGCACCTCGCGCTTCCCGAGGTCCTCGTTGATCAGGAATTTCATGGCCGGGTTCTCGGCCTGGTCCATCCGCGCCTTCTCATTGACCACGCTCTCGATCAGGATCGGCTCCTTCACGCACGAGGTCATGGCGACGGCGACCACAAGCGGCAACAGGCACTTTCTCATTTCAAAACTCCTGCACTGGAATTGCCCGGCGTGCGTCTTCATGTGCCAGGCAGGGGTCCGGGCAACCCGCCGGCACCGATCGATATTCGTATTAATTAAGGTTTTTTGTCAAATAAATAATTCCCGGCCATGAAAAGCCGCTAACGCCTGAACATCCTGACCATCACGATCCGGTTCCCCCGCTCGTTGAAGCGCACCTCGTCAAAGGCGTGCCTGATCATGAGAAGGCCCCGGCCGTGCATGAGCATGCTCGCGCCGTCATCCTCCGGGTCGCCGTCCGCCACCGCGCTGTGGTTAAACCCCGCGCCCTCATCGGCAACGGTATACACCACGCGCGCCGCGTTGAGCGAGCACTCGACGTGCACCCTCCTGCCCCCGTACGCGGGGTCCTTCTGCCGCCGCTTTATCAGGTTGAAATAGCTGCCCGAGAGCTGGGTCGCGGTCTTCTCCTCAAAGCCGAGGCCCAGGTTTCCGTGTTCGATGGCGTTAATGATCGCCTCCCTGAGCGCGATCCTGACGTCGGATATGTCCCCCGGCTCCATGTAGCGGCCCAGGTTTCGCGCGAGACGCTGGCTCATCAGCTCCGCGTTGCCGATATAATTGTTGATTTCGTACGCGTACTCCTCCGACACCAGGAACGGCGTAAGCGCGTCATCGATGACCGGATACGCTTTGCCCAGTATGACATACCCCGTGTTCCCCTCGCCCTTGTACTCCAGGGTCACGGCCATCTCTTTCGGCTCGTGGCTGTACTTGTCGTTCAGGGTGGTGAGAAACCGGACGCTTCCCTTTTTTTTCTTCTTGAGCGTGGTAATATACTCCATCACGATCTGCTGGGTGATGTTGAACCGGTTCTCCTCCATGTTGCTGAACAGGTCCGGGAAGTTCGCGCCCAGCACCTCGTCAGGATGATAGCCCAGGTGGAACCTGACGGCCCGGTTCATACTGTGGATATTGTTCTTTTCATCGAGGGTGAAGATGATGTCGTCCGTGCTCTCGACAAGGTGCCGGTACCTGACCTCGCCTCTCCTGATCATGCTCCTCATGCTGTTGATCTTGTCAGCCAGCGCGAAGGAGAGGAGCACGATCGCCGCGGCGGTGCCGATTGGAAGCGCCCAGAGGGTCACAAAGCCCGAGCTGATCACCCCCAGCATGTTCAGGATGACAAGCGGCACCGAAAGCGCGAACAGGGAAAACGCCAGGAGCACGATCCGGACCTGCCGGGCAGCGGGAGTGGGGCGTTCGATGAAGCCGATATATATCCCGAACAGCACGAAGCCGCCGGTCGCGCCCGCGGCGATGGCGTACATGAGCAGCATGCTCGTCCTGGTATCGACGATAAGCGAGAGCAGCATGGTCAGGAGGGACGATCCCACGATCATGGCCAGCAGGGCGAGCAGGATTATAAAGTACCTGCGTTTCTGGCCCTTCCGGACAAAATCGAACATGAAGAGGCTGATGCTTATTATCACCATGCCTTCGACAAAAGGGTTCGCGTGCCGCTGCAGCCATACCGAATCGGGCCAGAGATACTGAAAGGCGAACCCCTTGAAAATAATTTCCAGCAGGCCGTACGAGATGATGAAGCAGACGAGATAGAGGTTTCCGATCACCCGGGAGGATATAAAAAAGAAAAGATTGTACAGGGCCATGACCAGGAGGAGACCGAAAAAGAGCCAATAGGCCGGGAGCTCCCTGCGCAGGCGGTCCACGTAGGCGTCATTGGTAAGCATGTTGAGATGGAACCCGATTGAATCGTATGACTTGACGCCGAGAAAATAGGTCCGGGGACCGGGCCCCTGTTCTATCCGGAACAGGAAGGTCCTGTCCTTGATCTCCCGGCTGTTGAAGGGCATCTCGTCGCCGCCCTTTCGCGCCGCATACGCGCCCGAAGCGTCCGGCACGTAGAGCTCCATCGTGTCAAGGGCGGGCGAATCCACCTCGCAGATCCAGTTGAAGGGCTTCCCGGTCCTGTTGTCCACGATGAAGCGGAACCAGACCCGGGCCGAGGAGTGCCCGAAGTTAATATACCCGGACCGGTGCGCGGTCCACACAAGCGACCCGTCGCGCATAATATCGGCAAGGGTCAGCCTGTTTGCCGGGTCCTTCAGGTACTCGACCTCGCCGCTGATGTTTCTTATCGACAGATTATCGTCGAGGGGTATCGCGGTCTGAGCCGATATCAGGGCGGGCCCGACCGCGGACAGAAGAAACAGGGCGAACAATATTGGCATACACCTGTTCATGTATGCAGGAAAATTTAGCATGAATGGCACTTTTTGTCAATACAATGTTGCTGCCAGCGATTACAGACACTGGACGGCCGCTACTTCATACACTGGATGAAACGGGCCACCGACCGGTCATAGCTCCGCTCCACATCGTCCGGGAAAAAGCACGCGGGCAGCTCATTCGATCTCCGATGGTACTGTATGCACTCGCAGCATTTTCCCTTCCTGCTGCACGGCTCATAGGTGCAGTTGCAGAATGAAAGGTTTTTTTGCAGATTGTCGCATGCCATGCCGTGCCTCCTGTTCGCCCGCTTCCGGGCATCGGTTTATATCACGATCAGGAACCTGCCGCAATGATTGCACACGGCGATGTCCTTCGATTCCTTTATCTTCGCGAGATAATAGGGCGCCAGGTCCATGTGGCACCCGGAGCAGCTTTTCTTTTCAAGGATCGCGAACGGGCTCAGGTTTTTCTTCCTCATCTTTTCATAATAGGCCAGGGATTTCCGGTCCACAATTTTCCTCAGCTCCTCAATTTTATTCATTATTTTATCGGACGTTTCGCCCTCGTCGACGAGATGGTTCAGCCGGTCAAGGCGCACCAGCAGGTCGAGGTTATACAGGGGGATGCCCCCGAGCCCATGGCTCGTCGTCATCTTCTGGCTGCTTTTGTCCGTCAGCGTTGTGAAGTAGAGCTCGGCGTTTTTTTTCAGCGCGCTGAAGGCCTGGACCTTCGTCTTCGCGCCGTCCATGTCCTTCTTCCGCGCCTCGTCGGTAAAGATCCAGGACATCATCCCCACCAGATAGAGGTACTTGGTCCCCATCTCCGTGGGGACGATGTTGAGCAGCAGGTATCGCACCGGCATGTTATCGAGCGAGTGGTATTCGATGCCCTCCCTGGAAATGCCGAATATGGAAACAAGCTCCTTTACCGAGTCGGTGCGGATGTGGGGAATGGCCAGCCCCCTGCCGATGCCGGTATTCTCCAGCGATTCGCGGTGCATGATCTGCGCGTAAAAGCGCCCCGCGTCGTCGATTTTTTTCAGCTCCTCAAGCCTGTTCAGCAATTCCTTGATCACCAGCTGCTTTTCAGTGGACTTGGTGTATACGACCTGTTCTTTGGTGATAAAACTCTCGATCTTCATTTCATTCCTCTGCGTGTCATACAAGTATCATTCAAAAACATGTATCACTTCTACCCCGCATCCAAATCTGTCAATAAAACATACTTAATAGGGTAAAAAAATTTACTTGAAAAAGTCAACAATCTTTGAATAATGACTTGCCAGATACCTCGAGGTGAAAACAGTGTACGGCATGGCACGAAACATAAAATCTGCGGAAGACAACATCGTCAACAGCATCATCGGCGAAGGATCCAACTTCAAGGGAGAATTCAATATCAACGGACTCCTCAGGATAGACGGCCATTTCCAGGGCACCATTGAAACCGACGGAAAGGTCCTCATCGGCCAGACCGGCGAAGCGATTACCGACATCAAGGCGCGCATGGTCGTGGTGGGCGGGACGGTGCGGGGCAATATCTTCGCCACCGAGCGGGTGATCTTCCTCTCCACCGGGGTCATCAACGGCAATATCATCACGCCGAGCCTCATCATGGAAGAGGGCGTCAAGTTCGAGGGGAGCTGCACCATCAACAAACGTCCGGACGAAATGCAATGATTGAAATAACCGGCGCGCGCCCGCGAAAAGACGAGCAGGAAAAGATCACCAAGAAATCGAGGCTTGCCCCGGTCAAGCACGGCGACAGGACCTTTTCCTCCGAGCTGCACAAAACCATGGCCCTGGAGTTCGAGGGCACCATCGAGGAGCTCCTGAACGACCTGAAGGACCAGGAGAAGCTATTTCTGGAGAAGCAGAATGAATTCGAAATGAACCGCTACAGGGCGCTCGTCCAGAAGATCCTCAAGACAATAAACGATGAAGGCCTCAGCCAGAAGACCATGAAGCGCAAGAAAAAAAACTGGGGCGATTTCGTCATCATCGAAAAGATCAATGAAACGCTGCTCGCCATCTCCGGCGCCATCACCCGCGGCAACAAGGCCTTCAACCTCCTGAAGAGCATCGAGGAGATACGCGGCCTCATCCTCGACCTCCTCTCCTGAGCGCACCCGCCGATGAACACCGCCGGCATCATCGGTCATTCAAGACAGATCAGGATACTGGACATTCTCCGGCGGAACGACGACGTGCCACAGACCATGCTCTTCTCCGGAAAGCCGGGTATCGGGAAAAAGCTCATCGCGCGGCGGCTGCTCGCCTCGCTCTTCTGCAGCGCCGGCGACCCGCCCTGCATGACCTGCCCCTCCTGCCTCCAGGCGGCAAGCGGATCGTTCCCGGACATCATCGAAATCGGGCCGAACGAAAAGGGCGTGATCCCGATCGGCAGCGGCGAGCGGAGCGAGCCGGGAAGCGTGCGCTGGCTCATCGACCGCCTCTCGAAAAAATCGATCTGGGGCACCTTCGGCGTGCTGATTGACGGCGCGGAGACGATCGGCCCGGGGGGGCAGAACGCCCTGCTCAAGACCATCGAAGAGCCCCAGGCCGGGGCCCACATCATCCTGATCACCGCGAACCGCTCGCTCATACTGCCGACCATCCTGTCGCGCTGCATGAACCTCCCCTTCTCGCCGCTCGCACCCTCCGAGGTGCGGGAAGCCCTGGCCGGGTCCGGGACGGACGCGGCCGACCCGGAGCTTGCGGCCGAGCTCTCCGGCGGCTCGGTTGAAACGGCGCTGCTTCTGGCAGACAGGAGCGTCCTGGAGGGGATCGAGGAGATATGCGGGGAGATAGCCTCGTACCTCGCGCGCGGGGAGAGCCTGCGGCTTGACCTGGCGCCGCTGCAGAAGCAGATCGGCATGGACCAGATCCTCTCGATCCTGATCACGATGTATCGCGCCCTCATGCTTTCGAACATAACCGGCACGGCGCCGCACCCGTTCATCGCACGATTCAGGCCTGAAGAGGGGGAAAAGTTACCTAAATTAATTAAAATTCTGCTTGCCGTCAGAAAAGGGCTCGCGAATAATCTAAACATCCGTAACGCATTGAAAGGAATGCTCTATTCAATGGAACGCATGAACAGCTTCGGCCTGCCGGAGCTCGACTGCACGGAATGAGGGAACCGGAATGGAAATATCAGCGGTAAAACTGCGCAACAGCTATCAGATAAATTACGTCAACACCAACAACCTGTTCGTGAACCAGAACTCGATGTGCGTGGTGGAGACAGAACACGGCGTCGATATCGGCCGCGTGTACCGGTGCAGGAAGCACCGGAACGCAGAGGTCAAGGGCCGGCTCCTGCGCCTGACCACGCCTGACGACCTGAAGCTCATCCCGGAGATCGAGGCGATAGAGAAAAACGCGTTCGACAAGTGCCGGGAAAAGGCGAAGGCGAAAAAGCTGGACATGAAGCTCATCTCCGTCAAGTGCCTGTTCGACCGAACGAAGATCATATTCTATTTCGTGGCGGAGAACCGTATCGACTTCCGCGAGCTGGTACGCGAACTCGCGTCCATATTCAGGACCAGGATCGAAATGCGGCAGATCGGCGTGCGGGACGAGGCGCGCCTGGTGGGCGGATACGGTCCCTGCGGCAAGCAGCTCTGCTGCGTGCACCAGAGCGAGGAGTTTGAGCCGGTTTCGATCAAGATGGCCAAGGAGCAGAACCTGAACCTGAACTCGCTCAAGATATCCGGCATGTGCGGCAGGCTCCTCTGCTGCCTGGGATACGAATACAAGCTCTACAAGGAGATCAACAAGGACATGCCGGATCCGGGGACGCATATCCAGGCGGGCGAGAACGTGTACGTCGTCACCGGCGTCGATACCCTGAAGGAGTCGATCCGCATGAGGCACAAGGACCGCACCGTCGAGATACGCAAATCGGACCTCGAAATCAATAACGGCAAATACTCTCTGAAGCCGGAGGTCGTGACCCGGATCGAGACCGTCGAGGACGACGCGGCCGAAGAGGACATGTATACGCTGTAGGACCCCCCTGACCCGCTTCGGCAGGCTCAGCACGGCGCCCGGAGGGAGCGTCCCCGGCATCCGTCCACCTCCCCCATGAATGGGGAAGGCATGCAAGCAACAGCTGGTCTCGGGGCAGGATCAACCACAGGATATATTTCATGAAAGAGAGATTTTACGTCACAACCCCCATCTACTATGTGAACGCGGAGCCGCACATCGGCCACGCCTACACCACGGTGCTGGCCGATTGCATGAGCCGCCTGTACGCGCTCCTGGGCTACGATTCCTATTTCCTCACCGGCACGGACGAGCACGGCGACAAGATCGACCAGGCGGCCCGGGCCAACAACACCACTCCCCAGGAATACGCGGACCGCATCAGCGGGATATTCAGGAGCACCTGGGACGACATCGGGATCCGGTACGATGACTTCATCCGCACCACCGAAAAGCGCCACATCGACGCGGTCCGGACGATCCTCCAGAAGGTGTACGACAGGGGCGACATCTACTTCGGCAGCTACGGCGGCTTCTACTGCGTCGGGTGCGAGCGCTTCTTCACCGAGAAGGAGATGGTGGACGGCAAGTGCCCCGACCACGACCGGAAACTCGACTACATAGAAGAGAAGAACTACTTCTTCAAGATGAGCAACTACCAGGAGTGGCTGATCGGCCACATCGAGAAGCACCCCGACTTCATACGGCCGGAACGCTACCGGAACGAGGTCATGGCCCTCCTGAAGAGCGAGGCGCTCGAGGACCTGTGCATCTCGCGGCCCAAGTCGCGCCTGCAGTGGGGCATCACCCTCCCCTTCGACGAGAACTACGTCACCTACGTCTGGTTCGACGCGCTCATCAACTACGTGAGCGCGATCGGCTACCCGGCCGGCGAGAAGTTCGCCGCCTACTGGCCCGCGGTGGAGCACATCATCGCGAAGGACATCGTGAAGCCGCACGGGATATTCTGGCCCACCATGCTGAAGTCCGCGGGCATCGAGCCGTACCGGCACCTGAACGTGCACGGGTACTGGAACATGCAGGACGCGAAGATGTCAAAGAGCCTGGGCAACGTGGTGACCCCGAAGAACCTGGTGGACCGCTACGGCAATGACCAGATACGCTATTTCTTCCTCCGCGAGATGAACTTCGGAAACGACGCGAAGTTCAGCGAGGACGTGATCATCGACCGGATCAATTTCGACCTGGCCAACGACTGGGGCAACCTGGTAAACCGCCTCCTGAACATGGTGGCGAAATACTTCGACGGCGCCGTACCGCCGTTCGACCCCGCCGAGCCGGCGGAGCGGGACGACCTGATCGCCCGGTTCGCGGCCGCCCGGAAAGAGTACCTCGACCGCGCAAAGGTCTTCCAGACAAGCGCGGGCCTGGAGCGGCTCTGGGAATTCATCCGCTACCTGAACAAGTACATAGACACGAACAGGCCGTGGCAGCTCGCGAAAGAGCAAAACACGACGCGGCTCGGCTCGATCATGCGGAACCTCCTGGAGGCGGTGTACGGCATCGCGGTGCTCCTCTCGCCCGTGCTGACGCAGTCGAGCGAAGCGGTGTACCGCGCGCTCGGGGCTGAAAAGAAGACGCGCGACGTGGAAAAGATCGGGTCCTTCGACCTCCTGGACGACGGCGCCGCGACTCAGGACCCGGGCATCCTCTTTCCGCGCCTTGAAAAGACGGCGACGGAGGCGGGAGCGGTTAAAAAAGCCGAAACCAAAAAGCAGGGAGGCCAAAAGATGGAACAGCAGACGGAAGGCGTCGTCATCGACATTTCTGAATTCGCCCGCGTGGACATACGGGTCGCGAAGATACTGACCGCGGAAAAGGTCGAGGGATCGGAAAAGCTGCTCCAGCTCACGGTAGACTCCGGCCTCGACGAGCGCACCATCGTCGCGGGCATCGCAAAATGGTACGAGCCGGAGACACTTCCGGGCAAGAAGATCCTGCTTGTGGCCAACCTGAAGCCGGCCACCATATTCAAGAGAACCTCGCACGGCATGCTGCTGGCGGCGAAGGCGCCCGGCTCCGACCAGCCGGTCCTCATAGAGATTGACGATTCGATACCGGCGGGAGCGAAGCTGGGGTAAAACATGAAGATCGGCATCATCTCCGACACGCACAACAACATCGAGCTGGCCCGGAAGGCCATCGACCTGTTTAAAAGTGCCGGGGTGGGCCTGGTACTCCACGCCGGCGATATCACCTCGCCGAAGATGCTCGGGCTTTTCGAGGGAATGAACGTCAGGCTCGCGCTCGGGAACGGAGACATCGACACCGAGGCCCTGAACGCCGAGTCAGCCCGCCTCGGGTTCGGCCCTATCGAGGAGAGCGCCGAGCTCACCGCGGAAGGGAAAACGATCATCCTCTTTCACGGCAACAACATCCCCCTGTTCCGTCAGACCGTTGCGTCCGGCCGGTACGACTACATCGTCAAGGGGCACACGCACATTTTCGAGAACTACCTGTCCGGAACAACCCGCGTCATCAACCCGGGCGCGCTCTATGCCGCGGACGAATTTTCCGTTGCCATCCTGGACCCGGCGACCGGCAAGGTGGAGCGGATCAGGGTGGAGGCCGACTAGGCCGCGCCCGGGCCGGCGCCCCGACAACCGAAAGCCTCACCAACACTTCCGGAGGTACGAGACCATGCAACCGAAACTGACGGGCACCGGCTCCGCTGTGCCGAAAAAAGACGAGGTGGTGGTATACATCGACACCCTCTACGACATCTATTCCGCATTCGATCCCCGCAAGATCGACGTGCGCATGCTTTCGGCTGACTTCATAAAAGAGGTGCGCCTCCAGGCGATGCAGGCGGTCCGTGGAACGCAGATGGAGATCAACATACTCGCGCCGAAATTCATCCGGAAGCACGAGCTGACCCGCAAGTCGGAGAAGATCACCCGGCGGCGGATACTCGGTTTTTTCCAGGACGAGTACCAGGACCTGAGGACGGAGCGGAAGAAACAGATGGCGCGCGCCCTGACCTTCCTGGTATCCGGCCTGACCTGCTTCTTCCTGGTAAAGCTTGCCGGCAACGTCAGCGACGGCCACCTGTTCCTCAAGATGCTCCTGGAGCTGATCACCTTCTTCAGCTGGTTCGCCACCTGGAGCGGCATCGACGCTTTCAGCGACCTGCCGAAGCGGCGCGAGATGCGCCTCCGCCGCAGGCTCGCAGGCGCGAACATCCAGTTCAAGTTCGTGCGGGACATCACCACCATCAACCCGATGTGACGGCCGGCGGCGCGCATATAGTCATTGACAAAAATCCCCCCGCCCCCAGGATGTCCGGGTATTCGATTTATCGTTACCCCGCTGTTTCAACTTCCTCACTGTCTCAGCCGGCCCATTACACAAGGAGAAACACCCGTTACATGTCATTCGAAAACCTGAACCTCATTGCGCCCATTATGAAGGCGCTGCAAACCGAAGGCTACACGCACCCGACGCCGATACAGGACCGCGCCATCCCGATCATACTGGGAAAAAAGGACCTGCTCGGCTGCGCCCAGACCGGGACCGGAAAGACAGCCGCGTTCGCCATCCCGCTCCTGCAGCTGCTGCACGGCGAGGAGCGCGCCGGCGGAAAACGCCGGGACATCCGCACCCTGATACTGACGCCAACCAGAGAGCTGGCGATACAAATAGGAGAAAGCTTTACCGCCTACGGCAGGCACACGGGCATCACGCACACCGTCATCTTCGGAGGAGTTTCGCAGAAGGCCCAGACCAACGCCCTGCGCGCGGGCGTCCATATCCTGATCGCGACCCCGGGGCGGCTCCTGGACCTCATGAACCAGGGACACGTCGACCTCAGGCGCCTTACGCACTTCGTGCTCGATGAGGCGGACCGGATGCTGGACATGGGCTTCATCCACGACGTGAAGAAGGTTCTCGCGAAGCTGCCCGCCAACCGGCAGTCGCTGTTTTTCTCGGCGACGATGCCGCCGGAGATCGCGAAGCTGGCAGACGCGATCCTCGTGAACCCGGAAAAGGTCGCGGTCACGCCGCCCGCCACCACGGTCGAAAGCATCGAGCAATCGCTCTACTTCGTGGGCAAAAAGGAGAAGAAGCTCTTGCTCAGGCACATCCTGGACAACCCGTCGGTCGTATCCGCACTGGTGTTCACGCGCACGAAGCGCGGCGCCAACATCGTGGCCGGCGACCTGATCAAGGCGGGGATCACCGCGGAAGCCATCCACGGGAACAAGTCGCAGGGCGCGCGCCAGCGGGCGCTCGGCAACTTCAAGGCGCGGCGCACCCGGGTGCTGGTCGCCACCGACATCGCGGCGCGCGGCATCGATATCGAGGAGCTTTCCCACGTCATCAACTACGAGATCCCGAACGTGCCCGAGACCTACGTGCACCGCATCGGCCGCACCGGCAGGGCAGGACTCTCCGGCACGGCGATATCCTTCTGCGATACCGAGGAGAAGGAGTTCCTCAGGGACATACAGAAGCTGCTCGCGAGGAACATTCCGGTGATTGAAGAGCACCCCTTCATGCAGCGCGAGGCCGCGCCTGTCGCTCGCCAGGCACCGCCGCGGCAGAACCGGCCGCACCCGCAATCAGGACAATCGGCACGAACCAATGCGGGCGGGAGCAGGCGCTACGGAAGGCGGCGGTACGGCAGGTAGCAAGACCGCCGGCGGGGGGCCGGCGGCGGTTCCTGTATGATTAAATTCGATAGAAAATCTATTACTTAATAACTTTTAATCTGATATCAGTTTTCAGATTGCTGGAACCCGAGTAACTGACGCCGGGTATTCCTAGACCTGTATGGCTTGGATATCTTGTTGCATTTGCTGATGAAAAAGTGCAGTAATTTGCACCCGTACCATCATTTGCGGTTGACCCAGACCATATGATCAGATTATCGACACCGTTATAGACAAATGGATTGCCCAGTTTAATCTCAATCCAGTCTCCCGCAAGAAAAGTATTGGGTATTGTATAAACTTTATTATAAACTATTTTCTGATCGATAAAATCAGCAGTGCTTGTAAGGGTTTCCGCCATAGTGTGACCCATTATCAACATATAGGAGGGATAATTTCCCGTATTTGTGTTAGAAGCCGCACGAAAAGCGACAGAGGTGATCTTCCCTGATGTGCCGAGTTCAGTTGCCCTAAACAGACTGACGATACCGTTAGCAGATCCACTGGGGAAAAAACGACTATCCGAAAGTGCCGCATTTGAAACTACATCCATGGTGCCGCCGGCAAAGCGGAGATTTATCTGATGCGTATACGAATTTGATGTTGAAGCGGTTGCAGATGCGGGATTTCCATATATCCTGTTGATATTTGTGGTTGGATGCGTAGCAAGCGAGACCCCCCCGCTCGCGGCTTCAACCGTTAGTTCTATCAGTAAATTGTCTGTACCATTGTATGAAAAAACGCCATCCGGAACAGGAAACCAGACAAACTCTCCTGCCGGAACCCCGGCAGGAACCGTAATCTGCACCGAGTTAGCCACAGTAACAGCAGGGTCTGCATTAAAGTTATTTGCCCATGTTACTTCAAGATCAATTTTTGTAGAATGAGCGAGTTTCATTGTGTACGTGTATGTCTGCAATGACGTTACAGCACTTACCTGTAATCCGATCCCGGTTATCATGCCCGAGCCAGCAATGGAGCTCGCATTGTACAGCATCTGAATTTTATTGAAATTGGCAGTTGTGCTGAGAGGTGCAGAATTTCCGCTATAGGTATCAGCAAAATCGACCTTATTCACCCCCCCCGCGAACTTGAATTTAATATGGTGGACATCCTGAGCGATCTCCTGAATATTATCCGGAGCAGCGCTTACACTATTGTACGCCAGACCGTCATACGGTGTTGACGCGGTCCCGGTTATGAGCTCGACCTCGCCGGTGCAGGCGGATGTGCGCAGGAGATCCACGACAAGGTTGTCCACTCCGTTGTAGTTAAACTCTGCATCCAGCGGTATTTCGAAATAGTCTCCCGCCGCGCCACGGGGAATGTTCACGGTTTTATTGTTCAGGACCGTGATCGCGGACCCCTTGCCCTGGTTGATGTTCAAGGCCATGCTTGTGCCGACATCGCCCAGGTCCGTCTCGCTCGTATGACCGAGCTTCACAGTAACATGGGGGCAGCCGATCACCTGGTCATTATCGTCATGGTATCTAAAAGAAAGAGACCTGATTACGCCCGAACCTGCGATATCTGCCGGCTGGAACAGCAGCTGGTAGTGGCGGAAGGCGGCCTCGTTAAAAGGGCCGGCGATCAAATCGGTTGTTGCACTCAACGCCACCGTCTTGGTAAACTGCGAACCGCCGCCGGCCAGGCCGATCAGGGCCAGCAGGGTGTCATTGTTTTCTTCCAGCCTGTTGCAGACGGTAAGCGTGAGCAGCGAAGTGATCAGCAGTACCATTACAATGAACAGCTTTTTCATACCGGCCCCCCGTTGGCGCATATTTTTATTATGCGGGGAATGGTCCCCACAGTCGATTGGTTGCTCTGTGTAACCCGTCATCTTGTTAACAAAATATTTATTTCGTCAAGAATTTACCATTTAGAACGGATTATTGTTTACTCTGACCCCCTTTCCGGCTTCCGGGAGCGATAGTTATCGGTAGTTGGTTTACTCTGACCCCCATCAAATCCGATAGTTATCGGTAGAAATTTACTCTGACACCGGTATTTAATCAATTTTTACTCTGACCCTCTTATGCCAAAACACAATAAAACCGACATTTTTATTAGACACTTCCATAAAAAATCTGTATTATTAATGGTTCGGGCTGAAATGCCGGTACACGTCGGGTAACATACTATAAATTTGAATACCAAATGCTGCGTGGAGATAAATATTGAATTGCGCTATTGATCAAACTGGATAACTATTGGCATTAATAGCAGGATCCTGCGATGACTTTACACAAACATCCTACATCAAAGATCTGCATGATCTGGTTTGCATGGATAGCGGTGTGCGGCACGGCACTATCGGCCAGTCCTCTCAACGAAGAGAGAGGCATTATGCCCAATCAGAGCGCGGAGTATGTGCGTACCCAGAGCAGGAACGCCAGCATAGAGGCGGATGCGGCTTTTTATAACCCGGCCGGATTGGCTTTCATGCTGAATGGCGGTATATATCTTATGCTGAGCGTCATGAACGAATACCGGGAGCAATCCACGACTACCGGCATATGGGGGCTTCAGGGAGCAGACGCGTATAATCCGTCAGCGATGATAAGCCGCTACATAGACAGGGGCGAGTATTCGGCCAGGCTGATGACAACCATGCCCACCGGCCTCACTTTCATTTATAAAAGAGAAAACTGGGCTGTCTTTTCCTATTATTCACTTCTGCAGCACACTCCCGGCCTGACCCTCTCCCGCGGGCTCTCATCCCTTGACCGGGCAACGGTTGCCTATAACGCGGTCATGGCTTCGCGGCTATCGCAGCAGCTGGCCTATATCGCAGGCAGCAGCTACCTGGACCGGAACCAGACAGATATCGGCGTAACCGTCGGCGGGACATTCGCTCCGATTGACTGGCTGTCCCAGTCCCTTGCGGTCAGGTATATCTACCTGAAGTCAGGCACCGTCCTGGCCCACTACCCGGTTGATGTTGCCTACACGGGCGGCATATCGGGCAACAGCTACCAGAGCCTGACATACATCGACACCGGATTGAAGGGCCACGGCGCCGGCATCATCGCCGGGCTCGACTTCAGGCCGGGCGAGGACATCAACATCGGCCTGCGGCTCGAATATTACCCGCCCATGGCCGCAGTCAAAAAAACGAACCGCTTCATAGCCAACCCGGTGCTGGCGCAGTCCGGACAGCTCAACCTGTTCTGCGACAGCATATGGCCGCTGGTCATCAACGACCGTCTCGGCGGCATTATGGGGAACGTGCTGAACTTCGCGCTGATGGATTCACGAACGCTCTCGAACATCGGCAACAGGCTCAAGGTGACCCACCCACCCTCCCTCTCAGTCGGTTTCTCCTACCTGGCAAGGAAGGTGGTGAAGCTTACCACTTCTGCGGATATAACATTCCCCCGGGCCCGCGACCTCGACGGCCGCGAAAACGACTGGAACTTCGTTGGATACCGGCTGGGCCAGAGCGTGGAATGGATTATCAACAAGTGGGCCGATGTCAGTGTCGGCTATTCATATCACGATTACGGAATAAAACCGGGGAAACGCGCCGAGTATGAAACGCTCCTTCCGGCCCATACCGTGGGCGCGGGCTTCACCGTCAGGATACTGGACTTCGTGAACCTGACCGGGGCCGGCTCCTACAGCTTTGAAACGCCCTGCCGCAGCAGCGGCATGGAGCTGATTCGCTCGTCGATGATGGGCGACCAGTTCATGTACGGGATGGTGCAGTCGCAGGAACACTCGGGCAGCCAGTGGCGTGTTGCGCTGGGCGCGACCTTTTCCATATTCCCGGTTTCCGCCGCCCACATCAAAAAGGCGGAGGAGCACTACTGGAAAGGGGTCTCTGATTATCTGGGGAACGATATCGAAACGGCGCTTGATGAATTCAAGGCGGCGCGGTTTAACAACCTCTATTACCGCGACGTTTCAAAAAAGATCAGGGACCTCACGGAGCTAAAGCGGCTCATTGACAAAAACAGGGAAGAAGAAGAGCGGGGACGATGATACCGGACAACATACCAGAAGCATGCCGGGGAGGTGCGCTATGAAGACAATAATACACTGCGCGATCATGATCTGCCTGATCGGCCTGACCGGGTGTAAAAATTACATCGAGGGGAACCGCGGCACACAGCTGCTGTACGCGGCCTTTTTCAGCACGGCGCCGGTGCTGAACCCGCTCGCCATCTCCGGCGTAACAACTAATTCCGTCACACTGGAACAGCCCACGCTTGCCGTGACAGGAAGTCCCGCGCCGTCGGTCGAAGCATACATCGGCCTGGACGACGGAAGCATGACGATTGCTGGAACCACGGTGACCGGCGCCATTGAAGGTCCTGTTGACGTATCAGGAGGCACCTACCAGTTCCTGCTTCTGTCGCCGGACACCATTTACCGCATCTACGTCGTGGCGATAAACCCCAACGGCTATTCAGTCAGGACCATCACCCAGAGCACGTCGCATATCGTGCCGGTGCTGTACCCCCTGGCGATGAGCATTCCGCCGACAACCAGTACGATAAACCTGGACCAGCCGACTTTCTCGACAGCGGGCAACCCCCTGCCGTCGGTCGAGGCGTATATCGGCTATGCCGGGGGAGCAACGCCCATATCCATAACACCGGCGGCCACCGGCTATACCGTGGCCAACGATCTCCAGGGCCCGGTGGACGTTTCCGCCGGCGGATGCCAGTTCAACGGCCTGGCGAGCAACACCCTCTACCGGGTTTACGTGGTGGCCCAGAACATGGATGTGAGCGGCACCTACCACCAGTCGATCGAATTCATCGACCAGAGCACCTACGGGACAGCATCGGTCATGGACGCGTTGGTGACCACGACCATTCCGCCCACAACAGACACAATAACACTGGACCAGCCGACTTTCTCAACCGCGGGCAACCCCCTGCCAGCGGTGAGCGCATATATCGGCGTGGACGGCTTCATTTCGGTCGCGGGAACCGCGGTGAGCGGCGCCACACAGGGACCGATAGACGTGTCATCAGCCGACTATACCTTCACCGGCCTGGCCAACGACACGACCTACCGGATCATCGTGGTGGCGCAGAACGTTATCGGTTCCTCGGTACAGCAGGCGACGCAGAGCACGGCGGGCATCGCTCCGGCGATGAACGCGCTGGTCACCACCACCATCCCGCCCACAATTGACACGATAACCCTGGACCAGCCGACCTTTACCACCGGGGGCAACCCGGTCCCGACGGTGCGGGCCTATATCGGCATTGACGGATTCATATCGGTCGCGGGGACAGTAGTAAGCGGCGCGGACCAGGGACCGATCAACGTGGCATCGGCGGGGTACGCCTTCACCGGCCTGGTCAACGACACGACCTACCGGATCATCGTGGTGGCGGAGAACACCTTCGGTTCCTCGGTACAGCAGGCG
>JAFGJX010000084.1 GCA_016928865.1 Spirochaetota bacterium
AGCCCTGCTTGCCCTTGTCGGCACGCGTTTTCTGGGGACAACGAGCGAGCGCGCCATCAGGGCGGAAAACTTTTTTATCACCCGCGCCCTGTTCGCGGCCTGCGAACGCCCGCTTTCATCATGGATCACCAGGGTCCCCTGCCGGTTGATGCTGTTCCTCAGCCTTTCCATGACCAGTCCTTTCTGCGCGTCAGTCAGGCTCGGGGTTTTCGCGACGCTGAATCGCAGGGTCACCTTTGTCGCGACCTTGTTCACGTTCTGCCCGCCCGGCCCGGAGGAGCGCGACGCGGTGATCGTAATCTCATCGTCAGGTATTGAGAGTGATCTGTTAATTCTTATCATGATGAAAAAATGTTCGAATCGAAAACCCGTCACTGCACGGATGATCTGAATGGCGCTGCGGGGCTGCTGCACAGCCCCGCAGGGAATGATTTCGTTGCTAATTCACTGCCGCATAGGTGTCATTGATGCGGAACATGATGCCGGCCTTGCCGTCCAGGCCGAAGGCGTGGCCCATCTCCTGGGTGTTGTTGAGATTGTAGTTGCCCATGTATCCGAAGCCGAGATCAATGAAAAGCGTTACAGTCTGTCCTATATTAAAATTCAGTCCCAGGGCGAGCAGGACATCCACGCCCAGGGCGTCCAGGTCGATTTTAACCTTCTGCGGCAGCATCCCTAGAAACGGGCTAAATTCCCATTCCGTGTATGATTTATTCAGGAACAGGTAGTGGAGGCCGATCCGCGGTCCTATCCAGAAGCGTACCGCCTCTGATCGCGCGATTCCGAAGCCGAAGGTATGGGTCATGCTCACCCTGTGTATCGGGTCGCCTTCATAGTCGAGATCAGGGTCCGTTACCACGAACCGCTCGTATCCCGCGGTGAAGCGATAGTTGAAGAGGGTGTTCCGCGCCGCATTTGAATCAACGATCAATCCGCCGCCATAGAAGTAGTCTTGCGTGGTGCCGCCCTTTGTTCCGTCATAGTACCATGTTGTAAACGCGACACCGCCTGTGCCGTACGCGCCGATTCCGGCGGCCCAGGCGGAGGAAATAGGAACAGCAATTACGAAAAGCAAGCAGATGAAAATCTTTTTGATCATGGTTATAATAACCCCCCGTAAATTTGAAATATGAGTCATGTCATTTCTTAATCTGAAACGTCATTTATCATCTAGTGTGTCAGATCATCAGTAATTCACAAAAAAAATCAATCATTGTATCATTATTCTAACGATTTTTCCCGTCACCCAGGAAGTTTTTTATTAAGATTGGAATCGATTATACGAATTTATATGTACAAAAAAATTAATATGCCGGAAATAAATATATGAGATGTCAGTTTCTTAAGAAGATTTGCAGGGTAAAGCACTTCTAAGCCCTGCCAGGAGCCCTTGCGATCGTGAAATCACCATTTACACCAAGTCGATGTTATTGTATCGCAAGTTTTTGTCAAATGTATACAATTTTTAGTAAATTATATATATTATATAACTCGACATTATATATAAGGGAAACTGCGCATCAAGTGTGCCCGAGTGACTCAAATCGTTTAGTGGGATACTATTGAGTTAACAATGACAAAGCATACAACTAAAAAGAAACTATTTATCAAGCTCTATTCAGAGAGTGATTCCAGAAATCTGATTCCCGGCAGCGAGCGAGCAACGGAGCTGGTCAGGAATCTTCGTAACGATGAAGTAAAAAAGATATATATCATCGCTTCGAGCCAGTCAATATCCTGGCCTTACATGCATCTATTTCAGAAGCAGGTCCCCGATATCATTGTCCGTGACCTGGTGATTGAAAAGATCGGGCACCAGGATAAATACGCGGTCAAATCGATCATTGATGACATCAATGCTTCAATTCAATCCGGCCAGAGCTGCGAGATAATCCTGTTCAACGGGAGCCTTGCAGGCGTCATTCTCGCATGCTTTTACGTTAATGCAGGGAAAAATATCGACCTCTCGATAGCCCAGGTAAAGAAGATCATGCCCGGCGTGGTCCTTTCCGGCAGTGATATATCAATCATCAATGAATTCGGAGATTTTGTCCGTGAAGCGCGCAGCGCCGACCGGCGACCCGCTGCCGCTGAGAGACCCGCTGCCGCGGAGAGACCTGCTGCCGCGGAGCGGTCCGCAGAAGCAGCCCCCGCGCCTGCGGCGATCTCCGGCGAAGTCAGTAAGCGGGAGGACGCCGGAAGCAAAGAGATTGACGCGATCCGGCGCTTTGTCGAGGAGACCGGGCCTGCCGGCGTGCTGTCGCGGTTCAGGATTGCGACCAAGCTTGTGGCCCTCGTTTCGATTCTCGTTGTCGTTTCGCTTTCAGTGATGGTCTTTTTCGGTACGGCCCTTTACCGGCACGACAGCGCGATACAGGTGAATGACAGCAATGCCCTGGCCGCACAATTGATCGGCGACAGGCTGCAGGATGAAATCGCCTCTTCCCTTGAAAATGCGCGGATCGCGGCGGAGGTCGCGGCGATAGATACGTCGTCAGAAAAGCTTGCTGCGCGGGTAAAGGAGATCCTCTTCCGCGAGAACGGCAATTTTATTTTCATGGGCATTGCCTCGAAAGATGGGGACGGGCTGAAATTCAAGAAGACCTTCTATAACGAGAAGTACATCAACAGTCGCCAGGTGTCGAAGGACTCGTTGCAAAGCGTGCATGGAAAGAACGCCGAATATTTCATGAAATCCTTTGACCGAAAGATAGTCGTCAGAAATATATCCCCCGACGCGGGGATTCCGGTGCTGGGGATGAGCTTTCCCTATCGTCAGAAAAAAGGCGCGGTGTCGAGCGTGGTAATCTGCTACGTGCCGCTCGATCGGTTCATGGCCGCGTTCAGGCTCTCGGGACCAGCGCGGACATACATGGTGAACGACCGGGGCGATTGCGTTGTCCACGGCGAACGAAACCGGGTCCTGGCGCGGGTGAACATGGGGGACGTGCCGATCGTGAAAGAGATGCTGCTCAGCACCGCGGACAACGGGTCCCTGCGATACCGCGACGGGGAGGGGCGGTATCAACTCGGTTCCTATAAAAAGCTCGATATGTTCGGGCTGGGCGTTGTCGTGACGGCCGACGAAGACACGGTCCTGCGCGGCGTAGGTGATATGCGGAAGAGGGGGCTCGTCGTTTTGGGTATCGTCCTGATCGCGGCGGTGCTCGGCGCGTTTATGTTTTCAAAGATCATTTCCGCTCCGATAGACGCTCTGAAACAGCTTGCCTCCTCCGCACCGGGGGGCGTGCTGAAGCTTGCGGCGCCCGGCGAGGGGGACGAGATATTTTATCTCACGCAATCGTTCAGAGAGGTGCTCCGCTCGTATATCGATTCACACGGGTGGCCGGAGGAGCTCCATCGCGCGGAGCGGCATGCGGCCGGCTCCACGGCTGAAGAGGCCGGCGCGCCTGCTCCGGAATACCGGCGGGAAGCGGTAACTCAGCAGTTCAGGACCGAGGGGCTTAAAATCCAGGTCACCTATGACGGTCCGGAAGTTTCCATGATATGGATGGGGAAGGGGAACGTGGGGAATCCCGGCGAACTGCTGAACCCGTACCTGGAAGGAGTCATCAACTCCATGCGGGGCAGGGAACTCACCAGTGATTTTTCGTCCCTGGAGATGATGAACGCATCGATCATTCAATCGATAATCAGGTTCGCGCAAATGCTGGATGAAAACCGGATACAGGCGCGGTTTGTATACAACAAATCGATCGACTGGCAGGACGCCTCGTTCGAGGCGCTGAGCGCCGTCGTGCATGATATGGAAACGATTTCGCTCGACGGCAGGATGCTGGAAAAAAACATGTTTATTCTGCAGTAACCGGGCAGTAAACTGAGACGATATGGTCATGAGGATTCAGTTGAGGAAAAAGGAAAAAGCGTTTATCATAATCGGCCTCATGCTTTTCTGTATACTCGTGGTATTTCTGCTCATCGACCTGTCAGGAACAAACGGAATACATGCCGATAACCGGGACGGTATCGGCAGGGTCCTGTACCTGTACAATGATGTCAGCCGAAGGGCGACATCATCTGAGACGGGGGAAGTCCTTTATCAGGGGGACCCGGTCCTGCGCGGTGACACGGTTGTGTCCGGGCCAGAATCATCAGCCGGGATAGCTCTGCGCGACGGCACACTGGTTGATATGTGCGAGGATTCGGTCATCAGCTTTACGACAGGTGATAATGATGTTGTCATTGCCGTGGAGAAGGGCTGCGCGGATGTGAAGAGGTCCGGCAGGGAGCAGGAGGCCAAAACCGGGCTGGTCATCGTCGCTGAAAATCGAAGGATTTCGCTGAACAGGGGTGACCTCACTATCGCGGCGCCTCAGGGAGGAGATCCGGAAGTGTATGTGCGGGAAGGGAAAGCCAAGGTGTTCGTCAATGGGGAGGAGAAAACGATAAGCGCGGATGAACGTGCGGTTTTACAATCAGACACGATGTCGGTGGAAAAGAAGCGCCTGGTTCTCGTTGACCCGGTTGAGAACAGGCAATTCTATATGAAGAATGAGAAAGATAAAATCGAGTTTGCATGGGAATACAGGGGTGACCGGGAGAAAAGCAGGGACTTCCTTGTTGATATAAGCGGGAATCGGGAGTTCGCACCGGTACACAGGCGGGTACAATCTTCAGATGAGATGATAGCCATATCCCTGCCTGATGGCAATTACTTCTGGCGGGTTTCTCTGAAAAATCCTGAAAATGGAATGCGCGAAGTGAGTGAAACCCGAAGATTCGCCGTTTTCAGGGACAGCGCCTTTGCGCTTCTCTCTCCGTCCGACGGTGAACAGCTTGAGTATAAAATAGATCCGCCCCTGATCATGTTTACCTGGGAGCCGCACAAACTAGCAGGGGCATACCGTCTCGAGATTTCCGACAGGAGAGACTTTTCCCGTCTGGTTAAAAATATCGATTCCCGTGTGGTGAATTTTTCCTGGCAGTGGGAACGGGACAGGGACGCGGGACAAGCGACAGAGCTGTACTGGCGTGTCACTGCAACCGGCGGTCCGAAGGGATGGCCGGGGAGGAGGAGTGAAGTCCGCCGTCTTACGGTAAAAAGGGTTGACCGCCTGAGGCCGCCGCGCCTCGTGTACCCCCCCGACGGCACGAGCATGAGCCGGGCGCGTGTCGACAGGGAGCACCTGATTTTCAGCTGGGAAAAAACCGAAGATACGCTGACGAGGCGACTTGCTTTTTCAAAGGACAGGGACTTCTCTACCGTGTACAGGGAGGCGCCGGTGGACGCCGATCACTGGGACATGCAAAAATCCTTTCCGACCGGGAAATATTTCTGGCGGGTCGGACTGTACGATGACAGTAACAAGCGCGTGGCGATATCAGGCGTCAGATTGTTCGAGCTGCGCGATTACGAGGACCTTCTTCTCCTTTCCCCCAGGGACCGGGCCGACTATGTTGTGACAGACCTTGAGAAAAAGGGCCTGGCTTTTAAATGGAAAAATCCCGAACTGCGCGGGAGATACGTCCTGGAGCTGTCAGGGGACCGGGATTTCACGCGGGTCGAAAGGACTGTCAGGACCGCCTCGGCCAGGGCGGCTCTGGACGGCGTACAGCCGGGGGATTTCTACTGGCGCGTGAAGATGATGAGTGACGACAACGTACTCGCGGCATTGAGCGAGACCCGCCGCCTCACGGTGCGCGAGGGCATCGCGCCGCCGGTAGTGCTTTTTCCGAAGAGCGGTGGTGCGGTCAGGATGCTGACTGAAAATGAGCTGAAATTCGCCTGGAAACCCGTGCGCGGTGCAAACGCCTATCAGCTGGAGCTGCATCAGCTTATACGGGAAAAACAGAAAACGCAAGACAGGCTTGTTCTGTCAACCCAGACGAAAGAATCAAATTACACCGTGTCCGACCTGAGCATGCTGGATGTCGGAAATTTTTACTGGACCATCAGGGCCGTGAAGAAGAACAGGCGTAACAAAGTCGTCCGCTCCAGCAGAAAAGTGAGGAATAATTTCAATATCAATCTGGGTGATTCCAGGATTATTATCGTTTCACCGGAGATACAGGTAATTGAGAAAGATAACGACTGATAAAATATTCACGGCGCTGGCCCTTCTTGCTTTCCTGACCGCACGTACATACGCCGGTCAGGAACAGGAGCGGGCGTATATCGAGTGGAAACCGATTGAGGGCGCACTCAGCTATACCGTGGAGATAGCCGATCTCTACGATGATATCATTCTCGAAAAAACGACTGAAGCGACGAAACTGGAAGTAAGCCTGCCATACGGCAAGTACAAATATCGCGTCGGGATGCTCACCAAATTCAACAAGGTGTCGGGATGGTCTGAGTGGCATACTCTCATGATAGTTCCCGCGCTTGAGCCGAAAATTGTTTCTGCAACGCCGGCCGCACTGCATCCCTGGTCGGGAAACCGCGTGACCATCAAGGGGAAAAACCTGTATCGAACAACGGAGGTGGTTGTTAAAAACGCCGATTCGGAGCTGCCGGTAAAGAATGTCAGATTCATAGATCCGGAAACCCTGGCTGCTACGGTTGATGCATCCGGCGCCGGGGCAGGCGCCAGGTACGACCTGGTGCTGAAAAACCCGGGAGACCTGCTCGACCTGGAAACTATTTTACCAGGGCATTTTACCATACTGGAAAAACCGGAAGGTTTTCCTATCAAGTATTATGCGGGTATGGATCTGGGCTATTACACCAGCGATCTCGGGATGAATGATCCCTATTCGGGATCGCTCGGCATGAGGTTCTTCTATGAATTTCGTTCTATGGGAAACAGCCATCCAGCGCTTTCATTTTTAAACAGGGCGCCGGGCCTGTATCCCGGATTACTCCTGTCAGTCTCCGGTTTTTTGAATCCGAGGTCCGGCTTTGGCAATTCCTCCATGATTGAGGCCGGATTTTATTTAGGATATGAATTTTCATTTCCTCTGAAGGGGGAGCTGCGCTGGCATGTGTCACCTGTTCTTGGATTCAAGGAATATTTCAGGTGGCATACCTATACGCTCAACTTTCTGGTATCGGGTGATGATTATTTCGGCACGAGACCGGTCCTCTTTACCGGCGCCAATGTGAATTTTGATCTGCCCATGAAGTTTTATATTGGCATCGGGCTGGAGTATAATGCGGTGTTTGATAATATACCGGCGCATCTGCTGGGAGTATTTATACGGTGCGGGTATCGTTTGTAATGATTGTATTTTTAAAATAAAATCACCAATGTTCAAATAAATATGCACAAATATTTAAAATTAAGTATATATTTGATCAATATA
>JAFGJX010000085.1 GCA_016928865.1 Spirochaetota bacterium
GTACAGGTCATATTCCGAATGTTGAAAAACCAAGAAATTTATCTGGAAGGGAAAAAAATATCATCCGCTGCTTGACATAGTGGGTGTTATACGAAAAGAGTTACCCTACAGGCCGGGTTCGGTCATCCCGCGGGCTCATGCAGCATCCTCGAACCGGAGTACCAGTTCGAATACCCCGTCCTCCAGCTTCTTCTGGAGGTTCGGGAACGATTTTTCGAAGACATGGAGCATGGGCCGGTTCTCGGCAAGCACCTCGGCGGTCAGGCCCAGCATGCCCTCACGCTTGGCCTGCAGTATGAGGTAGGCGAGTAGCTCGCTGCCGATGCCGTGATTCTGCCTGTCGTCGCTGACCGCGAATGCCACCTCGGCCATATGACTTTTTTCCTCCTTGATCATCTGCCCCATCCCGGCGAGGATTTCCTTATCCGGAGTGACGATGAACGCCAGCAGCACCATCTCCTTCGTATAATCGATCACCACGAAACTCTGCCGCCGCTCGTGGGGCATGTCGAGCCGCGTTGACATGAACCGGCGCTGGAAGCTCTGGTCCGAGAGGGAATAGAACAGGTCTTTGACCAGGGTCTCGTCGTTTATGTTCACCGGCCGCATCTTTATGATCGTCCCGTCCCGGGTGGTCCGAAAGGTTTCGATCTCCTCCGGGTAGACGCCCCGCTTGCCGGGGATGAAGGCCTGGTCCTTGTAAATAAGCTTCAGGCGCTTCGCCTCTTCGACAAGCATCGGCCTGAACTTTGGATGGGCGATGGCAACCAGGTCCATGGCCCGCTCTCGTATGTTCTTGCCGTGGATGTAGGCGATGCCGTATTCCGTGACGACATAATTGATGTCGCCCCGGTTCAGGGTCACCCCTGTACCCGCATCCAGAAACGGGACGATCCTGGAGACCTCTCCCCCCAGGGCGGTCGACTGGAGCACGAGGATGGTCTTACCGCCCGGCGAGAGATTGGCACCACGCATGAAATCGGCGCTTCCGCCGATGCCGCTGAAGAACCGGTTGCCGATTGATTCCGCGGTGGCCTGGCCCGTCAGGTCCACCTGGAGCGCCGCGTTAATGGCCACCATGTTGCTGTTCTGTGCGATGATGAGGGGATTGTTGGTATAATTAATCCGCCTGAACTCGATGAAGGGATTATCGTCAATGAACTCATAGGTCTCCCTGACTCCCATACAGAAGGAGGCCATGGTCTTGCCACGGTCGAGGGTCTTCCTTGAATTGTCCACGACGCCCTTTTTCAGGAGATCGACCATGGATTGTGAAAACAGCTCGGTGTGGATGCCCAGGTTGTTCTTCTCACCCAGGCTGGACATGATCGCGTTGGGCATGCTCCCATACCCGGTCTGTATCGTGTCGCCGTCCTTTACAATACTTGCGACATGGCGGCCGATCTGATGCGCTATCTCATCCGGCACCGCCGGGTTATATTCGAGCAGATTCTCCTCATGGTAGATGACGAAGTTGATCTTTTCAATGCTCATGAAGGTGTCTCCATGCACCCTGGGCATCCTGGGATTCACCTGGGCGATGACGAGGGATGCGTTCTCGATGGCGTCCATGCAGATGTCCACGCTGACGCCAAGACTCACATAGCCGTTATGGTCCGGCAGTGACGTCTGGATGATCGCCGCGTCGACGGGAATCATCCTATTCCGGAAAAGTTGAGGAATCCGCGAAAGGAAAATCGGCGTATAATCGGCCATGCCTGCATTGACCGATTCCCGGGTGTTGTCGCCGACGAAGAAGGAGTTGTGCCTGAAATTATGCCCGAATTTCTGGTCCGTATACGGCGTTACACCCAGTGTCCATACCTGCATCAGTTCCGAGTCGACGATGGTCTTCGGGTGCGATTCGGCGTACCGTACCATGGCGTTCACCAGGTACTGCGGCTCGCCGCAGGCGGTGCTGATAAATATCCTGTCCCCGCGATGGATATGGGAAAAGATTGTATCCTCTTCCGCGAATTTATCGGGGTATCGATCTTTCCAGGTTTCTATGCGGTCGCCTTTCGATCTTTCCATAACGTTTTACCTTTGTTATGTTTAAATGTATACTTCATAGAGACAGCTGAATGTATACTCTTCATGTCGTGCCATGGCACACTCGGAGGCGCATCACTGCCCGGTAGGCTCGCGGGGAATTTTCTCTATCGCCAACTGCCATACGCGCAGGTCGTAGAGGAGCGGATTCACAGATTTCATGATATTATGCAGAGTATATACCTTGAGGGTAAGCCGTGTCAAGTTAATTAAGAAGACGGTGAGGATGGTGCTCTTCAGGCGGAGGTCTGCCTTCAAGGGCTTGTTAGTAATGGCATGACTCTTGTATCCCGGGAAACCACGGAGGTGGTTTACGCGTGAAGGATTTATCTGCAAAACAGTGAATATGGTGGGATATCATTTTCGACGAGCAGGGCTATGTGCGTCTCCGGATGCCTGATCGTTAAAGCGTATCGAAGATGCCGGATTATATATGCAATGAACGGTTGACCTCACGGTGTCGGATTCTCCATGAGATACTGTTTATCTTTTTTTGCGATCTCGAGTGTGATATCAATACACGAAAAGCTGCCTCCTTCAGCAGCTTTCAATGCAATCCCGGTGGTTCAAACGGCTACTATTCGGCGGCCCTGGCGTCCCCACGCCTCATATCGATTATGGAATCAAGATCGGTCTTTTCGTCCACATGGGATCTTCTTTCGCCGACAACGGTGTCCCGCGCGCTGATGCTGGTTTCCCGCTCTTGCTTTTTCCTCTCCTCGATAATGCTGTCTAGGAATGAAAGATTATCTTCATACTTGCGCCGAGCTTCGACTATCAACTCAATCGGCAGTTTTTGAAGCTCCATGATCCGGTCCTGCTCCTTCCTGTCCTCGATGATTCTTTCAAGGTACGTGATTTCATCAATGTGGCTTCTTCTCTCTCCCACTATTTTTTCCAAGGGAGTTTTTTCCATTTCCTCTACCAAATCTTTCGCCCTTCTATGTTCGATGATGAAGGCAAGGCTGTTCTTCTCGTTCTCCTTCCATTGCAGATTTTGATTGACCATGGTTTGAGCGCTTCCAGGCAATGAGCCAATTTTTCCTTTATCAACCTCGCCGGGTCTTGTCCTCAACATGACAATTTTATTCTTGCCAATCGCCCCGGGTCCGTCCCTTGAAATCCCTTTTCGCTTCATAAAGAATACCTCTCTTTATTATTATAGTTAATAATAAAATACTCTATTATCAGGAAATAGTCCAATTAATACATGGCATATCGGAGAATATGAAGACCGACCATGTGTTCTGTATTAGTGGGATTTAACACTCTAGCGGGGAGGACACTGACGTCCGAAAGCGGCACTGCCTGCACCCGAGTAGATGCGATTTTATCTCCATGAATGCGTCTGGCCGAAGTGGAGTTGACTTCCCGGAATATTACAATAATACGGGTTTCGTAAAAAATGATACATCCTTGACAGGAGGGCCGCTCTGTACAATCAGTTGTATGTAATTTTTTTGTCGCATCTTGGAGGTGCGTTACGGAATGTCCAAGTTGTTCGAAAAAAATGAAACAGGCCGAATTGAGGCTTTCAGCGATGGCGTTTTTGCCATCGCCATAACGTTGCTGGTTCTTGCCATCAGGGTGCCAAAGGCAGAGGATCTCGGAGCGGGAGGCAATCTCCTTTTTGCTTTACTGGCACAATGGCCGCATTACCTGGCCTTTATAACAAGCTTCGCGACAATACTTGCCATGTGGGTTAACCATCACCGGATTTTCATGTTTGTCCAGAGAAGTGATCATTTCTTCCTATACTGGAATGGCTTGTTGCTCCTGCTTATAACCTTTCTGCCATTTCCGACGACACTGATGGCGGAATACCTGCTCCATGTCGAAGCGAAGGTTGCAGGAGCGGTCTTTGCAGGCACGTTAACAGCTATCGCCCTGACGTTCAAGGGTTTGTGGCGTTATGCCGCCAAGAACGGCAGGCTTCTTGGACGAAGCATCGACCCTAAAGAAGTCGAACAAATCACCAGGCAACATCGGTATGGGCCAATCATGTATCTCATAGCATTCGCATTATCTTTTGTGTCGACAATATTGAGCGTGACTTTGTGTCTGTGCCTGGCGGTGTTCTTCGGTTACAAGGGTTGGCCAGCGAGGGATTGACAACACTGAATCCGCTGAAGAGGGCGGACAAGTTTTTCAGCAGTTGAATTCCAGATCTCAGACCGAAGGACGGATTAGCCAATACTATCATTGGCTCCTACAATAGCTCACCGCAATGCCTTTAATGATATTTCCTATGATAATTGACGGTATGAAAAGTGTCATTTTGATCATTTGATAATGAGTCAAGTGTTTGTTCTAGACTAACAAGATTAATATACATAAGAACACTTCTAAAAACCTCATAATGTCAACCTCTCTCATTCATTGAGAGATCAAATTACGTCATGTCGATAGTGATAACTCGTTAACTGATTCTTTATTTCTGCTAATTTCATGATTAACTCTCATCGGTTCATCATGCATTGCATAATTGAATTCAGGCTTGTTCAGATCATATCTAAAAATTAGTGATTGCATTTGTGAGAGGATTGTTCTACCTTGAAACATGCTATTAATCTCCTTAACTGCTGAATTATTGAGAGGTTGGCGACATCAATAATACCCAACAGTTTTGAGATTAATACCATTTTTTATTTATCCCCTCTTTCTATGGGACAGCAGTGTAAAATTTTATACGCAGACTTGACTTTTTTAAAGAATTGTATTAAACTTAAAACATACTAAACGGTAAGTATTATGTTTGGGTAATATAAATGGCAAATTCAAAAAAACAAATAATGGATGCAGCAATAACTCTCTTTCTCCAGAAGACATATAGGGAGGTCTCTATCCAAGAAATTACTGATGCGGTAGGAGTTACAAAAGGAGCCTTTTATTATTTTTTTAAGAGCAAAGAAGAACTATTTTTTCAAATTGTTGATCAATTTTCATTAATCAACAAAATTGATTTTGATAGCATGAACTCGAATTCACTGTTCGATTTCTTTCATCAATATTTAGATGCATTAACAAGTAAAAATTCATTCTTAAATACGAGCAAAAATCAGGATGATATCAATCATTATTTTTTAACTTTTGATGCATTAAAGATAATGCCTGATTTTCGAAAAAAAATGTGGGCTAATGAAGAAAAGGAGATGAATACGTGGATCAGGGTTATTAAGAACGCAAAAAAAAATGGTGAGATTAAATCACAAATGGCGGATAGGCATATAGCAGAAATATTTAATTATACAATAGACGGTATTGGCATGAGGAAAATAATGCAAAATAAAAAATATGAAATCGGGAACACAATAAAACAACTTTGGGAGGAGTTTTATGAATTGTTAAAAGAGTAATTTTTTTTGACTTTCAACATACTAAACGGTAAGTATAATTATTGCTAATTCAAGGAGATTTATCATGATAAATTATCAAAATTATGTTTGTCCAAATTGTCACGGGAATTTAGCTCTAAATTCAATTTCATTTAAGTGTCAAAATTGTAAGAACAGTTACCCCATAGATAAAACTATTCCAGACTTCCTCTTGGTAAATAATCAAGAAAAAGGTGAGATATTAAGGAATCGTGCTTCTCAATTCGATGAATTGTCTAAGATTTATGGATCTTCTCTTTGGGGCGGTTCTCCATGGGTTGTTGTTTGGTTACTTACGAGAAAGATTCGTAATAGAAACTGGATTGGACTAGATATTTCATGTGGAGCTGGTCAAGTGACAAGACCAATGGCAAAAAAAATTAGTTATGTACATGGTGTTGATATTTCCATGGGAATGGTACAAAAAGCTGCTGAGCTATCAAAAAAAGACTCAATTGACAATATTGCATTCGCGCGTTGTGATGTGGAAAATCTTCCATTTACAGACAGTTCATTTGATTTTGTCACCTGTAGCGGGGCTCTTCACGCGTATCCCGATGCTGAAAAGGCGCTAAAAGAAATGTGGAGAGTATTAAAAACGAATAGCATATTGGCAATTATGGCTTTGCTGGAACAAAAAGTTCCAAATATTATTGACCCTGCTAAAAGAGAATTAAAAAAATCTTCAACGAAAGATGATGCTGAAAAGTTTAATAACGCTTCCAATTCGATGAAAAACGTTGATGCAAAACTTCATCGTTTTACTTTGGAAGAACTAAAGGATTTAATTAACAAAACAGGATTTAATGATTTCAAATATATCAAATTTGGACCGGTTATTATTTTTAATATAAAAAAATTATAATATTTTTTAAATGAGCGGGTAAAACTTCGCACAACAGCCAGTAGCCGTACCCCCCCCTTCGCAGAGGCATATGAGAAAATAGGAGATTACCAATAAGTGGCAGAATAGGGAGCTCATCACCTGCGGAACTGGGACAGCGAAATGACGGCTCAGACAGTCCTCGGTGATTCGCTTTTTGTTCTGCCACTATGACACGTATTTATTGACAAGTGGTTGTTGCATGGTACTATTTAGAAGAAAACAATAGGATAATCAAATGAAACAA
>JAFGJX010000086.1 GCA_016928865.1 Spirochaetota bacterium
AAAGCGGCGCGACGGCCCTGATGACGGCTGCGTCATACGGCTGCTATGATGCCGCGTCATTCCTTCTGGAGCACGGCGCTGACCCGGCCAGCGTGAACAACCAGGGTAAGAGCGCCGCCGGGATCGCGCGTGAGAACAGATATGACGACATTGCCGGTCTTATCGAGAAATGGGAAAAGGGGGCACGATAACATGAAGGGCCTCTTTCGCATGATGATCCTCTGCCTGGCGACGGTTCCCGCGTGCGGGTATTTCTCCATCGGCGCGCGCGATAACATGCAGAAGGGCCGGGGCGCGGAATATAATTCGTCAGTAATAACGGGGACCGTTGTCGGCGCGGGCGGCGGGCCGGTCATGGTGCTGGCGCGTCCGGTCGAGGGCGGGGCCGCGCCGCCGCAGGACTATGTCATGCTGGAGCGGCCGGGCCCGTTCATGCTCTATGTGCCGGCGGGACGGTACCGGCTCTATTCCATTCGGGATTATAACGGCAACGGTGTGTTTGAAAGCACCGAGGTCTCCGGCGTCTGTCGATCAGGCGGCGCGACCGCCGGGATCATGGCGGTGGAAGATGACGTGTGGACCGGCGTTGTCATCAGGGAGGGCGCGGGTGCGGTTGGCCCCCTGTCTCCCTCTTTCAGGCTGCGTCATGATCGGTCGGCATTGCCCTGCCAGCCGGCCAACGGCGAGACCGCCAGGATATACGACGAACGGTTCTGTGCCGCGAACGCGGAGGTCGGCTGGTGGTCGCCATCAACCTTCATGAGGGCCTTTGGCGCTGCCATCTATTTCACACGGGAATACGAGCCGAGCAAGATACCGGTGCTCTTTGTCCACGGCGCCCAGGGCAGCCCGCAGAACTGGGCGTATTTCCTGTTCCGGCTCGACGCGCGCCGGTACCAGCCCTGGTTTTACTATTACCCTTCCGGGATACGCCTCGGCCTTGCCTCGCGGCTTCTGTTTGAGGCGCTGAAGGACCTCAGGAAGCGATTCGGTTTCTCCGCCATCTGCATTACGGCTCACAGTATGGGCGGCCTGATCACCAGGGACATGCTCTCGCGGTTCGACCTGAAGCGGGAGGGGATCGACGTGAAGGTCTACGTGACCCTGGCGTCGCCCTGGGGCGGGTTTGAATCCGCGGACCGCGCCTTCCTGTTCCCGTCCAAGCGTCTCCCGGTCTGGTACGATGTCACGTCGGCGAGCGCGTTCATCGACCGCGCCCTGCGCGCGAAACTGCCGCAGGGCGTAAGCTACTACCTCTTCTACGGGACGGCGGACGGCGTGGCGGAGGGGAGGGCCCTTGACGAGCGGGTCTACACCGGGGCGAAAGAAAAATTCGCCTTTGACGTTGACCACGAGGGGATATTGTCCGACCGGAGGGTGTTCGATAAATACCGCGAGGTGCTGGGGAGACGCCGATAACCCTGCTGAATCACCGGAAGGGCGGCCGTGTCCCATGACGGCTCTTTTATCTGATTTCCAGTTTTTTTGCGTATCTTTGTAGAAATTGATCGATCGTCATTTTCGTCCTGTCGCTTCCGAAAAAAATGATATTTTCGAACTCCCGCTCGTTTTCCCTGCTGTTGATCTCATGCTCGATGATTGCCCTGTCATAGCGGTAGCGCCTGCGGATTCCCGGATCTGACCGGTATTTTCTTTCTATGAACTGAAGGCACCCGGTCTTGAATGCATTTTTTAATCCTTTGTACGAGCCGCCTGATTTTACGATGATGTCGATGATAGCGGGATCAGAAGCGATTTCCCTGACCAGAGGGTCGTCGATATATTCGTCCAGGCGCGCCAGCAGTATTTTTCTTATCGCGTTCCTGTCCGCCAGTATTCTTTCAATAAGCAGCCGGTCCTCAGACCCGAGAGCCTTATTGCGGTATTTCTCAAGCGCCGCCATTCTTGAAAGACCCCGAAGGGTATCCAACGGATACCCGCGTTCCTGATAATTGATAAAAAAATCAGACACATTGATTCCGGGATCGGCAAAGGATGTGTATACGACCTTCGTGCGGTTCCTGCCGAGATACTCGAGGACAAAATCGCCCCGGAATTCTTTCATGGGGAGATTTGAGCTTCCCGCGGGGAGGCGGTAATCCGTCAAATGCTGCAGGGTGATGGCGGCCCTGGCAGCCGAGAGCTCATACACCGCCGAGGCCCTGAGCGCGAATTCCCTGTTGCGTATGCCCGGCGGCATGCCGAGCACGAGGCATATGGTCATGGTGTTGCGGTCGGCACGGCTGATGAGTGATGATCCCCTGCAGGGGGCCAGCCAGTGCGGGAAGGATGCCGTGTCCCTGAATACTTCGGCCAGGACTTCCATCTTCGCGGGTAGTACCGCCACGCCCCTCAATTCAAGGATTCCGCTTCCCCGGACAGGCCGCGAATATACCCTGACGTTCTGACCGGTAATTTCAAGTTTCCAGTCGGCTGCCCATGCACCTGAATATGCAGTCAGGCAGAGGACCAGACACTGCAGAGATCTGCTCCTCATCGTTAACCTCAATGTCATCCATAATAAAAGCAGCAGTTAATTATTAAGCAATCACATTTCCGCGGCATTGTCAACGGGGGAGGTGCCTGTTCCGCGATTTTGTCATTTTTTTCCGCTGTCATTGACAATAAAATTATATTCCTGTATTATTGTGACCTGAACACCCTGATAAGGCGAATGAACAGTATGCACGGATTATTAATGATCGCGGCGCTTTCATCCTGGATGAGCGTCTCGGCGTATACCATAAACGATATGGTGCGTGATATCGCGCCCGGCAGGAGGGGCGGAGAAGCGATACGGGAGGTCGCGCAACTCCTGGAAAAGACATCGGTGCAGGTCAGGAGAGACAAAGAGACCGAAAAATTTATGAAAGACCTGAAAAAATCTCTCGAGCGCTTCGATTTCATGAAGATCTACAACAGCAGGTACTGCACCGATTACGAAGACGGGTTCAGGGGTGTCACGTTCCAGGGATGCAACAGGGACGATCATTACCGCGTGAACCTCGTCATGTCAGATCAGGAACGGTGCGAGGTTTCCCGCATCTGGGATTTCAGCACGCGTTATGCCATGAAAAGGAACGATCATTGTATAGCAGGCGGGCGGTCGTTTATCATGTCGATTGATTCCCTCACCGCGACCGGGCGGTACTCGCACAGGAATGCCCTGGCCTTCGTTGACGGCATCTTCAGGGTCATTGATCCGGACAATATACGCGCCCTGAAGGCGCCGGAGTGCGGACTCTTTAAGAACCTGGAAGGCGACGCCCGGGCCGTGGTGAACGCCTTTTACGAATCGTTCCCCGGCGTGTCCGGGTTTTTCGACAGGTATGCCGAGATACGCTCACTACTTTCCGTGCAGAGCCATGGGGGCGTACGCTACACCCGCGTCGACGTGAAGTACCGCTACCGGCTCGATACCCTGAAGGAGGACTTTCCCCGCCTGGCGAAATCGATCAGAAAGATAAAGGACCTCTACCATATAAAGCTTGCCATCAAGGGCGTGAACGGCCATACGTACTGCACGCTCGTATTTAACAGCAGCGATGACGTTCTCGTAATGTCGTTTTACACCAGGCGCGGCTGTTTTGTTCCCTGGGACGGCGCGGGGAGGCCCCTGTTTGGCGAAGCGGTGTCGCCGGCGCGCGTGGGGAGTATATCGTTCTATGCGGACATGGACATGCTGCATAACGTCCACGGGCTCAAGTTTGCCACGAACAATGTGATCGTCAGGGTCAACTGGAAGGAGACTCCGCGCCGCGGTCTGCTGAAAATCCGGCTGGAAGACATCCCCGCGACATCAATATCCGGAAGTTACTACAATATTATACCGGCCTGGGTCATTGACCTGTTCATTCCGACGGACATGGATCAGCTGATAAAGGAATTTTCCGATGTCATGGTACGGGCGGACGGGGGGACGGGATCGTCAATAACCTTCGACTGGGACACCCGCGATCCGCGGAACGTGATGCTGAAATTCGACGCGGTGAGTGAATTCATCGATAATTATTTTATCCGCTACGGCCTGAAGATCTGGAGTAAAAAGATTATGGCGGACGACTCCTTCGCCGCCGAGGGCATGAAGCTCACCCGGAAGCTGCTCGCTGTTTTCAGGACGGACCTCGAAAACCTGAAATTGTAGCCGATGAAAGGGCCCGCGTGAATTGCGTTCCGGCGGGACGCGGCGGTTTATCTCACCAACGCCTTCTCTTCGGTCATGAAGGCGTCGCAGAAAAATTCCCTGCATCCGATCGGCCTGTTTTCGTAGATGGTACACCGTCCGTCCGCGCCAAGGTTCGGGCACGCGTACACCTCCACGCCCGATGCGAGCACGAGCCTGGCCCGCTCGCCAGTCATGGGGAGCCTCCCGCAGCATTGCATCAGTTTTTCCTCGATGGGGCAGGTCTCACAGAACGACATTCGGGGCCTGCGGCGGGGGGCCGCCCGCAGTGCAGAAGTTCTTGTAGCGCACCCGGGCGATTTCGTAGATTTTTTTCACCAGGTCGCCCGGGTTGCGGCGGTAATCCTCCATCCGCTCGGTCACGAGCCGCTTCACCTGGTTGATGTTGATGGACGAGCCGGCAAAGAAGACGTCGATCTCGCGCTCGACCGACTTGTAGCTCTCGCCCGAATGCTCGATGCGCTGGCCGATGATGTTGCTCTGCATGTTCCGGTGCTTGACCTCGATCCCGATCAGCTCGGGAGATTTTTCTTTCACCGCTGAATAGACCACCAGGGAGGGCATGAATTCTTCGAATTCTTCGGTCATCAGCATATCGTCCATCCTGCCGTGAAAGTTGAAGAGCGGGAGCAGGGAGAGCAGGGAAGAGCCGTACAGGGTTATCCTGGATTCAGGTATGATGTTGTCGAACGGGTTGAACGCGACCGAGTTGACGGATGAGAATGTTTTAATGCCGGCCTCGCCCCTTCCGATATACACGACCTCGTTGTCCTTCAGGTCGTTGTCGTGCATATATTTCTCGATCACCAGGCTCTTGCGGTCCCCGGAGAGGAACCGGTTGATGTCTCCGGCGAAGACCTCCTTTTTGATCGGGTCGGCTTTCTTCTTGTAATCGGTGCACACGAGGTTGTTCTCGTCAAGTCCCACGCGCTTGATCAGCTCAACGGCGATCTCGAACGGCATTGCCGTAAGCACCAGCGGGTCATAGGGCTTGATGAACCTGACGAAGGTCTCCGCGCCAGGGAAAAGGCGAGATTTTTCGCCGATGACCGAGATGCAGGACGTGGGCACGTCTTTCAGAAGAAAATCCGGGAAATAGACCCCCAGCTTGAAGAAGGAGAAGGGGACGTCGCCGACGGAGGATATACGGCGGTTGTTTTCGTCCAGAATGTTTTCTATCTTGATCCCCTCGGTGTCGAAGAAGATGTTGTCGATGAGGGTATTGTAGTCGCCGATCTCGAGGAAGTCGCCCAGGCCGAGGAATACTTTTTTCGGGTCCGTCAGCAGGTAGGAGAGCTCCTTGAGGTAGTCTTTCTTGTCAAGGCTGATCCTTTCGAAGCCCCGGTCCAGGCTGTGATTTATTATCAGTTCGTATTTGTCTTCTGTCATGGCGCAATGCCCTGTCTTTCGCTCCATTTATTTGCGAGATACCGGATACCTAATAGTACTTCGTAAGTCTAGGAAGGTCAAGACGAATCAGTCAATAATATTTTTTATCTCTCTGGCAGGTTCGCTGTGCTAATACTGAGAGTCTATATCAACAGGTTTTTCACGCGTCGGAATAAGAGCTGAGCGGCCGAGGAATGTCTGAGTTTTCAATGTTCTTGTCCGACTTTCGCAGGCCGCGAGGCTTTTTCCGACGCTTCATTAGCCTGTCGGGATTGGTTCTAAGCCTTGGATCAAATGCAATCCCCGTTTTAATGGGATGTATTCAATTTTATCTGCCGGAGAGGCCGATAAATAATCTGGTGGTGGTTTTATGCAGTTTTTAGCTTGACAGTATAAAGGGCATTATATTATCCATAAAAATTTTAACATTCGCAATATACGAAATGCTGTGCAGGCGCACATAAATAGATAGTATGCGCCGGTTTTTTTGAATTTCAACGGGTTCGGGGAGTGGGATGCAAAGAAGGATCTACCTCTTGTCAGCGGCGGCGATCACGCTTGTCGCCATTGTTTTTTTCGGACAGGCCACCGTGTCCCGGGCGACAACGCTCATTGCCTTTTCCGGCGTACGATCGGGGGATGAGCGCGCTCTGCCCGGACCGGACGCGAAGGCGCGGGCCGGGGAATACGGGACACGGTTCGCGTCCTGGCTGGACGGGAACGTCCCGGCCGGTATGGTGCCGTCCGTGGCGGTGGGCGTGATCCAGGGCGACCGGCTCGTCTACCATCACGGGGTGCGCGCCGACAGCGCCACCCGGTTCGGCATCGCTTCACTCTCCAAGACCTTTACCGCGCTCCTCGCGCTCCGTCTTCACGAGGAAAAGATACTCTCCCTGGATGCGCCGGTATCGCGCTACCTGCCTGGCGTGGTCATAGAGCGGCCAGAGCTCAACTCCGCGCCCGTCACGGTCATGCACCTGCTCGCGCACACATCCGGCATCCCGTCATATGGCCGAAGGTATGTGAGATATGATGCCGGCGGCAGGTCGCTTTCGGTGCCCGAGCAGGTACACCCGGCGGGCTACTGCTACTCCTACTCGAACGAGGGATACGAGCTCATGATGCACGTCATCGAGGCCGCGTCCGGCAAACCGTATGCCGTGTGCATGCGGGAGATGGTTCTCGCGCCCCTCGGGATGGACAACAGCACGGCCGAGTTCGCGAACGGGACCGGCGGCATCGTTACCACAATACAGGACCTGTCGAAGTACGTCGCGATGCTGATCAACGGCGGTGTCTTTCGCGGGAAGAGGCTCCTGAGCGAGGAGAGCTTCGCGCGGATGCTGGCAAATCCGGTTGAGCTCCCGAGCACCAGGGTCGATTACTATTACTCCCTGGGCTGGGAGGTCATCACCGTGGACGGCAGGGTCGACAGCTATTACAAGGCCGGGCGGTGGTTCAACCAGGCCTCGGGTCTCCAGGTCTTCCCGAAGAAAAAAATCGCATTCATATATCTCTGCAACCCACCGGCGCACCTTTGCGGCTCCTTCATGTCATGGCGGCAGGGCCTCACCGGCATGCTGCGCTCCCTGGTGCGCAAGATCGCCGGTGACGAAAGCCTCTGCACCGCGTGGCCCTCTCTGACCCCGGACGAGCTGCGGCGGTATGACGGCCGATACCGGAACGTCATCACCGGTCAGACGGTGCATGTCTCCTACCGGGACGGCATGCTCTTCAGCGACGGCTTCGGCGGTTCGCTGCCCCTGCGCACCTTCACCTCGAACCGCTTCCTGATAGACAGCGGGAGAATGCTGCACAACTTCGTATGGAAGGAAAACAGGGTTGTGGGGCTCGCGCTCCGGCACGGCTATTTCGAAGCGGTGAGGGAGTAGCGCCTCACGTTTCACCGCGGCATTTTTTTCCGTTTGTATTTGACAGATTCCCTTTCCGTTGCTCTACTACCCGGGTATGCTGACAGCCGGCCGACATATGTCGCATCCGTTCGTATCGCCGGTCACGGGATGCCTGATCCTGCTGCTGGCCGCCGCCTGCTGCGGAGAAAAAACGAGGCAGGGGCGGCCGCCGGCCCGCGCGGCGGATAAAAAGGCCGGGCAGGAAAAAAAGATCAGAGACGAACGGATCAACGCGGAAAAGAAAACGCTCTCCCTGTGGATGCGGGCCAACACCGGAGGCGAGGTGGTGCCTGCGGCCGCGGCAGCTGCGATCAGCGATGGCCGGGTCATATTTTCCGAATCCGTGAACTGTGCGTCCTCGACGCTTTTTCAGGCGGCGTCGCTCACGAAGACCTTCACCGCCCTGGCGGTACTCCATCTGGCCGACCGCGGGATCATATCGCTCGACGAACCGATCAGCACGTACCTGGGAGTGAAATTCGAGGCGCCGGGGCTCAACTCCGATCCGATCACCGTATGGCACCTCCTCACCCATACATCGGGGCTCATCGAGGATCCCGATCCCGTACAGGAGAAGAACAACTATCCTTTTATCGTGCCGCAGCAGAAATATCCGACCGGGTACCGGTTCAGCTATTGCAACCAGGGATACAATCTCCTTGGTTTCATCGTGTTCGAGGCTTCGGGCATGCCGTTGGGCGACTATGTGACCCGTAACATCCTCGCGCCGATCGGCATGAAGGACTCGAAGGCGCCCGTGACCACGCGGGGCGCATCGGGCATCCGCTGCTCGCTGAACGACCTGGTCAGGTACATGCAGATGTTTCTGGACGGCGGCTCGGTCGGCGGGAAGCGGCTCATATCAAAGCGCATGTTCGACCGCTTCATCGACGAGACCATCGAAACGCCCCGGTCGCGCAAAAAGGAGTACCGCGGGCTCTGCTTTCGTGTCTGGTCCATCAGCGGCAGGGTCTACTCCATGCACCACGCGGCCCACATGCCAGGCGCGGGCGGGTTCATGCAGCTCTTTCCGCGCCACAACGCGGGCTACGTGTTCATCAGCAATCCGCCCGTATACGACCGCGAGGAATTTTACCGGTACTATTATGGCCTGAAGAGCCGCATGATCCGCTTTTCACGGCTTCTCGTATCCGATGATTTTGACCCGCTGACTTTTGAGCCGGACAAGCCGGGAAGAAGACAGCTGGAGAGCTTCGTGGGCCGGTACCGGCTGTACACCAACCCGGCCGGCGGCCGCTTCATCGATATCGAGCTGAACCCGGGAGGGTACCTTGTCGCGATAAAATCGTACACCGGGGCGCGGGTGGCCATCGTGCCGACGTCGCTGCACACGTTTGTCTACATCTATCCCGGCCAGACCGAAAAGGGTGAGATCTACGATTTCGTTCTGAAGGACGGGAAGGTGGTGGGGCTGGGAGTAAAGGAAGGCTATTTTATCAAATAACATCGGGGAGACTGAATATGGAAAAAACGGTACTGTTTAAAACAAGCGGGAGCGTCGCGCTCATTACCCTGAACCGGCCCGAGCGGCGCAACGCCATGAACCAGGACCTTCTGGCGAACCTGTACGAGGCCATCGACCGGGTGGCTTCGGACGCCGGCATCATGGCGGCGGTGATCACGGGCGCGGGAACGGCCTTCTGCTCCGGCCTGGACCTGAAGGCGATCGCGACCGACAACCTGATGGACCCGCGCGGCGACGGGAGGGGAATGATGGAGGTGCTTGCCGCCTGCACGAAGCCGATCATCGGCGCCGTCAACGGGCCGGCCATGACCGGCGGGTTCGAGCTCGCCCTGAACTGCGATTTTCTGATCGCGTCGGAGCACGCCTCCTTTGCCGACACGCACGTCAAGATGGGGATACACCCCGGCTGGGGGATGAGCCAGCTGTTACAGGAAGCGGTGGGCCAGCGCATGGCAAAGCAGATGTCGCTCACCTGCCAGTTCATATCCGCCGATGAAGCGCTGCGGGCGGGGCTGGTAAACGAGGTCGTGCCCGCCGACAGCCTGGTGCCGCGGGCGATGGAGATCGCGGGGCAGGCGGCCGCGCTGAATGCCGACATGCTCCAGACCATGAAAAACCTGATCGAGTACCGGAACGGCGCGACCCTGAACGAATCCCTCGGGCACGAGCGGCGGGGATTTGACGAGTTTGTAAAAAAAATATGGAAAAAGTAGCGGGACGTTCCGGCCTGGTTTAAAAGCCCTTTCGCTGCGCCTCGAGTATTCTCTTGTACAGGGTGTCGGTGCTGGTGCCGAACACGATGGTGTTGCTCCTCCATTTAACGTAATCGCGGTGGTATTCGGTCGACAGGCCGACACCCTCCAGCACGGGAACGTAGCGCGTCCTGCCGTCCGGCTGCCTGACTTCCCGGTCGCCTGTCCTGACGCAGAAGAGGATCGCGTTGCCGATGACCCGCGGCAGGAGCTCGTCGAACGGGATATTGAGCCGGTGCATGTCCCTGACGAAGCGGAAGAATCTCCGCGAGTGGAATTTGATGCGGGGCAGGCCCGGCTTGATCAGGTAGATAACCCTGTCAGCGGGTTCCCATGTGTATGAGGTGAAATCGCGGAACGCGATCAGCTCCCCGCTGTTGACGTACATCTTCCCCACCATTATGATGAAGGATACCATGAAGGGGCTTTCGTAATATTTTTCGAACAGCCCGAGGTGAAGCGCTTCCCGCTCCTGCTCCTCGCGGATGCCCGGTTCCGGCCAGGGCCTGGTCCGGCCGTCCATCATCTCGCTCACGGTAAGTCCCTGCGGGGCCAGCGGCATCCGGTATCCGTAGCCGGAGGCGGGTACGCCGGCCACGCCGTCCCGTGTCACCGAAACGGCGTACCAGTATTTCAGCCCCTGCTCCGCTGTGGTGTCGATGAAGCGCGACGAATTAGTTTCGCCGATTTTTTCGTACGGGCCATCCGCTAACGGAGACCGGGATATGATGAAGTTGTTGCCCCTTCCGGAGCATTTCCAGGCGAGCGCCGTCTCGGCGGCGGATGTCCCTTTCGATATCCTGAGATCGTACACCTCGGGGAGCCTGCCCTGAAGGTAGAGCGAGATCCTCAGGGCCATATCGCCCGCCGCGCGCTTCACCTGTCCCGATGAGAACGGATGGCTCAGGACGCAGAGGAACCTCTTCTCCGCCGAGGAGTAGAGCTGCATGTCTGCGATAACGCCGCCGCCGGAATCCCCGCGTATCCTTCCCATAAGCAGGTGGGTGCATTCGAGCCGTGAGCAGATCGCTTCATAGCGCGCGAGGTTCCCCGGGGCAATGACGTCGCCCCGCTCATAGGAGTACCCGTGCGCCGCCGCGTTTCCCCGCGGCAGCGCAAAGAGGGCGCCGTCCCGCGCGGCGCCGGTGATGCCCGCGTAAAGCCCCCATGACATATTGCGTCCCGTGATGGTTGATTTGAACCGGAGCACGCCGACGACGGCCGCGTCATGTGCCGGGGGCCTGGCGTCCGCCGCCGGCGCGAACGCCGCCCAGAACAGGATGCAGGGGAGACTCAGGTTAAAGAAAACGGTTGAAAAGCGTCTGGACCGCATTTTTAACTTCGCGCCTCTTTTTTTTCATTTTGAAAATCTCAACCTGAAAGTATCCGAGGCGAACGGTCTTGACGAGGTTCTCGGGCGTGAAGTGCTCCCGGTACACCTCGGCGATCGCCTTTTCAAAAATTACGTTCCTGCATACCGCCATGTAGAGGGGGATGCCTGACCGGTAGGATGTCTCGGGTGCGCCGTTCTTTTTCTCAATGACGGGGATCGGTATATCGTTCATGATTTTTTTTACCAGGTTGTGGTTGTACGGGATCAGGGACTGCAAAATGATCGGCTTGCGGTCGTTTTCAAGCACCAGCCCAGCGGACCAGCTCCCGGCGATTATCGCGTCAGGGGGCAGCTCGCGTCCCAGCTCGCGCGACGCTTCGTAGAGCCGGTGCTCGTGGAACAGGAACCACCTTCCGTACTGAAATACCTGCAGCGCGAGGATGACGGCGAGCAGGAACGCGGGAAATTTTGGATTTTGCATCAGGCCCGCGAGTCGCTTCCGTAACGCCAGGGTCGCGATTACGCTGCCCAGCCATATGAGGGCGGCAGCGGCGATGAACGGTGCGGCGCTCGAGTACTCTCTCCTGATGAACGCGGGATAGAGCCGGTCCACCAGGTAGTTCCGCAGCGTTGCGGGAGTGGCCTGCTCGATGAGCACGATGCCGGTGTAGACCAGGCCGAATAGGATGAACACGCCGAAGATAAGGTTGTGGGGGAAGTGTTTTTTTCCGGTAAGAAACTCGGCCATGCCGGCGGTTTTGAAATCCGAGATGGACCGCGCGGCCAGGGCGACCAGGGGTATGAACGATATAAGATAGTAGCGCGACGGGCTGTAGTACATCACGGTCGTGAAGATGAATCCGAACAGGAGCCAGCTGGCCATGAACAGGTCAGCCGTTATCCGGCGCCCCGTGAAGATATAATTGTGGATCGCCGAGAGGGCGAGGAGCATGCCGGCGAAAAAGGTGAAGGGATGGAGAAATACGAACTCCATGAAGACGGCCTTCGCGGCGACGTTCTGCAGCGGGTCGAACGCGGTAAAGGGGAGCAGCGCCGCCAGGGGCTGGCCGAAGACATTGACCGACATCAGCAGGAAGGCCAGCCGTACCTTGAGCTCATCCATCTGCGCAAACATGAGGTAAACGACCCCGAAGAGGACAATGAAGAGAATATAGGCCAGGTTCATGCGCCTGGGCCGTATCCCGAAACGCGCGCACAGAAAGAGAAGGGCCCCCGGTGTCAGGGCGGGGATGATGAGGAGCAGGTTCCTCTTGATGAAGAATCCGCCGGCGAATCCTGCGAGTGCAACAGCGGTGAAGAGGAGGCGGTAGGACGTTTTTTTAAGCAGGTACGTGCTCCGGCTTTCCCCGTCGCGTTGTTCGCGGTAGCGCCTGAACGCCTCCGAGGCCCCGATAATGAAGATCATAATGTAGAACAGAAGGTGCGACTCGTACATGCCGAGCCGGTTGAACATGGCCGCGAAGTAGTTGGTTCCGTAGAGAACAAGGCCCGTGAGCGCGGTCGTTCTTCCGTAGTATCTCAACAGGAAGATGAAGAGCAGCAGCATCGTCGCGGCGGCATAGGCGACGGACAGCACTCTGACCGAAGCGTAAGAGGGACCGAAGATGCTGAAAATATACGCGTAGGGCAGTGCGGTAAGGGGGCTTTTCGAGAGCCAGCCTTCGTATTCGTCATCCGGTGTCCATTTCCAGTCGCCGTACAGGGCATGGTTGCGCGCATCGTAGGTCTTGAAGCCCTCGTCGGTGTACGATGCCGCGGATGTGGTGAGATCCTGCGGCGCATCGGCATTGATATGCGCCAGCCTCATCCCGGTGAAAAGCAGAATCAGGATGATCGCCGCCGGATACAGCAGGCGTCCCTCGGCCAATCTGTTCAGCACACGGAGCATATCGTCCTCTCACGCGTTGTGTTCCAGGTACTGCCGCCCGTGCGGCATGTCCGCGCTGCCGGGGCTGCCCGATGTGCGGGTGCTCTTCGCGCGCATAGAGTGCTGATAATCGTATTTCTTGAATACGGTAATGTAGCCATCCACCATTTTTTTCCAGGCAAAATTTGAGATGGTAAACTGCTTCGCCGTTTCGCCGAAGTCCCTCAGGTGCGGAACGTCCGAGAGCAGGGTGTGGATCTTTTCTATCCAGGCCTTCTCGTTTTCCGGCGGCACCAGGAAGCCGTTCTTTCCGTCTATGACCGCGCAGGTGATGCCCTCCATCGCCGAGGCGAGCACGGGCGTGCCGTTCACCGACGCCTCGAGCGCGACAAGGCCGAAGCCCTCGGCGTCCCCGATCACCTTTATATTCGGCATCACGAAGAGGTCGGCGTACTTCAGGATCTGGACCATATCCTCGAATGGCTGCTTGCCCAGGTAGAAGGCGCGGTTCCTGATCTCGGGGCTCTTGAGCGCCTTCTGCACCTCGATCTCGTCGAGACCCAGGCCCAGGCCCAGCACGATGATGTGCGCCAGCCGGTCAGGGAGCAGCTTCAGGATGAAGTTGATCCGCCGTATATTCGGGTCCGTGGGGCCGACTATCAGGTAGATGATGCTTTCGTCAAGCTGCGGCAGCACCTTCGTCATGAACCAGGAGAACCCCTTTCGCCGCACGCTCCGGCCGATGGAGACGATCACCTTCCTCCCCTGGAGCGGGATGCCGAGCTTGGCCTCGAGCGTTTTCCTGAACCCGGTCTTTTTGTCGATCAGAGACATCTCGGTGTCGACGCCGTTGCGCACCACGTATACCCTGTCCCGGTCGAAGCCCCGCGCGATGCATTCCTGCGCCGTTGCCTGGCTAACGGCGATAATGCCGTCCAGCTTCTTGAAACGGTCGACCATGTGGCGCTGGTAGAGCCTGCTTGGCATGACGATGTCGAGGCCGTGCAGGGTCATCAGTACCGGCACCGAGGTGATCCGCTTGATCCAGATGCCGCAGAAGCCCATCAGCCCGTCGTTGAGGTGTATGATCGATATGTTCGGGTTTTCCCTGAGTATCTTTTTCACCTTGAATGGAACGGTGAGAAGGAATTTCACTCTGCCCGAGGTGTTGTCGTATATCAGCGTGTGCACCTTGTATGAACGCGCCACGCCGTTTATCAGCTCGTAGCTCTGCTTTTCCATTCCGCCCACAGAGGGGGGATATTTATGCGTTATGAAGAGTATTTCCATCATCAATTCTCCCGGTTACCCGCACGATGAACAGAAAGGCGATGAATCCCAGGCCGATCCAGAAGAGCTGGCGCGCGCGGCGCAGTATGGAGACGGTGATCCAGACGCCCGCCCCGGGTACGTTCACGAATTCAAGCATGATCTTGCTCGCGTACTCCTCGATACCGATCTGTCCCGGTACGAACGCGCCCAGGCCCTTGAATACCATCACTCCGACCTCGATGGCGACGCACGACAGGAACGAAGCCTTCAGGCCGAGAAAGTAGAGGATCACGTAAAATTCCATGGCGCCCATGAGCCAGCTGGTGAAGGAGAGCAGGAACGCGGCGATAAACCTGATCTTCCTGGTCCGGTAAAAATCGATCAGCTCCCCGTCCACCTCTTTCAGCTTATCGATCGTTTTTTCAATGCGCCCGGAGTCGGGGAAGCGCCTCCCGATCAGGGTGAGGACGCGTTCCGCCGGCGAAAGGACGCCTTTGCCGCTGCCCAGGCGGTACAGGAGAAAGATCAGAAACGCCACAAGAATGGCGATGGTCGCCGTCAGGGAGACGGTGTTGGCCCTGATCTTGAGCCGGTCGAAAAACAGGTAGGCGCCGATCGCGATTATCGTAAGCGCCGAAAGGATGACCAGGAAGCGCGATATGGTGAGCGATACGATGCTGTCCTTGTAGGGTACGCGCCTCCGTTTCAGGAGGACCGCCTTGAGGGCGTCCCCCGCGATAACGTTTGTCGGGTTGATCTGGGCCAGGCTTTCGCCGATCTGTCGCATCAGAAAGAGCTGCATCGTGGAGAGGTGCCCCGGGTAACGGTAGAAGGAGAGCTTCCACGCGATGGTGACCATCATGTACGCGATAAAGGTCACCGCTATAAGAAGCAGGAATTTCACGTTGAAATTCTTCAGCTGCTCCCATATTCCCTCGAGGGGGGACCGGGAGGCGAACCAGTAGATGAGAAATATGCCCAGAAGAAGACCGGCCGCCCTGGCGGCAATGCGCGCCCTGCTTTGCCGCGGGGCCGGGGTCCCGGCAAGGTCAGACGGCAGTTTCATTCGGTCCCTCGCGTCATCTGGTATTGTCCCTCACGGCTTTTTCGTATAATGTAAACATGGCGCTGCAGAGGATGTCCCATTTTTGCGTGCGGGCGTATTCGACCACCTTTGTGCTCATTCGCTTTCTCAGTTCGGGGTTTCGAATCAGGAGGTCGATCTTATCACAGAACGCGTCAGCGTTTTTTGGCTCGACGAGATACCCGGTCACGCCTTCCTCAACGATGCCGCACTGTCCGCCCTTCGCGGCTGCCACCACGGGCAGGCCCGAGGCCATTGCCTCCAGGTTGACGTTGCCGAAGGTCTCGGTTATGGAAGGAAACAGGAAGATGTCGCAGGAGGCGTATATCTTCGACAGCTCGTTATGGAGCAGGGTGCCGGTGAAGACCGCGTCGGGCATCCGTTTCTCCATGTACCGCCGCTGCGGTCCGTCGCCGGTGATCACCATTCTGGCCTCGGGACAGCGCGTGCGCAGTTTACGGTATATTTTCACGATCGTCGAGATCTCCTTTATCCAGAAGAGCCTGCTGACGAAGAGTATCCGCACTCCTCCCTTCCCGCACAGGTTTTCTATATACGTGATGTCCCGCTTCCGAGGATTGAAATTCTCGGTATCGATCCCGCGTGCCCAGATTGTCATGCGCGAGCGGTCTATTCCAACGGCGACGAGGTCCTCGATGACCGGCCGGGTCGGCACAAATACGATATCGCAGTTGTTGTAGTAAAACCGGAGTATCATCGGGACGACGTGCTTCAGGAACCTCAGGAAGGGGAGGTATTTGAAATAATAATCCACATACATGGGGAAGTGGGTATGATACGTGCTCGTCACCGGGATCCCGTGCTTCTGGCCGTAACGGATGGCATACCGGCCGAGAAATGACGGCGAAGCGAAATGGACCAGGTCCGGCTTGAAGTCGGCGAGCGCGGCGTCCAGCTTTTTGTCGAAATAGGGGAAGCCCAGGCGGTATTCGCCGTAGAGGGGCATTTTAATGTAACGGCATACAACGATCGGAAAGGGAAATTTTACGCTGTTAGACGGAGGGAACGGAGTGATGAATAAAAATTCAAACCTGTCTCGCGGGATGCGCTGGATAATGTTGTAGAGAGTGTAAGTGACGCCGTCGTAATTTTCCTTCAGTACATCGGTGAAGAGTGCTATCCGAATCTTCCTTCCTTTTTTCATATGTGGCGCATTCCGTAGTAGTTATTTAATTTGCCGCTATAGCGATTGTTTTTTGCAGCAGATCCTTCGTCGCATCATCATAGCGCCGCGTATCGTATAATGGGTGGAAGAAGGAAAAATGTTAACACGAAGTTCCTCATGCGCCGTCAGAGTAAAACTATAAAATTTCTCTGTCAAGGATTATGTGTGTAATTTTTTTTGCGATGTATTGATGTGAAGTGATAAAAGAACACACCAGTATCATTAATGCAACAGGGTGGATGGTTATTCGTACCTGAGAGCGTCGATGGGATTGAGCCGTGAAGCTTTTTTCGCCGGATAGTATCCAAACAGAACGCCGACAAGAGCGGAGAAGCCGAAAGACGCCACGATAGACGCCATTGAAAGGATGAACGGCTGGCTCATGGTTACGGTATAGAAGAAGTATAACACGATGCCGGCGATTATTCCGGCTAGGCCGCCCATGGAGCTGACGATGATCGCTTCTATCAGGAACTGGCGGAGGATATCGCTCGTCTTTGCGCCGATCGCCATGCGTATGCCGATCTCGTGGGTGCGCTCGCTTACGGACGCGAGCATGATGTTCATGATGCCGATGCCTCCCACGACAAGAGAAATCAGCGCGATGACCACCATGGCCAGCGAGAGGAGGCCGCTGATCTCCTCGGTTTTCTGGATGGCTTCCTTGAAGGAGTTGACCCGGTAGTCCTGGAGCTGTTCCTGCGTGAGGTTGTACTTTCTCTGCAGCAGGTCCAGCAGGTTTTTTTTGACGCTGTCGACCTGGCTCTCGGCGTAGGCCGATATGTTTATGATGAAGAAATTGTTCGTGCCGAACAGCCGTGTCGCCATGGTTGTGTAGGGCCCGGCGATAAAGTTGTCGAAGTCGGTCCCTCCGAGGGACATCCCCTTTTCCTGGAGTGTTCCGATGATCCTGAAGGGGATCCGGTTTATAAGGATCACCTTGCCGATGGGGTCTTCGCCCTCGAAGAAGTGCTTTTTAATGCTGCTTCCGATCACCACGACCTTTTTTCTCATGGTGAGCTCTTCACTGGTGAAACAGCCGCCGCTTTCAAACTCCCAGTTGCCCATGCTGAAGTATTCGCTGCTGACGCCGTACACCTTCCGGCTCAGGTTTTTGTTCTTGTATTTGACCGGGAACTCCCAGGAGTTCATCGGCGTGATGTATTCCACTTCGGGTATATTCTGACGGATGTCTTCCAGGTCGCTTTCCACAAACGGCTTTTTTATCGACATCATCATGATGGCCGTGGTGCCGAAGCTCTGTATCTTTTCCCGCACCGCGATCCTGAGGCTGTTGCTTACCCCCGTCAGGGCGATGACGGAGAGCACCCCGATAAAAATACCGAGGCAGGTCAGCAGGGTCCGCATCTTGTTCCGCTGCAGCGCGCGGACCGCGACAATCGACAGATTTTCAACGCTCATGCTCATGGTGGTGCTCTTGCATTCTTTCTTTGAACAGGGTCCCCGGAACCCCCGGAGGGGGCATGGAAGACGTTTCTTTTATACGTCTTACTTATTTGATGGTATCACATGGCCGTCAAGGAAAAAAATAGTATATCATCCGGATGATGAATCTTTTATCGCAGTTACAGTTCGGCATCAGGGCCATCAAGGTGACCAATGCGGCCGGCCGCAGCTCATTTTTCCCGCCGCAAAACAACCATGGTGATGTCATCATTACATGAAAAACCTTCCAGCGAGGAGGTAATACTGTTTTTGATGTCCTCCACCGGTCCCGCGCATGACCGGGAAAAAACTTCAATGAGCCGCTCAATGCCGAACATGTGTATGCCGCCGTCACACGTCGTATCAGCCGTATCGGGCACACACGCTTCGGTAATGCCGTCGGTAAAGACCAGGAGCGTGTCCCCGATTTCGAGACGGCATGAATCGTCCTGGACCATGTCGGCAATGTCGTCGATTATTCCGAGCCACATTCCACGGGTCTCCAGCACGTCGATTTTGCCGGTCGCTTTTCTGTGAATAAGGATGTCCTGATGCAGTCCCGAAAAGATGAATTGCCCGTCCTGGTGGACCGCCGACACCATGATTGTCATGTATCTGTCCAGCCCGATCTTTTTTATGCTCGGCGTAATGGATAAATTCACTTTCCGCATAAGCTCCGAAGGCGTGACATCGGGATCATCGGAGACCATGGCATGGATGGCGGTCTGTACAATCATCATGATGAGGCCGGACGGCACGCCGTGGCCGGATACGTCGCCGATGATGAGCCAGTCCCTCCCTCCAGCGTTCAGTATGTCATAGTAGTCCCCGCCGACTTCATCCGCAGGCCGCATAAAGGTTGCCAGGCGGTAGCCGGATATCGCAGGATCCGTAGGAAGGAGCACCGTCTGGATCTTTTTCGCAATGTGCATCTCGCCCCACAGCAAATCGCGCGTGTTGATCAGCTCGGCGTTCGTCACCCGTATCTCTTCAATCGCGGCCTTGAGATTGATTGTGTCCCTCTGGTCGTGGGCCACCACGACTATTCCCACCACCTCTCCGGCAGTGTCCTTGAAGTCCGAGCAGAAAAAGGTGACCGGGATATTCCCGCCCACTTTGGTTATGAGATTGCCATCGAATTGAAAATTTGATATGCTTGAATCCTTGATGCGGTTCATCTTCTCGCGCAGAAACTCCTTTTCGGCTATCAGATCATACAGTGACTTTCCCCTGAATTCACTGCTGCTGAAACCGGTCAATTCCTCTGCCTGATGGTTTATGACTATGACGGTATCGTGCGGGTCGGTGAGGATCATGATGTCCATCATCTTTGATATGATCTCCCCCGCGGCAATTTCAGGGGTGAGTACCAGGAGCTTGTATCGCGACATGGCGACCCATGCCCCAATGATGATGCTTGTACTGAACAGCGCGCCGATGGCCGGCATCTGTATTCCCAGTACGGGAATGACCATGTTGAAAAAAGACGCCATGAGAAAGCTCGCTATGGTGGTGATGATCACCAGCTGCGCCTGCTTTTTATATCGCATGATATTTGATTTTCTCCCCCACAGCCAGAGTATTATACACGCGATAAAAAGTGCGGCAATGTTGTATAACCCGTAAATATTAAACCAGACCGACTTGCTGGCGATAATCTCGGCGGTGCCGAGCGGGGTCTGGTAAAAGTTTTCAGCGATCAGTATTCCGGTGAGGGAGCGCCAGAGTAAAATACAGGACGGGAGGTAGAGCACGGCATATATCCACCATCGCGAGAGAAGCCTTTTCTTTCCCGTCAGGATCAGAATGAAGTGGAGGAGGGTCGAGTGAATGAAACACCAGCCGAAAGAGGTGAACCGGTACCAGAACCAGATCTGCTTGATATCCGTGGCAGGATAGATAAACACATAGCCGAAGGACCATATCATGCCGGTTGCGCAATACGCAAAAAAAACCTGACTCAATCTTGCCTTTGGTTCGCGTCGGAGTACATGCAGGCCGAAATATGAGCAGAGAAGAAATGAAAAAAACGATAACAGGGAGAGGATATTCATATAAACCTCACTCGTATCCGGGGGGCGGATACCTTATCGTGGGTGCGTCTGATTACTATGTACCCCGCCGCACCCGAAGGGTATTACAACAGCAGTTAGCGCTAAATGCAAGAGAATTTTTAATGATCAGGGACTGCCGTAAGGGCGGCGCGATAGGGCGTTATTTCCTGATCTTCATCGCGATGGCGCACACCAGGGCGATGAGCGCGCTGGCGAAAAAGCTGATCACGTGGTACCCGAACCCGGTGAAGATGGCGTCATGCTCGCTCATACCCACCAGGAGAAAGCCGCCGGTCCAGCCGGCCTCGAGCGTGCCGAAGCTCCCGAAGCTGTTGATCGGCAGCACGTTGGTCAGCACCCCGCCGGTCGAGCCGGCCACCGACTGGATGAAACCGATCTCGATGCCGAAGGACCTGATGGTCAGGTAGAACAGGAAATAGAGCGCGCCCCAGGTGAGCATGCTGGTCAGCGCGAGCATGGGCGCGAGTCTGCCCGCCTTGAAGGAAGAGAATTCATCGACGACCACGTCGATCTTTCCCAGTATCTTCGCCGCCAGCGGCCGCTCCTGGATTCCCAGTCGCGCCGTTGCCGCGTGGAACAGCCTGCCGGACCATATCACCAGCCACTTGAGATTGAACAGGGTGATCACCGAGACGGCGAGAAAGACGACGCCGAGCACCACGAGCGCGATCGACGTATTCGCGCCGAAAAACAGGATGATCGAGCAGATGAAAAAGGCGGATATCACGATGAAATCGAATATCCTGGTAACGACGAGTATATGGAGTCCCTTCGAAACATCGATGTTCCCGATTTTCTTCAGATAATAGACGAAGGTCAGCTCCCCGGTGCGGGCCGGCATGATCTGATTGAAGAAATTGTGGTAGCTGGTAATCGAGTACAGGTCGAGGAACGGGATCCCGGCCCCGGAGAGCATGACGCGGAAGCGGAGCGCCTTGAAAAAGTTCGAGGTGAAATAGACGAGGCATGACGCTGCGATCAGCAGCAGGTTCGCGTTCCTGATGATATCCCAGGACCTGCCCAGGTCGAGCTTGCCGATCAGGAAATAGGCGATGGCGACCGAAAGGACGAGCAGGACCAGGGTCTTTACGCTGAAAATGCGCCGCTTCCGCTCCGTTAGGACGGCTTCCGCGCTCTGCGGAGTCGGGTTGATATCCGGGCCGGCCATCGATTATCTCCGGGCGCTGCCGCGGGGCCTGATCTCTTCCTTTATGCCTGCCTTCCTGAGACGGTACTGTATGTCCTCCAGCAGGGTGCGGTTGACCGCCATGAGATCCACAATGAACGCGGCCAGTATCGACTGGAAGCCCATCAGCATAAGTATGCTGGCGAGTATCAGGGACTGGATGTGGCCCTGACCGGCCCCGGTGAAATAATAATAGAGGAAGCGGGCGCATATGATCAGGCCGACCAGGAAAAGGAACCCGCCGATTCGTATAAAGAACCTGAATGGCTCGTATACCACGAAAATCCTGAAAATGGTGACGATGGAGCGCTTGATGTAGCTCGGGATACTCTTCACCAGCCGCGATGGCCGAAGGTCCTCGTTGACGCGGACCGGCACCCAGGTGATGGCCATGTTCTTCCGGCCCGCCTGTATGATGGTTTCCAGCGTGTAGGTGTACGCGTTGAAGACGTTCAGCTTCAGGGCCGCGTCCCTGCTGAAGGCGCGGAAGCCGCTTGGCGCGTCAGGAATGTCCGTGGAGCTGAAGCGCCGCACCACGTAGCTGCCGAGTTTTTGGAGAAGCTTCTTCACTATGGAAAAATGCTTTATCTGGACGATGGGACGCGCGCCGATCACGATGTCCGCTTTCCCGTCGAGAATCGGCTGGATGAGCTTCGGGATGTCGCCGGCGTGATACTGGTTGTCCGCGTCCGTGTTCACGATGATATCGGCGCCCAGGGAAACGCAAGCGTCTATGCCCGCCTTGAAGCCCTCCGCGAGGCCCTTGTTTTTTTTGAAGCGGACGACATGGTCGACGCCATGCTTTTTCGCGACGTCCACCGTGTTGTCCTGGCTCCCGTCGTCGATGATGAGCCACTCAATTTTGTCAATGCCGGTGAGCCTGCGCGGGAGCTCGCGGAGCGCTACGGGAAGCGTCTTTTCTTCATTATAGCAGGGGATCTGGATGATCAGCTTCATCTGCGTACCTCTGGGTCATGGATGCGGCATTGACAAACCGGTTTCTCTCTGTGCCGGGTATTATCCGGCACGGGGCGGAATTGTTCAAGTGAATTTCAGCATATAATTTTTTATTTACTAAAATTACATTTTATCGAAGGGCGGGAGGCATCCCGGCGAGCAGGCGACAGGACGTCGCCGTTTCCGCCGAGTCAACATGAGCGCTGGCCAGGATGGCCGAGTGCAGAGCCGGAACAGGATGTTCCAGCAGGCTCTGCTCTATACGAGGCGGACGAGCGGGATGCCTCCCGCCCTGTTCGTTGACGAATCATGGAACAAACCGGTACAGGTAGCTCGTAATGCCGCCTTTTGTGTGAAATGTCCTGAGCAGGATGAAGTGGCCGCTCTGAACGCCCCTGTCGCGTATCTCCCTGAATACCCAGGCCCGCCGGTCTATGGCGTTCGGGTCTTTTATCGGGAGGCGCCTGATGTAGAAGTCGTCGACGAAGACGTGTGTTACCTTCATCGCCCTGAGCTCGGGCACAATCTCTTCGATGGTCCTTCCCTTGATGAAGAAGGAGACGGCAAAGCGCTCGGGCCCGAAGCCCGAGTAGTACATGGGTACGTTTGTCTCGGAGATCAGCATCCTGTCGCCGGGCCCGGCGTTCTCCCTGTACCAGAGCGCCGCCTGCTTGAACTCCACCCGCGAAAGGCCGTGGTGGTCGAGCGCGCGCACCCCGTAATATACCGAAAGGTTGATGAGCACGCCGCACGTCAGCGCCAGAAGCGCGGCGCCGCCGAATCGTTTTTTATCGCCGTTCCCGTATATTGCAACCGTCGCGATCAAGGCGGTGAAGACGAGGGCGAAAAACGCGTGCGCAGGCGTCGCGTCAATGATGATGGCCGCCATGGTCGCAGCGTACAGTGCGGTTGCGGCAGCCCAGATAATGACGGTTACGGCGCCGCGCGCTCCCTGCTTCATCCGGCCGCATATTCCCGAGAGCCACGGCATCATACCCCCGGTGATGCCGGTTATGAGAAACAGGTTCAGTATCCAGAGGATCGGCATGACATACCGGTCCTTGGTGTTCTGATAGATCAGGTGTATGAGGAGGAACCCGGCAAAGAAGATAAATACCGGAGCGAACTCCCTGCGCTGCTTTTTCCATATCAGAACGGCGCCCCAGGGGATGCCGGTTACGACGATGATCCCGGGTATGGCCAGGAACGCCAGCATGGCTGTCTTCAGCAGCGTGTTTTCCATGTACCACGCGTGGCCGGCCATCCACTGGATGAAGCTGCCCGCGACCAGGAAACAGTCGATGAGATAGCGGTAGATATTGGGGCCCCGGTGCGCGATTTCTGCCACATAGGGATGTCCCCGGGTGGTGATGAAGCTGAGCAGCAGCCATGTGACAGCGCCGGCGGACGCCATCGTGCCGAGCACGATGGCGAGCATCTTCCTCCTATTGTAAAAAAAGTCCCTGAACATCACTGCCGGCACGATGAAGACCGAGTCCCACTTGGTGAAGGCGGTGAGGAATGCTGTCGCATATGACAGCTTTGAGTCACGCGCCGCGAGATACAGGGACAGGATGATCAATGTGGTCAGCGTCATCTCGAGCTCGGCGTTGACCGCCATGTATACGGTATAGATATTGGTGCCGAGGAATATGAGGGCGGCCCAGGCCGCCCTGTCAGAAAGGTACTTGCGGTAGGTAAGGAACGCAAGGAAGAGATAGGGGACCAGCAGGGTCATGTTGAGTATCATCGCGGTCAGATAGACCGGATCTTCCGCGGGCAGGGGATTTATCCGCGTCAGCGCCGAGAGGACGAGCGGAAAGAAGGGGAGGAATTTGAAGTTCTTTCCCGGAAAATCGCCCTGCATGTACTGCAATACCGGCACCCTGATGTTACCGATATAATCGCCGGAAGGTGTTTCAAAATAATTGAAGTAGAACACGCCGTACCCGATGGAAACAAGGAGGATCAGCGCGGGGATAACCACCCGCAGGGGAGCATCTTTGATTTTCATTCCGGGGTCCTCTGTCGCCTGTCGATTTTTACGTCTGATGCGGATGAATATAGAAATGAATGGACAACATGTCAAGATACTTCTTGCACGGAATTGACAAAGAGCCGGTCAATTGATATATTCCTGGTATGGAAGATGTTCGAAATCATGAGCGTCTGCTATCGGCCGCCGGCCTTGCCGTTCCCCTGTCCATCCTCCAGCGCTCTGATACACCGAATTTCGTCGGACTGCGCGAGGAAGCCCCGCGCGACGCTCTTGAAAGGGAAGAGGGCCGATTGCTCTGCGGCGCGTGCGGCAACCGGATCACCACGGAGTCGGCGTGCATAGTTGTGAACGGCTCGCATGATCATATCTTCCGGAATCCCGGCGGTCTGGTTTTTCATGTCGGCTGTTTTTCCGACGCGGGGGGCTGTCTGGTCGTCGGCGTCTTCACGGAGGAGTACACCTGGTTTCCCGGATATGCCTGGTGCTATGTACTCTGCGCGGGGTGTCAGGCGCACCTCGGGTGGCGGTATGAGCGGGGCGATGACGGTTTTTTCGGATTGATCCTTGACCGGCTTGTGCGCCGGTAACCTAATCCTGTATATGCATGGTGATGCGCAGCGTGGCTGAAGCGCGCGGCGCCGCCGGTGACCTGTCGAAGATGTTCCATCGTTGTCCCAGCCTTTCAATGAATGCCGGGTAGTTTCCTGACGGCAATTCAACGACAACGGACCGGGGAGCGCCCGTTGTTTTGTCCATGACTGTCTGGATGATCTTTCCGCCGAGCGGCCTGGCAAGGTCGTCAATGGCCCAGATTGTATCCGCACGCTGTTCGTCCCGCCCTGATGTTTTTGCGCGCTGCGCCTCCGGCGCCGCGCTCGAACGCAGCGAGGTGCCGCCGACTATGATCCCGGAATCCGCGGCCGCATCCTCGCTTTCCCGCGTCACCAGATCTTCGGTCGCCGCTTTCTCTTCATGGGCTGATTTCAGCCGCAGGGCGAGGGTAATCTCCGCCGCCTGAATGTCGGCAGTCTCCTGTTTCTGTATCTGTTCTCCCGGCCGTGAGCCAACGGTGACCGCGGCATCCTTACGTGCCGGTTCAGGTCGGGTTGCGCGTTTTTTTTCAGGTGCGGCCGCGACATTGTTTTCCGGCAGCGCCTGCCTGCGGCCGGGCGCGATATCCCGCGTCGCTTTCCTGTCCGGCGCCGCTGCATGCTCCGTAACCGCAGGGGCCTGCTCGGGGCCGTAGTCGAGGAGGTCGGTTCTATACGGCCTGAAGAGCAGGACGCCGGTCAGGGCCAGCGCCACCAGTGCGGCTGCCTCGAGAGGCACCTTGACGCTGAGCGGGAAAAAGAGCGTCCGCACGATACCGCTCCGTTGCCGCCGTTCTATTCCGCGGTGGACCCCTTTCAGAAAATCATCAGGCGCCTGAAAGGTGGGATATTTCCCGATTGCCTTCAGGTACTTTTTCAGAAAACGGAGCTCATCGCGACAGTTGTCACACTTCTTGAGGTGCGCCGCAACGGAGGCCTTCTCTTTTTCCGTTGCCGTTCCGTCAAGGTAGTCCGCGAGGATCATTTTGACCTGATCGCAGTTCATCTAGAGAACCTCCCGCAGCGACTCTCTAAGAAGGTGCCGCGCCCGCGCGAGGCGCGATTTGACCGTTCCCAGGTTGACGCCGGTTATTTCCGAGATCTCCTCGTAGGAGTTTCCCTCGAGGTCTCTCAGCACGACGAGGACTTTCAGCTCGTCGGGCAGGGAATCGATCGCGCGGTGTATCACCCGCGACTGCTCGTTTTTTTCGAACAGGTCGCCGGGATCGGAGGAGCAGTCGTTGATCTCCACCGGTCCGCTCTCTGCATCTCCCGGGCGGTCTATGCGGACCATTTTTTTCCTCATGCGGTTCCCCGACGATGACAGCATGGTGCGGCATGTGTTTATTGCGATTCGATACAGCCACGTGGTGAAGCTGGAACGAAACGCGAAGTTTTTCAGATTGGCATGCACTTTTATAAACGTCTCCTGGGCGCAGTCGCTCGCGTCATCATAGTCTCCCACTATACGGAAACAGAGGTTGAACACGAGGTCCTGGTACTTGAGCACGAGTCGGTCAAATGCGTTGATGTTTTCAGCCAGAAAGTCGCGTATCAGGGTTTCATCCTCCTGATTTGACCGCGCCGCTTTTTTTGTTTCACTGTTCATTAGACTGTTTTCATGAAAAAAAGATCGTAGATTATCGTGTTGTTAAGCATATCTATCACGCATATACTTTTTATGCAGTCAATATAATTTTTTAAATGCGTATCTGGATAATGGCAATGAATTTGATCGGATACAAGCAAGATTTCCCGGGTGCCTTATATCGCGCCAGTTGTTTTTATGACGCTGAAGCCTTTTGATAATCAATTCGTTCAATAATGAAAAAAAAATCAATTTTGAGCCCATCTGGATGGGATTTTAATTGACTTTTTGAGAGCAGTTATATATACTAATGATTGTGTACATTCTTAATTTAAGGTAATATACAGATTGTATAGAAAGATTTCAATAATAAAGAGGGATCATCTTTAATAACAGAGATAAGTTAGAACCGGTTTATGTCGCAGCATGAAAGACGGATTGAGTATTCATGAAGAATACAATTGCATTGTTCCTGTTTCTGATAGTTATAATTGTTGCATTAACCGTCAATGATGCAGACGCCCGGGATGGATTTAAATACAAGACGATTCATAATGTCACGTTTGACATCCGGGTAAGCGATGTATTGAGCAACCCGATCGGACAGGCGGTCCTCAGGGTCACCACGGAGCAAAGCGATATTACAAACGCGGTGACTGGAAAGGATGGCGTTGCGGCATTTAAGATATCAATCAGTGACACGGACAATCTCGTGTCGCTGATTATCGAGCATCCCGGTTATGATACGAAAACGGTCTATATTGATGGTATTCAGGACCGTTCGATTGTCAGCCGTACGATATGCCTCGGGTTGAACCAGGGGAAAAAGCCGAAACCAGACCGGGACGGCGACGGCGTGCCGGATGATGCGGACGAGTTTCCGGATGATCCGTTCCTGATAGGTACCGCGCACGGAAGGTATATAATCGTGTATGAAGTCGCGGCACCGGAAACAGCCGATGCTGATTTCAATGATTGCGCGGCGCGGCTGGATATCAGGGAATATATCGACAACAACAACATGATCAGCAGGATTGTTGTCACTTCCAGGGTACTGGCCGCAGGTGCCCGGCATCCCGGGCAATTGTGGATCAGCGTTCTGAATAAGGAGTATCGGCTGATCCTCGATGTGCAGAAAGACCTTGGCGGATCATGGAATACAAGGAAGGGGGAGGCCTATTTTGAGGGCCCGGTGCACACGCTTGAAATCCCCCTTGAGGCGCCGATCGCGCGAGATATAATTGAGCCGATGCCGTATGATCCGTATCTTGTCTGCGGCGGTGTCAGGCAGGCGCACCTTCCCTTTGTAAATACGAAGGTCGCGGGCGCCGGCCCCCATGGCGGCGAGTTGGCCCGGGCGATTCTTTTGCCTGCTGACTGGGCGTGGCCGTATGAGGGCACCATGATCGAAGAGGCGTATCCCGAATTCCGGGCATGGTATGAAACGAAGGGCCGTGAGAATCGTGACTGGTACCTTCATCCGGAGATCGATCGGGTATATAAGGTTTCGCCGACTTCGATCCTGGCGGTGTATTTCATAAAGGCGTCATCAGGAGTGAATTACGGAATCTTGCTTGGAATAATCACTATCTCGATGGTGACTGTAGCGGGGATCAGTACCTGGAGAAAACGGCGCTACGGCGAACAGCGCGCTGTTTCCAGGGAGTATGTTCAAAACCAATAATGCAGTTTAACGGTTGATAACCGATTTAAACCCTCCATATCCTTTTCCCCTCCCTGGAGGAATGAATAATTCCTTCAGGGAGGAACTCTTTTTACGTTACATCCGGCGCAAATAAATTTAAAAAAATCCTCTTTGCACTTGACTTTTTTTTGAAGAGGTGCTTAATATTATGTCGTCCCTAGTATGTTCTATACATTTGTGTTGTTGTCCATTGCTGACGGGTACTGGATGCGTAATAAGTGCAGTGTGATTATCTTCGCCATATGCCCTGCAGGGCATGAAACAATAATCATTCGTTCCGGTATTATCCAAAATTGAGTAACGGGGTTTCGGATCTCAGCAGGGGACTCGCCTGTCACGTGGTTATTTTTATTGCAACCAGTCCTTTTTAGGGAGTCGTGAGTGATAATCATCATCTTATTCCTGGTTCTGTTCGTTTCGCTCGCGTTACATCTGTCATACCTGGTCAGATACATACAGACCCGCAACCAGGAACTGCTGCAGAAATATATTCTCACAACAATATGCAATGTTTTTTTATCGGGCGCGCTCATATTTGTGGCGCTCTACAAGCCGGATCAGATCCAGCGGATCAAGTTTCCTCTCATGATGTGGCTGCTGAACGGCTTTATCATGGTGCTCATGTTCCTCAGCCAGATGGTGATAGCGCGGAGAATATATCAGCGCTCCAAGATGCCTGAGAATTATCATTATAATTTTTTCGGGAAAAAAGTTCTCCACCCAGGTGTGGTAAAACCGACCGAGGTGGCGGCTTTTTTTGCTTCAATACCGTTGTTTCTTTTTACGGGCGCGTATTTTATCGCAAAATTAATACGCTTTTTTATCTGAACCGAGTATATGCGCTTTATACTACGTACTCGGGTCTTTTTTACTGACATTATTGCGCGGCTTGTTTCCTTTTTAGTCGCATTGCGGTGAAAGGCACATATTTTTCGATTTCACAATGTATGTGAAAAAATATTACTGGAAATTTTTAATGAATAATATTATTGTGTATCAAAAATGGTTGCTAATAACCATATTAATTAATTCACATAATGAGCAGTGGAGGAAGTTACAATGGCGTTAATCACCAAGAATGTCAGGGAGCATGCTGAAAAATGCAAGGCGTGTGTCCTTCAAAAATTGAGGAAGTACCTGGAAACCGGTCTGGAAGGCGGAGGTAGGAGCGCACTTGATAGAGATACGTCACGGCAGTTGTTGAAGCTCACCAATGTCATTGAAAAGATCGGATGCAATCTCTGCCCGTACAAGGATGACTTCCAGAAGGTGTATGGCATGAGGCCGGTCGATTATTTTATGCAGAATGAAATGAATTCGAACAGAATGAAATAAGTCATGAATCATAGCGCGGCGATTGTGCCGCGACGCCATACTGAAACACCCGCTGCAAGCGGGTGTTTTGTTATTTCTATACTGCGCGCCGGCCGCAATGCCCGCGGGCATATCCGGGCCTATTCCATCAGCTTATCCTCGTCTTCTATCGCGGGGGTGATTTTTTTCGGGATCATCATCAGGATCACGAGATTGGTAAGAACCAGGATTATGGACATGGTGATGATAATGAGCAGCAGCATCTGGTTCTTGATAGCGTCTATCTTGACCAGGTTGACTCCGATAATGAACGAACCCCACCGGGTTCCGTAAAGCCTGACCGGAGCGCCGATGTTCCACAGCACTTCGCCCGTATCGCGGTTGTAGCGCTCCCGGTGGGCGCTGTCACCGTTGTAATCCAGGATCTTTTTAATGCCCTCGTAGGAATAGAAGTTTCTTTTTGACCTGCTGTATATGACATCGCGCGCATAATTGCCGGTCAGTGGCTGTGAGTATTTTTTATTATGGACCGGGACGTATCCGTTCTTGTCCATCAGGACCGCGAATTCAACTTCGGTGTCCAAAAGGTATTGATCCTGTATATCCTGGATCCACCTGTCGAAGATTACATTATAACGGGTGCGGTACTTTTTCGGATTGGTGCCGGGGATCTCAATATAATTCGTGTCAAACACGTCTTCTTTCGTGAGCATGTTTTTATTTATCATGAGATACATTATCTCGCTCATTGCCCGGGCGCCGGTCATCGCCTCTATGCGGCACTTTTCATAGAGCTGGTTCTCGAGATTACTGAAGATCTTGGTGATGATCAGATAGGACCCGAGGCAGGAGAACAGGCTGAATGCGATCGCCATTATTATTTTTCTACGAAGGCTCATAATTGTCTCTGATTTTAATGGTTCGGCATCATGAATCAGTTCAGGACACCGGTATAATCGAGCAATTAATACATATATTTGCTGCAGTGTCTATAATAATTTTTCCCTCAAAGCCATTTTATCAAAATAAGCGATCAGTGTATTAGCCAAAATGATATCAACATCCTTGTCCTTGACAATCATTGAAAGCAACATTCAAAATCGCGCTGGCCAGGGATGGCCGAGTGCCGCGAAGGACAGGACATCCGAGAGCGGCCTTCGCTCCGCTCGCGATGACATAAAAGAAAATAAGACTTTTTGGACACCCCCTTCATTTCCCTTCGCTTTACTCTGGGAAATGGCGGTACTTCCTGTACGGATTAGATTGCATCCCGGGCTTTTGGATGCAATCTAATTATTTTTTATTCTGCGCACGGGCCGTTTGGATATACATTTAGTATATTTAGTAGAACCGGTATCTCGGGCCCGTTGACAGTCTTTTCATGTAAACGTGACAGAGGCCGGGATCATGTTCAATGCGGGCGAGCATGATTACTGCGCGTGGTGATCGGTTTTCATGCTGGATGATGGGAGGATGATGCATAACAAATTTCGGTTACAGGACCATCACGGAAATCTATAGTTTCGCGGCATTATTGGCCGTTTTTACTGTTTTATATTGACAATTACAGCCAAATTGATAATTTGGTCACAATGAATAAAAATAAGGCATGGTATACACGATGTCTATATTTAAACCAAATGTTGATAAACTTATAAGTGAAAATAATATCCCCGGCCTTATTAAAGCCACATCGAGCAGAAATCCGGAATCACGCCTGAAAGCATTTCTCGCCCTGTTAAATGTTGAGCACAAGAACGAGAACATCATCGTTGCCCTTCGGAAAATGAAGAACGACAAGGACGTGAGAATACGAAATACCGCAATATTGAAGCTCGCCGAGGCGGGCGATGAAGGCATTCTCGATGACCTGCGGGCGATCATGGTCGAAGGCTCTCAAAACGATAAGATTGATGCGCTCAGGATCCTTGCCTCACGTGGTAAAACGGACGCGGATTCGTCATCGATTATAGCCCTTGCCCTTAACGACAAGAAGGGGATGGTACAGCTTGAGGCCATCCGCACGATGGGGACCCTGCGTGACCACACCTCGATCATCCACCTCGAGGAAAAGCTGCACGATACGCGTCATCAGATCAGGCTGGAGGCGGTCAAGGCCCTGGGTAATATTCAGTCTGACGAGGCAGTGAATCTTCTTATCGGATCGCTTACCGACAACAAGCTCGAAATCCGGCGCGCGGCGCGGGAGATCATCGAGGGGATCGGCAGCGACAAGGCCAAAAAGGCGCTGAATGACGCGCCGCTCATGATGCTGGTCAAGCGAATGAACGAGGGCGTTGCGTCAAAGATCGATGCTCTCATCTATATCGGCAAGCACCGCTTTCCCGACGCCCTCCCGCTCGTGCACAAGGCCACCAGCGATGAGTACAAGAACGTGCGGTTTGAGGCGGTCAAGGCCCTGGGCGCGATGAGGGACAAGGGTTCCATCAACACGCTGGCCCGCATGGTCAACGACCCGTACTACGATATCCGTCTTGAGGCGGTCAAGGCCCTGGAGCACATCCTTGATCCCGCGTGCCTCAAGCCTCTGGAGAAGGCAAAGGAAGACCTGAACAAGAGCGTGAGGGAGGAGGCGAAAAAGGCCTATTATACAATCCAGACCAGGCTTGAGGACCTCCATAAAAATAAATAACATCCCCCAAACATACTGAATAACGCAACGGCCGGAGAGCATCCGGCCGTTTTTATGTGCGCGTCACACGGCTGTTGCGCCGCCGTCCACCACCAGGGTCTGGCCGGTTATAAAGCCCGCCGCGTCCGATGCCAGGAAGAGGGCGGGGTGCACCACATCGATCGGTTCCGCTATCCTGCCCAGGGGGATCCCCCGCACCACATGCTCGGCAATGTCCTTGTTGGACCAGAAGGGCTTGCTGAAATCGGTGCGCACCATGGCGGGCGCCACCGCGTTGACCCGGATGTTAAACGAGGCCAGCTCCGCGGCCAGCACCTTCGTCATCATTTCAACTCCCGCTTTGGCGATTCCGTAAATGCCCATCCCCGGCGAGGCCTTGCGCCCCGCGATCGATGTTATGTTGACGATGCTCCCCGAACGCTTGCCCTTCATGATCGACGCCGCCTTCCGGGAGCAGATAAACGTGCCGGTCAGGTTCGTTTCGATGATTTTCTGCCACTGCGCGACCGTGGCGTCGGAGGTTGACGGGGTCATCAGGTTCATGCCCACATTGTTGATCAGGACGTCAAGTCCCCCGTGCGCCTCCAGCACCCGGCTGAAGAGGGCGTCCACGTCCTCCTCCTTCGCGATGTGTGCGGCGATTGCCGTGAGGCTGGCCTCGTGCCCCAGCGAGGATGCAGCCGCGTCCAGGTTCTCCTGCTTTCTGCCGCATATAACGACACGCGCCTTCTCCTCGAGCAGTCTTCTTGCGATCTCGAGTCCGATGCCGCGGCTGCCGCCGGTCACGACAACGATTTTGCCTTCAAGTCCGTAGGTGATTGCGCTCATGGTGCGACTCCTGTGCAATTATGTTCAATGTTTCCATCCTTCGATTGAGTATATGCATACACGTGATAAAAATGTCAAATACATATCACCCGCCGGTCATTTCCGGAATGCCGGTGGCCAGGTGCGTAAAATGTTCCTTGACGCGCATGTGGGAACGAAAATCATACCATGACGAGAATATTTCGAATCAAAGGGTGATTCCATGATCGACATTAAAAGCATCGAGAAGATGAAAAAACTGCCAAACCGGGGGAAAAATCCCTGCTTCGGATGCGGCCCGTCAAACCCCTACGGTCTCCGCATGGCATTTTACACTGACGGCGTTTCGGTGTTTTCACCCCTTTCGATCCCCGGGCACCTGTGCGGGTGGAACGATCTCGCGCATGGCGGGGTGATCTCCACGGTCCTTGACGAGGCCATGAGCTGGGCTGCGATATCCCTTCTGGGGCGCTATATTCTTACCAGGTCTATGACCGTGGATTTCCTGCGGCCGGTCTGGATCAAGCGCCAGATCGTTGCGGAGGCGCGGGTGATGGAAAAGGTCAATGAGCGCGATGCGGTCATGGAAGGAGCCATCTACGATGATACCGGCGCGCTGTGCGCCCGTTCGCAGGGAAGATATGCACTGTTCACGCTGGAAGGCATAAACAGGCTCAACCTCTTTGATGCCGAGGTACTGGAATCATTTGATGACGTTTTCAGGGCGATCGGGTGAGCCCCGCCCCGTACGGCAGCCGCGCGGGGCCTACGGCGCGTCGTCGGGCGGCGGGTTTTCCGTGTTGACCGTTACTTCCGACCGGGGAGGATCCGCTACCAGGTATTTCTGCGGTATGACCGAGAGTAGGATAAGGAGCGTAAAGCTGAGGATGATGATCATGATGGTAACGGTAATGATCACCATCTGGTTCTTGATGATGTCAATCCGGTGAAGGGAGATGCCGATCAGGAAGGCGCCCCAGCATTCACCGCGAAGCCATACCGGCGCGCCGATGTTCCAGATCGGCTCCCCGGTATCGCGGGTGTAGAGGTATCTCACGGTACCGCTGCCGCGGTATTTGAGGATTTCGCGTATTTCTGGCGTGTTGGCGTACATCCGTTTCGAGCGGCTGTAGTTGAGATTGAGCTCCCTGTTTTTTCCCTCGGGCCGGGAATATTTCGAGTTGTGCGTTGGAACATACCCGTTGCGGTCAAACAGAATGGCAAACACGACATCCTCGTCGTTAAGAAACTCGTCCTCAAATTTCTGTATGGTCTGGTCAAAAACAGCGTCATATTGAGTATTGTATTTTTTCGGATTTGAGCCGGGGATCTCCCGGTAGTTGGTGTCCATGATCTGCTCGTAGGTCAGCGTGTTGGTATGAATCAGCATCTCCATGAAGGTGCTCATCACTTTGGCACCCACCAGCGCTTCAATCTGGCATTTCCTGAGAAGCTGGTCTTCTGTTTTGTCGAATATCCGGTTGATGATAACGATCGAGCCCACCGAGAGGATTATGCAGAATGTGATGATTATAATAATCTTGTTCCTGAGATTCATGGTAACCCCGGTTTGTCTGCGGCCATTGCATGGTACCGCAAATCTGGAGTCAATGTATACATATCGAGTTTAAAAGTAAATAATAATTTTCAGGCAGGTTTAAAATCGACACTGTTACAGCATGGCGCGGATGAGCGAACGCAGGGCCTGGTATATCATGCGCAGGCCTGCGGCATTGACGTGGGTTTCGTCAATGGCCACATCGTTTATGTCTATTTTATCCCTGAAGGGATCCACAATCGTGACTCCGGGACAGGATGCGGCCGCCTCGCGATAGATCGCGTTGTAACGATCAATATTGATTGCGATATGGGGATTTTTCCGTATCATGATATCAGCGGGGGGCAGAATAGGTATAACAATCACTTTCGCACCTATGGAACGGGCGCGCGAGAAAAAGCCGGTGATGTTCGACCTGAACTGCTCCGGGGGCACTTCCGTTACCTCCGGGTTGCGCACCCGGTGTTTTTTGACGTGCTCTATGTACCGCTGCCTGATTCCCGCCGGCAGGATCCTGCTCACGATATAGAACTCGACGCTTGTTTTATCGAAGAGGCGGGGCGCGCACTCCGCCATTCCCTGCTGGAGTATAACGATGTCGGGCATGTAGCTCTCCAGCAGGTCCAGTCCGCCGCCGCCCTCGTTCACGAGGCGCGTGGACGTGCTTCCGCGTGCTGGCCGGTCGATAATGTCATGCTCCGGGAACTCTTTTTTCAGGAGATAGATCCATGTGTCCTCGTAGCGGATGCCGGGCCGGGGCATGGCGATGGAGTCCGTGATGATCATGATTTTTTTTCGGGTCATGGCGGTCGTGGCCTCGTTTCATCGGGCGTCGCATCAGCCCGTGCGTGCTGTGGACGTCTGCTTCGGCCCATTATTCCCGCGCCGCGGAATCAGACAACCAATTTTTTCCCGCTGCGGGCGGCCGTCCCGCGAGGCGCGCGCTGCCGGGGACAGGAGGCACGAGGCGTATGGAGAATTTGTTAGTTGACAAATGCTTCATTTTATTGTTGATGAAAGCTATACTTTACCGCCTGGTGCCGGCCCCCTGCGGGCCTGCCGGTTCGCGATGGAGGAGGATATGGACCTGACACAAAAACAAAAAGCCATGAAGTACACGGGCCTGATCTATTCGGTCGTATTCATCGGCACGCTGCTGATATTTATCGCTTTGCCGGAACAGATGTTCTCCGCTATCAACGACGTATCGGCGGCGCTCTTTCCCTCGTTGCCGCCTGCTTCAGATTCCGGTAAATTCTGGGTCTCCCTTTCGGTATCCATGATGGTCACCATATCCGCGCTGTCGCTGATGATATACCTGGACGTGAAGGCCAACTACCGGATGGCGGTGCCCCTGGTGGCCGCGAAATTCACTTCGTCGATCCTGGGCCTGGGGTTTTTCATTGCCGGGACGGCATGCACGGAAACCGGCTGGAATACGCTGGCAAACATCCTGATTCTCTTTACGGATCTGCCCCTGGGCGTGCTGATGCTCGTCCTGTACCGTATGGTAAGGGACGAACGGGTATGACTGGATCCGGTGGTGTCACCGAGCGCGGGAAGTATGTGAATCGTTACAGCAGGCGTGATTTTATAAAGGCGTCCGCCGTGGCGGTCGCAACCGCGGCGGTCCCTGACGGCATGTTCACGGGATGCGCAACTGGCTCGGGGCGCGCACTTCCCCCGATAGATTATTCCGCGCCACTGCGCCTTAACCGGTGCAGCGTGATCGATGTCGATTCCGGCCGCGTGATCCCCGACCGCACCATTACCATAGAGAAAGGGATCCTCAGGTCGATAGAGCCCACCCGCCCCGGGAATGAAGCGCGTCACACCTCTCTTGACCTGGGGGGAAGCTATGTCATGCCGGGCCTTATCGACGCGCACTGCCACCTGACCCTTCAGTCCTGCGGCTATTTCAGGACCGTGGACGCGGCAAAATACGTCAGCCAGATCAAGAGAAACGGCCAGATGCAGGTTGAAGCGGGCGTCACCACGGTTCGCGACATGGGCAGCTTCCCGAAGATGCTGCACGGGCTGATGGATGACTATGCACGGGACCTGCGTATCGGGCCCCGGGTTGTGTACTGCAACGCGTTCACGAATATAGACGGCGGGCATCCGGACATCAGGCCCTCGGAGCTTTCGGACTTTGCCCCGGTTTCAGAGGCCCTGACCGGGAAGATGTATCTGTATTATAAAAACCGAAATGAGCTGATGGATGGCCTCAGGAAAAACGTGGAGGACGGTGCCACGTTCATCAAGCTGACCATGGACGACCTGTCCCTGATCTGCGGCAGGGGCAAGATCCCTGTATACAGCGACGACGACCTGAAAACGATATTTGATTTCGCCGATTCAAACGGCCTGCCCGTGGCCGTGCACAGCCTGCGGTACTACGGGCTGAAGCGGGCGCTGCAGTATCCGGTGCACTCGATGGAGCACATCACGAGCGACGCGGTCATCAGCGACGCCGACATCAGGACCATGGCGCGGAAGAAGGTATCGATCGTGCCAACGCTGATCATCGGGCAGACATTCGCCTTCAGGGAGCGGTACGAAGCGATCCCACGCGCGTATGAAACACCCTTTATAAAGAACGAGCTGGCGATACGTGACGAGTATGTCTTCAGGGGAGAACATCGCAACTATGACGCGGATCTGCACCGGCTGAATATTGAAAGCATACAGTGGTTCAGGGATCCTGGATGCGCCGCCATGCCGAAAGAAAAGAAGTTCCTGACAGACCCTGAAGTCGGCTTCAATTGTCTTCTGAACGGGCCGGTGAACGCTCGCAGGATGCGAAACGCCGGGATCAGGATCGGCTGCGGGACCGATTCGGGCGTTCCCCTGCATTACCACGGCTCCCTGTGGCGCGAAATGGAGATGATGACCAGGATCGGCTTCAGAAATGACGAGGTACTCCGTTCTGCAACGATCAATAACGCGGGGATCCTCGGAGCGGCCGACGCCATCGGCTCGCTGCGCGAGGGGAAGCGCGCGGACATACTCGTGCTGAAGGACAACCCCCTGCGCGCCATAGAGGCGCTCCGGTCGCCTCTCCTGGTGCTGTCTGGCGGAAAGGTCAGGTACAGCGCCGTGGACCTGAAACAGAACGGCGCGGAGGCGGGGGACAATGCATATGCCGTATAGCTGCGGAGAAGGAGGTACCCGATGGGCAGTACAATCATAGTTGGAGCCGGCATCAATGGCATGCTGCTCGGGGCACTGCTGGCCCATGATGGGGAGTCGGTGACGATATATGAGAAAAACAGGTTTACCGGGGGGAGGGCCTTTCTGTACGAGCGCGGCGGCTATGTGATGGACTACGGCGTGCACCTGACCAGGTTCGGTCCGGAGAGCGCGCTTGCGAAGATCATGAAGCGGATCGGCGCCGGGGTCTCGTTCAAACGCCTGGGCACCTCGTACGTCATCGATAAAAACGGGAGCAGGGTCGTCTTTCCGACCAGCCCCTTCGGCATCGTCAGGAGCGACATGTTCACTCTCTATGAAAAGGCCAGGCTGTTCGGCCTGCTGTTCAGAATAAAAAAAGGCGCGTTGAACGACGGGCTGATGGACGTGTCCCTGCGCGACTGGATGAACATGAACAACGTCACCGGCGGCTTCAGAAGATATCTGGAGCTCCTGAGCGCGTCGGTCATGGTCTGCCCTTTTTTCGAAAAGACCTCTGCCGGGGAAATGTTCAGAAACCTGAACCGGGTCTTCGCCACCGGACACTCGGCCGAATATCCCGCCGCCGGATGGAAGCCGGTACATGCCGCGCTCATTCGTGAAATTGAGAAGGCGGGTGCCATCAATTGCGGCGTCAGGGTGGACTCGGTGATTATTGACAGGGGGAAGGCCGTTGGCGTCGTTGCCGGAGGCAGGCGGGTCATGGCCGAACGCGTTGTGATCAACGTGCCGGTGCAGGAGCTGTTCACCCTCATGCCGGATAGCGCCTTCAGCCCGGCCTATGTCAAGATGTGCAGGCAGCTCGTGCCGACATCCGGCATTTTTTTCGATATCGCCCTGGATAAACGGATCGCCGATTACGACGGGCTCCTGTACACCTACAGCCCGATGACGTACGGGATGATCACTTCCAACCTCGTCGACGGACTTGCTCCTGAAGGCGGCCAGGTCCTCACCATGCTCTATCCAACCTCGCTGGAAGACGTGCGCGACGGGGCGCTGCGGATCCAGCGCAAGGACGAGCTCTGGAGCGCGATCAAGAAATATTTCCCCGGCATTGAACAGCATATTCTCTGGATGCGCGAATCGAGCCTGAAGATGGTGGACGGGGCCCAGGTGAACACCACACAGACCGAGGAAAATCGACCCGGGACCAGTGTGCCGGGTGTTCGGAACCTTTTTCTGGTGGGGGATTCGATCTCCTCTCCCGGGGCGGGCGGCGATATCGGGAACGAATCGGTGCTTGCCGCGTATGCGGCGATGACGGGAAATGCGCTGTAAGGCGCGGCGTTCCGGCCGCTTCCCTATCTGTTCGATGATATTTCTTCCACCAGCGCTGAAAAGAGGGTTATGATGTCGGTGTTTGATTTTCTCAAATTTGCGCAGAGACGGCTGGCGATGGCCCGTGTGATGGCAAGCCCCGCCTGCGGGTTCTCGTCGCCGAACTTGATGAAATCCTCGCGGCTGATGACCAGGCATCTGCAGTCGGTTTTCGCGTACACCGAGGCTGACCGCCGGTCATTGTCGATAAGGGCGATCTCCCCTACGTAGACGGCGCCCAGACCGGCGTTCATGGTGGTCACGGTGTACTGCTCGTTTTGCAGGGTCTTTTTGATGATGTCTATCTGTCCGCTGATGACGATGAACAGCTCGTCGCCGAAATCTCCCTCCCGGATGATCGGCTTTCCCTTCCGGTAAAACCTGCGCGTGCACATTTCGGCTATCCTTTTTATCATGTCAATGTCATTGGCGAACATTGAAAAGAAGGACACTTCTTTCAGCTTGTCCAGGACGTAGTCGGTCCGCTCGGAGAGTTTTTTCTTTCTTTTAAACAACGGCATGGCTGGCAACGTTCCTTTTTTGTTTCATTGGCCTGCGGGCGCGGCCCTCGATGATGATGGCCTTGCTGTGGTGGGTGATGACATACTCCGGCTTCGGATTTATAACCGGCATGTTGGCGACGAGCTGCTTCACGTCCTTCAGGCTGTCAACGAGCTTGGAGATGTCCGGGGTCTTCTGCGCATCCCGGATGGCCTCGGTTTTTCGCGTGTAGAAGTTGCCGGTGTTCTCAAGTATCCCGATGAGGATCGTCCGGTCGCGGGACATGTAAAAATCGAAGAGCTCCCCGAACGATTTTCCCGCAAAGCGCGCCGGGATGGTTTGTGTCGAGATGGATACTTCCGCATCCACGTTCAGGAGCGCGCTTATCACGTGTGAGATTCCACTTCCCGCCGATGCGTTGGCGATGATGGAGCGGTTGTATTCCGTGGAGAGGATGATCTCGTCGCAGTTCGAAAAGCGGAGATAGCGCTCGAACTTCTCGTCGATGATCTCGGCGCAGGTGTATATGGTCTTTGACATGGATTTGATCGTGATAATGGCCATGACGGTGCGCGAATCGACCTCCTGCACCGAGCCCTGGACCAGGCGGTCGGCGAATACGATCACCCGCGAGGCGTCTTTCAGCCGGGCGCGCTTCAGAACCCGCTCGTCGATGTAGTCGCCGTGGATGTAGTTGATATGCGAGAACCTGCTGTCGGATTTCAGGTTTTCGATCTCTTCGGCGCCCGCGGTGTTGATCAGCACGAAATCGGATGGCAGGAACTCGGGGTTCTTTTCCATGATATGGTAGAGGATGTCGGCCATGTCGCGCTTCCATCCGCACAGTATGAAATGGTTTTTGAGCTTTAATTCCTTCAATCCGCGTCCCTCCTTGAGCTGTTTTTCCACCAGGGCCGATGCGATATTACCGGTGACGACCCCGACCAGCGAAACGCCGAAGAACATGAGCAGTATCCCCATCAATCTGCCCGCCGCCGATTTCGGGTAGTAATCGCCGTAACCGACCGTTGTCGACGTGACGAAGGCCCACCATACCGCATCCTTGAGGGAACGTATGTTGCTTGAAGACGCTTCGTCCTCGACCTTCACGCCGCCCGCGTCCCGGTAGAAAACATGCCTGCTTTCAAAATAATAGACCGCCGTTGAAAAAACCGAAAGAAAAATGAAGCCGGCGAGAAAGAGCTTGAAGAAAAAGTTTCTCGTTACCTTCGTGATCACAAATGTGATCGTCCTTGTTCCGGGTTTTTTTGCGCTATCGGAATTTTTTTTCAAAAACGCGCGCGCGTTATCCAAACCGGACCCCTCCCGGGTTTTAAGCAGGAAGCTTTTAATTGTTGTTTTCGGTTCCAGCATGGTTCTTTTCGATATCGGTATAGGGAACCCGGGGGTTTCCGGTTACATTGTCGAAAAATGTCATGCAAATCATTAATATTGTTTCATGATTTACAGGGATTTTTTTCATTATAAAAATCGACGGAATGGCGCTTGACGTCCGGGCATGATCCGGAGTATATTGGTGGTGACGGTCAAGGAGGTGCGCTATGATCTGCCCGCGATGCAGGAAAGGCCTGGTGAAGGAGAGCAGGGAAGGGGAGGAGATTCTGGTCTGCAGGGAGTGCGGCGGGATGTGGCTGCATCCGCATCAGCTCAACAACCTGCTGAAAGAGAGCGGCGGCGACGTTGAGCTCTGTTCCTACAATACCCTGCCGGAGGACGATCGCTATCCGATGATCCGTTGCCGCGAGTGTCCCGATACCCTCATGCTGAAAATCAATTTCCTCGATTATTCAGATATCATCATGGACCGCTGTCCCTCGTGCGGCTCCTACTGGCTCGATAAAAACGAGCTGGCGAACATGCACAAGTATATAAAGCAGGTGGAAGAGGGGAGCCACCAGGTTAAGGATTTTTCAGCCTATACCCTTCTCACGCGGTTGAGCCGTATAGCCTACTCGATCTTTCACTGACCGCCCGGTCCCGTGACCATGAGTATACGCTTCTGCATGGCCGCGATCAATGCCCTGGGCGAAAACCGGCTGCCGTTCATGCACGCGGCCACTTAATGCGTAAAAACCAGCCCGGGGAGGCGGCGCAGATTTCCGGGCGGGTGGTGGATCTCAAAGGTTTTGAGAGAAGAATTGACGGCATCGGTCCCGTGTTCGGCGCGCCCATATTATTCTTGACGGATTCCGAAAAACATGTAACTTGCGATTATATGTGCCTTCACATATATTTTGAACGGGCGGCGTGATTTTGCATGAGATATCACCCCGGCCCGATCAGGTCGCGGTTAGAAATAAAATAACGAAAAAAATAAAACGGAGTATTATATGAGATTATCAGTGTCGATTCTGGCGGCTTTTCTTGTATTTCTTGCAGGGTGCGTCACCATGCCGGATCCCGTGCCCGATGAATACCTCGTAGAAAAAACTGCCGAGCAGGAAAAGGGCCTGGAGAAACTGGAAAATTTTGTCATAGCAAAAAACCACGCGGCCCGCGTGATGAAAGAAAAGCTTCATGACGCCGAGCAAAAACTGAAAGTCGAGAAGGGAAGACTCGGTATACTGAAAGATGAAAAGAAGCTGCTCGAGGAGAAGCAGAAGCAATATAAGCTGGAAAACGACGGCGAGAAGGTCGATGAAACCGCGAACCTGATCGCCCGGAAGGATAATGAGATACGGGCCCAGGCCTCGCTGGTTGATCACGTCGAAGCGCTTCGCGATCTTGCGATTGCTGAAAAGGACGTCGCCGATGCCGACCTGTCTGTCCAGGTAGCGGAGTTGCGCTATGAAAGGGCCAGGATAGCACGTGACTATCTGATGAGCCGCCTGGGAACGACTGATACTAAAGATAAGAAAGATTCGTCAGAGGCGGCGGAGAAATATGATGAAAAGTATCGCGTGTACCTGGAGAAGCAGAAGAAGATACTGGTCGACAAGAAGGAGGACCGCGAGGAAGCCGCGGTCAAGGTTCGGGCGACCGAAGACAAACTGGTGAAATAGGAACATACTGACATGAAACGATATATGGTCATCAGGCTCATAATTACGGCAGCGGTGGCGGCCTTCCTCTTCAACGGGTCGGTGCCGGCCCGCGGGGCGCTTATTTACACGCCGTCGCAGTACAAGAAGCTGTATAATGAAAATGAGGCGCTCCAGCTCGAATTGAATTCTTTAAAGCGGCAGTACGGCAACGACAAGGCGAACCTCGAGGCGAGGATAGCGGGGCTTGAAAACAAGATCGACAGCCTCGAGCGAGAGCTTGAGAATCTTCGGAAGGAGCAGAAGAGCGACCGTGAACTGTCCGCGAACAGAATCAAGGAGCTTGAAGACATGATCGATCTGATGAAGAAGAAGGGGAGCGATCGTGAAAAGCAGCTGATAGAGGAGAACCGGAAACTTCAGAGGCGCAGCGAGGACGACGTGGAGAAGCTCCGCGACGAGCTTGCAGCCGAGCGCCAGAAATGCATAACCGAGCTGGGAGAGGTTCGGGACCAGTACGAGAAGAAGATCTCCGACCTCAAGAAGGAGATCAATAATCTTAATATCGAGCTTTCGAACCTGGAAAAGCTGACCCAGAAACAGAAGGACGAGCTCGCCCGCATGGAGGACCAGGCGAAGGAGCTTGAAAAGCAGCTGGCCGAAGAGATACAGAAAGGCGACATTACGCTCAAGCGCTTTCACGACCGCCTGATCATCGATATCGGGGAGAAGATCAGCTTCGATTCAGGAAAGGCGGAGCTCAAGAAGGACGTCATGCCGGCGCTCGGGAAGATTACCGAGATACTGAATAACTATCCGGGAAACAGGATAATCATCGAGGGCCACACGGACAATGTCCCCATCTCCACCAGCAGATTCAGGGACAACTGGCAGCTTTCCACAGAGCGGGCCCTGTCGGTCCTCAACTATATTCTGCGCGAAAAGAAGCTGAACACCTCCCGGTTCAGCGCGGCCGGCTACGGGGAATACAATCCGGTCGTTCCGAACGATACGCCGGCGAACCGCGCGCTTAACCGCCGCGTGGAGATCGTCGTGATTCCGCGCCTTCCGGGCAAGTGACGCTTTTTTCTTGACGATCATGATGAACGGCGCATACTGGTGCCCCCGGCCGGTCCCGCCGGTGTGTGTATTCCCCAATTCGGTCAGGCCAGGACATGAGCAGCCAGGAAGATATTAAAAAGATCGAGCGCCGCGCCCGTGCCATGCTCATGGACAAGGAGATCCCGCCGCACAAGCAGGAGCTGGTCCGCACCCTCATGAATAACCGGCAGCTCAAGCCGTATGAAAAATTTCGCGCCATAATCGAGCTCGTACAGACCTGTCCCGATAAAAAGGTGGTCTTGAGCGAACCCGAGGGCGTCAGGCCTGAGCCGGCAAAAAAGAGGAAGGTATCCCCGCGGGCCGCCGAGCCCCGCAAGCAATCGTCCGATATCTTCGCCCCGACGGAGACATCCTATTACATCGATGACCTCTACCGTGAGTTCCGGGGCCCGGGGCTGTTCCGCAGGCGGCATCTCGTTCATCGAAACAACCGGATAGGCATTGGAATCAGGAAGCGGCTGGTCCCCTCAAAGCATATGATTAAGGTCATGCGGTACCTGGCCGGGATACAGAGCATGCTCGCTGGCCGCCTTGTCGTAATCATGATGAAGATACTTGAGGACCCGGCAGCGGACGACCCCATCATTTTCAATTATCTACGATGCGTGAGGAGATGGATGGCAGAGGTTCCGCTGCTGCAGATGAAGTACGAGGTCATCAAGTGGATGGAGCGGCCGCAGTTCGAGAGGGAATTGCGCGGCTGGGTGGCCTGGTATTTTTCGTTTATACAGCTCAACGCGGATATGCGGGAAAAAATAATTGCCGAAGCGGAGCGGCGGCTCCGCTCTCTTGATGATTTTCTCAAGGAGGAACTGATTGACGGGGAGCCGGTATCGTACCGGAAGGAAAAGGAGAAGCGCAACCTCGACAAAGAAAAGCTGGTTTATGAGTTCATGATGCTCCTTCGTTCGTTTATTCCCCTTTCCACCGGCCAGGAGTGCCTGCTGTCGAGGCGAATGAAGGAGCGGTTCGGCATTAACGGACTCGGAGAGCTGCTGGTAATGATCCAGCAGGCGCTGGTGTTCCAGCGTCGAGTCGACCAGGACGCGATTGTCGCCTATTACGGAATTAAAGAGCCGTTCGTGAAAACGGCGGAATGGGACTACAGCGAGGATTTCCTTGTCAAGGTGGGCAAGGACAGGGAGTCGCTCATGAAGAAGACGCGGGAAGCCATCAGGAAGGAGCTCGAACCGTACGAGACGATGATGGCTCTCCTCAGACTTGCCGATGAGGGACGCAACATTCTCGTCAAGGGAGTGGAAGACCAGTGGCGCTATATCGACAAGAAGCATTACGACCCGAAGGTGATGTACAACGAGAATTTCATGAATTTCCTCGATGCCCTTCTGCAGAGCTTCAGAAACATGTATCTTCCCCTGCTGGACGGCTCGGCGGTCCTTTTCCGCGATATGGGACGCCAGGAGCTGGAAGGCGCCATGTTTTCCCTGAGTTATTTTGAGGGGCATCTCGATCTTTTTAACCGGATACTCAACGAAATGCACTCCTTCAGGACCGGCAATCCCACCATGGCTATCGGCAGGGACGAGGTCAGAAGGGCGATGAAGGGACAGGCGGGGTCCGGGACGCTGGTGGACCGACTGATCCGCTCCATCGGAGACTGCTTCTATCTCTTCGGCAGGGAGCTGCAGGGCGTGTACGAACAGCACCGGCGCTGGGCCGCGGCCAGGTCGCCGGGGGCAGGCGCGGACCAGGCGCGGGAGTCGCTCAAGGCGCGCGGGCTCGATGAGGCGGGCGAACGGGGGCGGCCGATCCCGTTTTACGATTGCGTCATTCTTGAAGTTAAAAACGGCTCGCCGTTGACCCGGGAGCTTGCGGGAAAGCGGGTCATGGAGGATTCCCTGCTGGACGGGGTCTTTGTCCGCATGAATGCGTTCGCGTATCAGGTTGCGCACGAGTGCATGAGCGAGCGGCTGGCGCGGGACCTGGAGGAGCGTAAAAAACTGCTGGAAAGGGCCGAGGGAGCGCCGGAGTAGTGAGCCGGCCCGCGTTATAAATCCTCACCCTCCGGGCCGGACGCGCGCAGGCGCACTCCCGGCGCCGGGCGGCGATCATCAGTGGAACAGTGTACCATGAGACCATTTTCCATTTTACGCCGGCACTTCGCCGGCAGGTTTTATTCCGAGGGCGGCTATCGGGACGTATTGATAATCGCCGTGCCCCTTGTTTTCACCACGGGTTCGTGGGCGCTGCAGCATTTTATCGACCGCATGTTCCTCAACTGGTTCTCGAAGGAAGCGATGGCGGCGTCAATGCCGGCGGGAAGCCTTAATTTCACGCTGGTGAGCCTGTTCATGGGAACGGTTTCCTATGTGAGCACCTTTATCGCGCAATATTACGGCTCCGAGCAGAACAGGATGGTGGGGCCGGTGCTCTGGCAGTCTCTCTATATTTCAGCGATATCCGGCGCCATCATCATGCTCTTTATCCCTTTTTCGGATGCGATATTCGCTTTCGTGGGACACGCACAGCAGGTGCAGGAGTACGAAGCGGCCTATTTCACCATACTCTGCCTCGGAGCCATGCCCCTGGTCGCGTCGTCCGCCATGTCCGGTTTTTTCTCTGGCACCGGCAGGACCTGGATAATCCTTGTCTCGAATTTTTCCGCCACCGCGGTGAACCTGGTCATGGACTACCTGCTGATTTTCGGGAACTTCGGATTCCCGCGACTGGGCATCGAGGGAGCGGGGGTCGCGACGGTCTTCGCCTCCTGCGTCTCCCTTGCCGTGTATGCGGCGGTGCTCTTCCGGCCGTCGTATGACGCGTTGTTCAATACCATCAGGGGATGGCGGTTCGAACCGCGCCTGTTCCGGCGGCTGATCCGCTTCGGCCTGCCGAACGGGGTGCAGTTCTTTCTTGACATGCTGGGCATCACCGTGTTCATTCTGATCCTCGGCCGGCTCGGAACGGACAGCCTCGCCGCGACGAATATCGCCTTTAATGTCAACACCATCGCCTTCATGCCGATGATCGGTCTCGGGATCACCGTCTCCGTGCTGGTGGGACAGTACCTCGGCATGAACGACCCGGACCGGGCGGAGTACAGCGTGTATTCGGGACTGCACCTGGCGGTCGCCTACATGGGCGCTATCGCGCTCGTGTATCTGTTCGCTCCCGATATATTCATATCGCTGTACGGCGCCGGGGCCGACCAGGAGCGGTTCAGGCCGACCGCGGACCTGGTCAGGGTGCTGCTTCGCTTTGTTGCCTTCTACTGTGTGTTCGATTCGATGAACATCATTTTTGCTTCCGCGATAAAAGGTGCGGGCGACACCCGTTTCGTCATGTATGTGATTATCATTCTCTCGCTGTTCTGCCTGGTGATCCCGACCGCGGTGCTGCTCTATTATTTCGATATGGGTATTTACGCGGGTTGGTCGGTGCTGACGTTTTACGTCGCGGTGACGGGAATCGTGTTCGCTGCGAGGTTTTCGGGCGGCCGCTGGAAAGGCATGAGGGTGATCGAGGAGCCGTATGCCGTTATTCCGCCCTCCATGCCTGAAGGGCCTGGCGGCAGGACCGAGGTGTGAAGGCTCCTCCGTCAGTGCGGGATGACCGGCCTGCTACTGTTGCCCGTCGTCCGGGGCCTGTTCTTTTTTGCGCGAGGATTCCTCTTCCATGGCCAGCTCCTGTTCCTGTTGCTCGATCCGCTTCTTCTCTTCCTTCTCTACGCGCCACAGGTACATGCGCTCCGCCGTGCTCCCGGTCATCTGCTGCGCCAGCTCCTCGATAATTTCGTTTACCTGGAGGAGCTTGAGCCGGGTGTCATTGTCGAAATACTGGATATAATCGGTCTTCAGTTCAAGGATGAGCTGGCCTATCTGCATGATTTTAAAGGAGAGCTCGGCTGAAAGCTTTATCTCCATTTTTTCTTTCTGCGTCTGGAACAGAGACATCGATACTCCTCCCCGGCCTGTGATGGATGATATAATCGTCTTTAGATCGATTGTCGTCAAGAAATAATTTCATTCACCTGCCGGCATGGGAAATATACTGCATTTTACGGATACGGTCAATAATAAAAAAGGCCATGAATTTCATGGCCTTTCTGGTTCCGCTGGCGCCCTACTTTTTCGCTGATCCCGGAGGCGGCGCGCCGAAGCGATAGGAGAGTCCCAGCGACGCGGTGATGAAGTCGCCCCTTACTTTTTCGAAGGCCATGAGAACGCCCGCCTCAATGTAGAACTCCAGGTACGGGATCTTCTCATTCACGTAACCGAGTCCGATGCCGGGAGCGACCGTCGGGTCGAATGAAGAGTCGCCCTGTGCGAGAACCGGCGTGATGCCGCCGCCGACCCTGATGTAGGGTTTCAGACCGTAGGGTGCGATGAACTGGAACTTGAAATATGCGGTGATCGGGACCATCATGACATAGGCGGACTTCTTGCTGAACGAGAAAGAGCTGCCTCCCTTTGTGGTGTGGTAGAGGAAACCGGCAGAGAGGCCGGGCCTGATTTTCAGGATGTCAATATTCACCGGTAAGGCGAGATCGCAGAACAGGGTGCCCCCATAGCCGATGTTGACCGCCTTGCTTACATCGCCGAACGGCACGGCGACCCCGGGAAGGATTCCGAGCGTCGGGTCGAGTGCTGTCAGGAGATCGGATGGCTTCGCATCGCCGCCCCGGGGCTTGACATCCCTTGCCGTATCCCTCTCCTTTTTTTTCACGCCGATCTTTTCTTCTCCCGGATCGAGAACAATGTCTTTGATGAAAATCGTTTTAATCTTGCGGAGCTGCCTGGTTTCCTGATCCTGTAATGTTATCTCATCGTCATTCCGGTCTATTAGCTTGCCCTTCACCGCGGCTCCCGACCTGAGAACGATTGTCGCGGCATGGAGATTGATCTGGCAGAAGAAGATCGTGATTATGCAGAGCATCAGCAGATGGAGGCGTTTGTGGTTCATGCAACAATAACTCCTGTTGGATGGATTATCTGATATGCGAATTAACTATATTATTATTTTTCGGCTGCTTATTCACAAAACAGGATATAGTATTTTAATTATTGTTATTATATTGTTACAAAATTACAATATTAAGATATGTTAGTCAAATAAAAAAGCCCAACCGGGCTTAAAAATTTTGTTGTCAATCTGTTTTTGTTTATATGGCCATGCAAAAAATGATTAATTTCTTGTTTTTATCCATATATTTTGTTAATGAGCAGACACAGAATAATTTAATATGAACACTTATCCTGAATAAAACAGGGGGAACAATGAAACGGGCCATTTTCATGATCATGCTGCTTGCTCTTTGCGGTTCCTGCGGATCCCGTGAATCCTCTGCAACGATCAAGAGATCCAACCTCGCGGGGCAATGGTATTCAGCTGACCGGACTGAGCTTTCCCGGTCCATCGACCGGCTGCTGGCCAGGCCGGCCGCCGTGTTCCAGCGGCGTGATCCCCTGATACTGGTTCTTCCGCATGCGGGGTATGCGTATTCCGGGGGCATTGCAGCGGCAGGCTATCGGGCGCTCGGAACCGTGGGGAAGCCCGCGGTCACCACGGACCTTGTCGTCATTCTCGGCCCTTCTCATTACAGCGCGTTTTCCGGGTGCGCGCTGATTGACGCGGATTATTATGAAACGCCGCTGGGCAGGGTGCGGCTCGAAAGGGGCGTGGCGGAGCGTCTCGGAAAGAATGCGCTTTTCAGACATAATCCTTCCATGTACGAGCGGGAGCATTCCATCGAGATCCATCTTCCCTTCCTCCAGAGGATTTTCGGCAGCGCGATCGAGCGTGATATCAGCGTTCTTCCCGTGCTCGTGGGTGAGCTTGATGACAGAGAGGCGGCGCGCGCTGCCGGAGCCATTGCAGCCGCCGTCGCGGGGAAACATCCGCTTTTTATCATAAGCAGCGATTTCACCCATTACGGGCCCCGGTTTGGATACATGCCGTTTAAAAATGAAACTGCGTCGGGTACCGCGCAAAAATTAAAAAAGGTCGACAGGGACGCAATTGAATTTATTCTGAAAAGGGACATCGCCGGTTTTTCCTCATACGTGGAGCGTACCGGCATCACCATCTGCGGCAGGAACCCGATCAAGATCGCGATGGCCCTTCCCATAGAAGGCCCCGGGGCTGAAATAATCGCGTATGACACGTCGGGCGCTATCACGGGCGATTACGAAAACTCGGTCAGTTACGCGTCCATTATTTTTTACGGCAGGCTGGCCGGCTCCGCGGGAGCGGCCGCCCCGGATACGTTCGCGCTTGCGGAACAAGACAGGCTCTTTCTGCTCAGGGCGGCCAGGGACAATATACGATCATGGCTCGAAAAGAAAAGGGGGATCAGGTTTTTTCCCACGGACGTGCCGAAGACCTGCCTTGAGAAGAGGGGCGTCTTTGTGACGCTGAAAAAAAAGGGCGCGCTCCGGGGCTGCATCGGCTATATCGTGGGCACCATGCCCCTGATACAGGGTGTGCTGGACGCCTCCTACAACGCGGCCTTCAGGGACCCGCGCTTCGGGCCGCTCGGCAGGGACGAACTGAAGGAGATCGCCATTGAAATCTCCGTGCTCACCGCGCCCGTGCCGGTGCGCTCCGTAAAGGAGATACAGACGGGCAGGGACGGTTTAATCGTCGAGCGGGGCCGGTACCGCGGTCTCCTGCTTCCCCAAGTGGCGGTGGAGCAGGGGTGGGGACCCGAGCGTTTCCTGGACGAGACGTGCCTCAAGGCAGGCCTTCCCGCGGGCGCGTGGAAAGACGGGATAACCACGGTATCCAGGTTCCAGGCGATTGTGTTCGGAGAGGAGGCGAAGTGACGGACAGAGAAATCAGATCGATGCAGAGAAGGGAGTTTCTCCGGAAAACCGGGCAGGGGCTGTGCCTGTTTGCGCTGGGCGAGCTCGGGCTTATGGGCTGCTCGGATACCTACTGCCAGTCGGGGAAAAACTACTACACCAGGCCGGCGAAAATGTGGAAGAGGCTTGAAGGCGGCGATGTCCTGTGCCAGCTCTGTCCCAACGGGTGTCGACTCGGAAACGGGGACCGGGGCGTCTGCAGGGTGCGGCAGAATATCAAGGGGGAGCTCCACACCCTGGTCTACTCGCGGATCGCGGCGGCGCACGTGGACCCGGTGGAGAAAAAGCCTATGTTCCACTTTCTGCCCGGCGAGACCGCGTATTCTATCGCGACGGCCGGATGCAACCTTTCCTGCCAGTTCTGCCAGAACTGGCAGCTGTCTCAGGCCGCTCCGGAGGACCTTGACGCGACCAGAATCACCCCGGATGATCTGTCGAGGCGCGCCCGTTCTGCGGGATCGAAAGTGATCGCTTTTACCTACAACGAGCCGACCGTGCAGTACGAGTACATCCTCGACGCGGCGGCGTCGGCGCGCCGGCATGGAATCAGGCCGATCATCATCTCGAACGGCTACATCATGCCGCTGGCGGGGCGGACGCTTGCGAAGAGCCTGGATGGCGTCAAGATCGACCTCAAGGCCTTCACCAACCGGTTCTATTCGTCGATCTGCGGCGGCAGGCTCAAGCCGGTCCTCGAGAACCTGGTCGCGGTGCACGCGACCGGCACATGGCTTGAGATCGTGGTCCTGGTGATCCCCACCCTCAATGACGATCCGGCGGAGATACGGAAGATGGCCGCCTGGGTCCGGAAGAACCTGTCGGCGGACGTGCCCATGCACTTCACGAGGTTTCACGCGATGTACCGGATTCGAAACCTGCCGCCCACGCCCGTATCGACTCTGGAGCGGTGCCGGACGATCGCGAAAGAGGAGGGGATTCGCTACCCCTATATCGGGAACGTGAGCGGCCATCGGTGGGAGAACACCTTTTGTCACAACTGCAACAGGATGATCATAGAGCGGAGCGGTTATTTCAATGTAAGGAATCATGTCAGGGGCGGGGCGTGCCCCTTCTGCGGCGCGAGGATACCGGGGGTGTGGGTGTGAAAAACCCGGGCCGCGCCGGAATCGCGGCAATCGCCTTCTTCACCGGGCTTGAAGCCGCCATCGTCCAGGTGGTGCTCATCCGTGAGCTCCTGACGGTCTGCCGGGGCAACGAGCTTATCATCGGCATCATCTTTTCTTCCTGGTTCTTCGGGATTTTCCTGGGCGCCCGCCTCAACCCGGCAGGCGGAATCGGGTCGCTCAAGCGCCGCGCGCTCGTATCCATGGCGCTGCTGCCCTGCCTGATGGCTGCGGCGGTGTACGGAGCGCACGCGCTGCAGGCGATCGTCCCGCGGGTGGCAGGTACGTTTTATTCATTTTCAGCCGAAGCGGTCATCGCGCTGGTATGCGCGGCTCCCGCGGGCTTTTTCGTCGGTTTTTTTTTCCCCCCGCTGGTGGCGCTTGCTTCGATGGAGATGGGACGTCGGTCAGCGGGTTTCGTCTACTATCTCGAGTCGCTCGGCTCGTTCGCGGGCGGGATCGCCTTTTCCTTTCTTCTCGTTGAGGCGGCGAACCCGCTCGAGTTGGCCTCGGGGCTTCTCTGCGGGGCACTGGTCATCATCGGGTGCCTGACCGACAGGAGGCTGCTTCCTCTCGTTCTCGTTCCCCTGACCTGCGTTTTTTTTTCCGGCCGGATCGAAACCCGGGTGTTTTCCGCGGTCTGGGACCGCACGCACGCGGGAACGCTTGAGAGCTATCGGCGTACCAGGTACCAGGCCGTTGCAGTGGAATCGGCCGGCGACACCGTGAGCGTGTACGGCAACGGCGTTCTTGTCCACACCCTGCCGGACCGTTACGAATCACGCGGTATCGTACACCTGATAAATGCGCTGCGCGGGAACAGAAAGACCCTTCTCCTCATAGGATCGGGCCCCGGGGCGCTGCTCAACAATATGCTGCGCGCAGATATAGAGCGCCTGACCTATATCGAACAGGACCCGGGCCTCTGGGAGGAGATCTCCCCGTGGATGAAAAGGTTTTATCCCGGGGCGGACACCTCGAAGCTTTCGCTGCAACGGGAAGACCCGCGGCATTTTCTCACAAGAACCGCCGGGCGTTTTGACATGATCATCAGCATGCCGCCGGCGCCTGAAAACATCATGCTGAACCGTTTTTATACGAGAGAGTTTTACGCCCTGTGCAAAAAGCGCCTGGACCGCAGGGGCGTCTTCATAACATCGCTCCACGGCTTCAGCAACTACCTGTCGCCCGAGCTGAGGGACTTCATCGCTTCGGTCTACCGGGCCTTCGCGGGCGAGTTCAGCTTCCGCCTGGTCACGTCCGGCGAAACCATGTACCTGATCGGGGCCGCGGAAGAAGGCGTTCTCCCCGCCAGCGGCGAAGAGCTTATCGCGCGCTACAATGCGATCGATGCCCACCCTCTTCCATTCGATCAGGAGATAGTAAGGAATTTTTCTCCCCGGGAGCTGAGATGCTTTTTTGAAAAGACCCAGATCGGGTATTTCAAGGAGGCCATGGCCCGCGCCGGCGGGGACGAAAACCGGGACATGAGGCCGGGCGCGTACTGGAAAAACATAGTGCTGTCGGCGTTCCGCGAGCGGTCAGTGCTCTATGATATAATCCGCGGCTTTCTGGTCCTGCCCGTGCTCGTTCTCCTTGCCGCGGCAGCGGCTATCGGCGATATCGGACGGAGGTACGGGGGGCGGCGTATGGCCGCGGGCGCGGTCATCTGCGCCACCGGCATGGCGAGCATGTCGGCGATGATGATAATGATCATCCTGTATCAGAACGCCCACGGTATCGTATACCACCGGATATCGCTCATCAATGCGATTTTCATGCTGGGGCTCACCGCGGGGAGCTTCTTCTCGTCGCGCGGCAGGACGCCGCGGCCGGCTCTGATTGTGGGGGGTGCGGCGGTGTCCGTTGCCAGCATGCTCGTCCTGACTCTGCCCGGGACCGGATTCCTGTTCTGGCCCCTGCTCGCGGTTTTTTCGTTTCTGTGCGGCGCGCTTTTTCCCTCGCTGTTTGCCGCGATCGGGCGCGATCGCTACCAGGAATCCGCGTCCGTGCTTGACGCCATGGACCATTTTGGCTCAATAACTGGCTCTCTGCTCACGGTGATGCTTTTCCTGCCTGTGCTGGGAATACAGGGGGCGCTTGCCGCTGTCTCCGTGATTCTCATTCCCGCGGCCGTAATCGCGTGGAAGGTCATCGGATCGGATGCCGGGTGATCAGTTATCTCGAGTTGCCGCTGTAGCGGGCTATGGCCCGCTCGATATCCTGTCTTCGGTATCCAATGTATGCCCTGTCGCCCATGATAAAGAGCGGTATGGGGATGTCCTTCTTTACCGTCGTGGCGGCAGATATTTTAACCAGATAGTAAGGGGTGCCATTGACCAGGGCAAAGGCGTGCGGCCTGCCGGATTCGTAAATGAAAGGCCGGCCTTCCAGGCGTGCGTTTATATTGCGAAGAAGTGCAATCATGATGCCCCTGTTGCGGAGATTGGCGGCATCGACCCGACCTCGGGCGTTCAGCACCTCGTAGTTTGCAAGAGTGATCTGGGGATAGCGTTGCAGTATGAACGGAAGGTCTTTTTCCGCGTGCTTGCAGTGCGGGCAGAGCGGGCTTGTGAAAAAGTGAATTTTCAGGCGTTTTCCCGCTTCTCCTGCCTGTGCCGAATGCAGCAGCAGGGCCGCCACGGTCAGCGAAAATAAGATCGCGCGCAGATGCTTCATCGCTTACTCCTCCGGTGGTATTGCTGACCGCCAGTATGTGGGGAAGCCGTTATTCTGTAAAGCACTTGTCGGGGAAATCCCGCCGGGGCCGGTCGTGATATGGATCGGTTCTCTTCATCGCGGAATCCATATTGTGTTGACGTATCAGGATTATTAATAGTTATATGTAAAGAATTGATTTTGTTATAATATCAAGTTTTAAAAGGGATATAATCCCCCGGGAGCATCCCCTGTAAAACCTGCCGTGGCTTTTACGGCGAGTGTGAGTCGTGGTTTCGCAACAAGTCTGATCATTAAGAAATGATTGTCAAAATGTCAAAGTTTCGTGCAATAATAATCCTGCTGGTTGGTGTCACCCTGATGGCTGATCATGGCATCAATTCGGCAGCCGGAAAAAAAGGTGTGTCGCGTCATCGGAACGTAAAACCACATCGTATAAACAGAAAGAAGGAGGCCCCCCGGCTTCCGGATCCGGCCCTTGAATGGGGTGACTGCGGGGGGAATGGTATTGCCGGTATCTTCAATAATAATATCATTTCAACCAGGATCGCTCCGGTCAAAGGTGACATTGCCGATGTCGCGGTCCGCGGGGAAAAACTCTATGTGCTGGTGAAAAATTTCAACCTGGTCTCAGATGCGATATTCACCATCAGGAAGCAGAGCGGCAGGATAGAGGCGATATGGGGGATAGGGCGTCTCGGCGCGGAAGCCATTGCCTGCGACGATCGATTTATATGGATACTGAGCAGATCGGACCGATATTTTATCCGCAAGCTTACGATGGCGGGGAAATCAGCCGGCGCTATCGGCGTTTCGTCATTGCCGGAGGGATCATTCAGGGGGCTGTCCGTCTCGGGCGGCGTCCTGTCCTTCGCCGTCAGACGCGAGAACGGATCAGGATTATTTATCTTCGATCCCAAGACCCGCGGCCTGAAAGAGATCGGATCGTACCGGGGCACGATCGGCGGCGTCGCTTCACACCAGGGGTTCGTGCTCGCCTACCTGAACGAGTTTGACGCCTATTCAGACCACTGGCTGCTTGCCTTCGACAATTCCGGCGAATTAAAAAAAAAGATGCGCTTCGTGGACGCGGTTCCGGACGCCCTGACCGGAGACGGAAAGGATCTCTACTGCATGATAAAGGGGAAAAACGGCGCGACAGTATTTCCCGTTGCGCTGCTCATGGACAGGAGCCTCGTGCTGGCGGCCCCGACCGTAAGGTCGATCACCATGACCATTCCGGTCACCGGCAGCTATTCGATCCCCTACAGCGTGGACCTCTGGGTGCCGTATCCGATTCACCGCAGGTTCCAGAATGTCAGGCGGGTCTCACTCGATCCGAAACCGGCTGAGATCACCGATGATCGCTTTGGAAATCGCTGGGCGAGGGTCAGGTTTGAACGTGTAACCGGAAGCGTTCGGGCCATTCTGACATTTGACGTTATTACTGCCGCGGCGGCCTGCACCCTCGATCAGGGTGCCGATTTCAACACGGACGACCTGACGCCGGAGTCGGCATTCCTGGGAGAGACGAGCGCTTTCGATATCTCGCACTTTATTATAAAGTCTCATTCCACGCGTATCGACAGGAACGGCTCGTGTCTGTCGCGCGTCCTGGCGATCCGGGATTACGTTAATGAGACGATACGCTTTACCGCCTACTGCGATCGGTGGATGAAGGCGAGCGATTACCTTTTCAGGGGCAGGGGGGACGCGTACGGGCAGACGCTCGGATTTGCGGCGTTATCACGCTTCATGGGCATTCCGGCGCGCGCCGCCGGCGGCCTGATAATAGACGCGAGCACTGAAGAGGGAGTGCGGGAGCCGCTCGCCACCTGGAACCAGGTATACATGCCGGGCTCCGGCTGGGTGGACATCGGCATCGGAAGGGACTACGGCGAGGCACGGGACGTTGTCGCGGGAAAGCCGGCCGAATATTGCGTTATGTTCGAGGGAGACTTTGATTGCAGTGATTACCGGACCGCGTTCGCAGAAGTCGGATGGACCCTGGCATACCGGCTGATCTGTTCGGAAGACAATCACGGTGCGGACATCAGTGTGGGAACCGTACGGGTGGCGGCGAAGGCTCTGGAGAAATAACCGCTCCGGGACAAATGGCGCCTTAACTAATAGAGTGGACGGCTGTTCAGTGCGAATACGGAATTTACTGACTGAATCTGGTGGGACATGTGTGGCTGTATAACATAATATCCATTAACAACCTGCTGCTGGCGATACTTCTGCTTATAATATTCGCCTACTTCGCGATCAGGGCCGACAAGACCCCCGAAGTCATATCGTTTCTTATTTTCGTTTCAATGCTTTTCATATGGCAGGTCTGCTTTCTTTTCAATAACATGCTTTTTGATCCCGTGTCCGCCTATCCGTTCTTTTATTTCCATAATTCAGGGTACACGGCATTTGCCTATCTTGGCCTGGCAATGTTCTCATATTATATCATTGAGCCGATGTTCCCGCGCGAGCGGACCGTTGTGCTGGTCGTTGGTCTGGCGGTCGCCTGTGGCCTATTATTCCGCGCCCTGTTCGTTGATTTCCAGCGTCCGCTTGAGCTCACCTTCAACCCCGTGCTCGACGTCTACCGGATCGACGCGGTGCCGGTCAGGCGGCATATCGTCCTGGTCCTTTTCATCATGACGGGCATTGTGGCCAAAAACCTGATCGCCAAGATGCTGCTCTTCCGGGGGGATTCAAGAAAATACCTGGCCAGAATATTTTTATGCCTGCTTATCGGGCTCGGTTCGCTCCCGCTCTCTTTTGTCATGGTGCGCTATTTCAACGTCGATGAAAACATCGCGAATTCGTTGCTCACCTTCGTGACCGGTGTCTGCATGATATACTTTTTCTGGACCTTTGTAGAGCATGTCAGGATAGGCTTCTACTATTCCGACAAGACGGGCCTTGTCATCCTATTCCTGGTTGTCATTATAATCAGCATAATATCATCCTTCACCTTTCTGGTCTACAAACAGGCATACTACAAAAACCTTGACGGCATGGTCAGGCAGGTGCGTTTTGATGTGTCACGGGAGATTCTCGACCGGAGCTATTATGCGAAGCGGTACGGCCGCTTTGTGGAATATATAACCCTGAAGGACACCAGGGACGGAAGCGCAACCTATCTCGTCGGGTATCAGCCCCCGTTCTCAGTGGAACGCACCGAAAAGCCCGAGATGGCCGGATACCATTTCAAGCTGCTGGGCAGGAATGTTTACCTGTTCCGCAATGCCCGCACCGGGCCCTACCTGATACAGACGGGTTTCCCCTATATCTCATACCGGCGTTATATCCACGAATTCGTCTCGATCGGCTTCAATACCGCGCTGGGTATCGTCGTGGTCCTCTTTTTTCTCATGCGTGTCATGGTCAACATAAGCCTGGTCAGGCCGCTCCGCAGCCTCATGGAAGGCATAGAATATCTCCAGAGAGGCAACCTCGACCATCGCATCGAGGTTGCGTCGCTGGATGAGATCGGGTATATATCCGAGCAATTCAATCACATGGTTTCGGATCTGAAGGGGCGCGGGGATGAGATACGGGAGTCAGAGAAAAAATATCGCGAGCTCACCGCTCTCCTCCCGGACATTATCTATGAAACGGATACGGACCTGAACATCACCTACCTGAACGAAACGGGGTTCAGCCTGACAGGGTACAGCCGCGCCGACCTTGCCGCCGGTCTTCCGATGAGCTCAATCATGGACGCGGAGGACTATGAGATTATGAAGCGCCTCCTGGAACGACAGGAAGATGAAGCCGCGGTCAATATCTTTATCCATACCGTGAGGCGCAGGGACGGGAGCATTATCATCGGGGAAAACAAGGCGGTCGTGATCACTGCCGACCATGGGATTGTTGGCGTTCGCGGCATCATACGGGACGTCACCGAAAAACAGCGTCTCGAACAGCGACTGATCCAGTCACAGAAGATGGAAATTATCGGTAGTCTTGCGGGCGGCATCGCTCACGATTTCAACAATATCCTGGGCGGCATTATTGGCTCAATATCGCTTATAGAGTACAAGATGAAACAAACGATTCAGATCGACCGGGACGATCTGAGCGGGGACGTTGAAGTGCTGAAGATATCGGCGGAACGGGCCATGAAGATGGTCGAGCAGATTCTCGCCATTTCGAAGAGAAAACGGATCACCATGGGCATTACCGATCTCAACGGCATCCTGGAGCACGTTCAAGGGATATGCGAAAACACTTTTGATAAAAAGATCGAGCTGGATTTTCGCTACAATGCGGCGGAGCCGAATATAGTTTTGGGCGACGCCACACAGCTGGAGCAGGTGCTCCTGAACCTGTGCATCAATTCCCATGACGCGATGACCATCATGCGGGGCCAGGGCGCGGAGCATGCGGGGACACTGGCGGTGAGCCTCTTCCGGATGAAAACCGATCCTGATTTTACCGCGAAATATCCTGATGCGACGGCGCAGGAATACCTGTGCCTCCGCGTGAGCGACACCGGCGTCGGTATGGATCCCGGCACGCGCGAGCGGGTATTCGACCCCTTTTTCACGACCAAGGAGAGCCTCGGCGGGACGGGCCTTGGCCTGGCCATGGTGTACAATATTATCAAACAGCATAACGGAGTTATCGATGTCTATTCCCTTCCCGGCGAGGGGACAACATTTACGGTCTATATCCCGGCCGCGGATTGGGTGAAAGAACGTGACGCCGGGGATGCCGGGACCGCGGAGCACGTGGGGGGAGAAGGTACCATCCTGGTCATCGAGGATGACCCGACGGTCAGGAAAACCTGTGAGAAGATTCTGCGCCTGCTCGGGTATACGGTCATCCTCGCCGAGAACGGGCTGCGGGGCGTCGAGATGTTCAGGGAGCGGCGGCCGGAGATTGACGCGATCATACTCGATATGGTCATGCCTAAACGCTCGGGTAAAGAGACGTTTATTGAGCTGAAGGCGATTGATCCTGGCGTGAAGGTGCTGCTCACATCAGGCTTCAGGAACGACGCGCGTATAGATGAGGTGCTGAATCTGGGCGCCATGGGATTCCTCCAGAAGCCGTACACCATGGAGGATGTATCGAGGGAAGTGGCCCGGATCCTTTCAGAACGAGCCGATTGACCGGCCCTTTTCTCGATCACACGGGAAGTGGGTCGGCAGCGGTCAGTGCGCCGCCTGTTTCATCATGCGCTCCAGCTGCGCGAGCTTTCGTTCAAGGTTGGACCTGTTTATATACATGCCGAAGGCGGTGTCGCCGGTGATCTTGTGGTTGTAGATGGCGTCCACAATCATATCGCATACCGCTTTATTATAATGATTGGGATCGTGAAAGTTGTTAAGGTAATGCGTGGTGATTTCATTCGGATACATAAAATGATAGCACTCGCCGAATACCTCGACAATGTCCCTGATCCACCGCAGGTATTCATCGAGCAGGCCGTGTTTGACCATTGACGCCAGCATGGGCAGGATCACCGGCGTGGTGAACGCTACGAACCTGCTTCGGGGATTTTCGTCCCGCATCTTTTTCAATATGGCGCGATATTCCGGGTTGTAGACGTAATTGTTAAACGAATAGGCGCTGCCCGATTTTTCAAAATGGGCCATCAGGTACTTCATGTGCAGGGCTATCCTTTCAGGGGGAAGGGGGGTCGTGTATTTGACATTATTCCGGTCATAATAGATGTGGCGGACACCGAGAGCATTCATGAAGTTCTTTCTGGAGAATTTAAGGGTGTCGATGCTGACGAGGGTCTTGACCCGGTAGAGCCAGTTGTCTGTTTCAGCAAACAGCTTTTCAGGATCAAACGTCAAATTCCTGAATTGCGCGGCCAGAAGGAAATCCAGCCCGAGGAAGACGTATTCGAAATCGCGCCCGTTCCTCTTTTTCGCATACATGATGTAAGGGAGGTATTCCGCTGGGGTGAGCGCGCTTATTGCGTAATTATACACCGAGATGCCATTGAATGAGCGCTGGTCGATGTTCGTGCTGGTGCTGGCGCCGATGATGACCCCCTGGTAATTGAAATCCTGGAACGTGACAAAATTGGTTTTCTGCTGGCGCTCGTTGAAGTCGTCCTGCACCTGGTTGAAGCGGTGGGAATGGGAAAAGCACCAGAGGGGGTCCATGAAAAAATTTATTCCGGCGACGATGCCGGGCAGCACCAGCGAGATAAGCAGGGTTATGATGATCCATTTTTTATAGTTCATTTCTTTCATGGCTTAAAAGTTCGCGTAAATAAATTCCGATACCTGCGTCAGGTGCAGCGCCGCGACGCCGAGCAGCAGCCCGGCGAAAAGCGCCCATCGGACCGAGGGCCTCATCCTTTCCGTGATTTCCATCGAATTCTTTGCAAAAAAGATTATCCCGATCGATGCCAGTATGAGATAGATGAAATAATAGGTATCCGGGCCGAGGTGGGCCAGCCAGTTTCCTGTAACCGGATTCAAGAACGGGATCGATTTCAGCGTTTCCGGCAGGGTAAAGCCTTCGAGGCCAAACATGCCGCGGTGTATTTTGAGCGCGTCCTTCAGGGTCGCGGCCCTGAAAAAGACGCCGGTAAATACGAAAAAGAGGAAGGTTAAGCCCCGCGCAAGATGGTCGTTCATCACGATTCCTGTTTTTCTCCAGATGCGGTGCGCGATAAGGCCAACGCCGTTGAGCGCGCCCCAGAATATGAACCCCCAGCCGGCGCCGTGCCAGAATCCGCCGATGATGAAGGTTATAATCAGGTTGAAATACAGCCGCGCTTCGCCCAGCCGGCTTCCGCCGAGGGAGATGTATACGTAGTCACGCATGAAGCGCTGAAAGGTAATGTGCCAGCGTCGCCAGAGGTCCTGTATGTCCGTCGCTTTGTAGGGCGAGTCGAAGTTCAGCGGCAGCCTGATATTGAACATCAGCGCTATGCCGATCGCGATGTCGCTGTACCCGCTGAAATCGAAGTATACCTGGAATATGAAGGCGAGCGCCGCGAACCATGCCTCGAAAAAATTCAGGACCGACGCCCTGTCAAAGCCGATATTGGCCCAGACGGCGAGGTTGTCCGCAATGACCATCTTCTTGATAAGCCCGATGGCGAGGAGCAGCAGGCCGCGGGCTATGTTTTCATAATTGATCTTTCCGGTTCCCGGATCGCTGAACTGAGGCGCCATTTCATTATAAGTGGTGATGGGCCCCTGGAGCAGTTTCGGGAAGAATGTTACTGAAAGGATATAGTTCGTCGGGTCTATTTTTTTGATTTTCCCCCGGTAGCAATCGACGATGAAAGAGATCTGGACAAAGGTATAGAAGCTGATTCCCAGGGGGAGCAGTATCGCCATTGCCCCGATGTCGGAGCCGAATAACCGGTTGATATTCTGAAGAAAAAAGTTCGTGTACTTGAAGTATCCCAGGAGCCCGATGTCAAAACAGAGACCGGTGACGATGAGCGCCTTTTTCTCGCGCGTGGCCGTGGTGCGGCCGATCAGGGCGGCGCCGATGGCATAATTGACGATTATAGACAGGAGGAGCAGGGGGACGAATATCGGTTCCCAGAGCCCGTAAAACAGAAGGCTTGCCACGATAAGAAAAAAAGCGGCAGGCTTGTGCAGACCCCGTGAATTAAGAATAAAATTGGCTGCTAAAACGACGGGGATGAAGATTATGATATATTCAAAATATGTGAACATGTATGATGATGGCTGCGCTTTGAAGATTCTGTTTAATATAGGGCTTCATGCTCGGTGTGTGACACTATCATTTGTGCGGATATTAGCGCAAGTAAAAAAAATGGCGCCGGGGTGATAATGGCCGCACCGATTCCCGTTGCCGTATCTCTCACGCCTGCAGGGGATCGTTCAAAAAATCCTTGCTAAATAATCAACCGGGAAGGATGATGCAGTGAACCCATGAGCATGCATACGGGCATTTTCTCGCATGCGCAACTCGCGGACAGGATCGGTATGGTACTACAGGCAGAAAAGGCGGCCGCCGTTTACTTCGACAATGCCGCAACATCGTTTCCAAAGCCGCCGGCGGTGATCGGGGCGGTAACGGACTACATGACCCGGGTCGGCGGAAACCCGGGACGATCGGCCCATGCCCGCTCCGTCGATGCGGGAGAAGCTGTTTTTGCCGCGCGAGAGGCGGCCGCGGAGCTGTTCGGCGCGTCGAATCCGATGCGCGTGCTCTTCGCCAGTAACGCCACCGATGCGCTCAATCTCGCGGTACAGGGGATACTCCGCCCCGGCGACCATGCGGTTACCACCGCCATGGAGCATAACAGCGTAATTCGTCCACTCCGGGAGATGGAGGCGCGGGGCGTGGCGCTCACCGTGGTGCCCTGCCCGGACGGCCGCCTGGACCCGGAGCGGTTTTCCAGGAGCGTGCGCGGGGACACGAAGCTCGCGGTTGTCAATCACGCGTCGAACGCTTTCGGCATCCTCCAGCCGCTGCGCGATATCGCTGCCGTGTGCAGGGAACGGGGAATCGTCCTGCTCGCGGATTGCGCCCAGACAGCCGGTATCATCCCGATCGACATGGAGCGTGACGGCATCGACCTGCTCGCCTTTGCCGGGCACAAGGGACTGTACGGGCCTACCGGGACCGGCGGCCTCGTGCTCGCGGGAGGATTTGATACCGCGTTGCTTCGCCCATTGAAATTCGGCGGCACTGGCAGCAATTCCGACAGCGAGGTGCAGCCCGATTTTCTTCCTGACAGATACGAGAGCGGGACACTGAACGCGGCCGGGATCAGCGGGCTTAACGCGGGGATCCGGCATATTTTTTCTTTACAGGACGGCGTGAAGAGTGTACATTCGCACAAGAAAATGCTTGCGGACCGTTTCATTAATGGCGTACGCGGCTCCGTGCGGGGTTTTACGGGCTACGTGCCGGCAGAGAGGATCGAGACTGGAGTGGTTTCTTTCAACATTGCGGGAATGGAACCCTCAGAGGTTGCGTATCTCCTTTCGGAGCGCTATGGCATCATGTGCCGGCCGGGGCTTCACTGCGCGCCTCTGGCACACCGCACCATGGGAACCTTCCCGGGGGGGACGGTGCGCTTCAGTTTCGGAATTTTCAACACGGAAGAAGAGATAGATTTATCCATCCAGGCGCTGGGAGAAATCAGCAGCGGAAAGAGATGAAAGAATATTGCGTCATATTATTCCAGACGGTAACGCAATCAGTCTGGACATCCCGCCTCCTGAAAAAGGCCGGCATCGAGAGGAAGATGGTTCCGATACCACGCTCCCTGAGCGCGGACTGCGGCTATTGTGTGCGGGTGTTGCGGGATGACGCACAGAGGGTGCGGGAGCTCCTTGACCGGAGCGGAGTTGGCTGCGCGCGGATAGAAAACTATCAGTAAGAGGCCCCCCACCCCCCCGGAGGGGGGCTTGGGGTCGGTTGAGATACTATGGTTCCCTTCGGGGGAATTGAGATGAACAATAACCCCGGCTTTCAACCCGGGAAGAGGAGAAGCCATGGGCGACACGTGTGACATCAGCAAGCTGAACCAGCTGCGCCTCACCGAGTCCGTATCGAGCTCCGGTTGAGCTGCGAAAATAGGTCCGGCGGACCTTGAAGCGGTCATGAAGGGCATGCGCATCAGCTATGACCGGAATGTCATCGTGGGGATGGACGCCAGCGACGATGCCGGCGTGTACCGGATATCCGAATCGGTCGCGCTGGTACAGACCGTGGATTACATCACCCCGATCGTCGACGATCCGTTCACCTTCGGCAGGATAGCGGCATGCAACAGCCTGTCTGACGTGTACGCCATGGGCGGCAGGCCCATAACGGCGCTGAACATCGTATGCTTTCCCGTGAAAAAGTTCTCGACCGACGTTCTCGGCGATATCCTTGCCGGCGGGCTTTCGGTCATGGAGGAGGCCGGGGTGCAGCTCCTCGGCGGCCACAGCGTCGATGATCCCGAATTGAAGTACGGCCTCGCGGTTACCGGTATGGTCCATCCAGAACGGATTGTGCGCAACAATACCCCGGCCGACGGCGACGCCATCGTGCTAACGAAGCCGCTCGGCACGGGCCTTATAGCCACGGCCCTGAAAGCGGCTCCCGCCGGCGAACCGATCCTGGGGCCTTTTATCAGCACCATGACGATGCTGAACCGGGCGGCCTGCGAGATCATGCTCGGGCACGGCGTCCATGCCTGCACCGATGTCACCGGTTTCGGGTTGATCGGCCATCTAAAAGAGATGCTGGGGAACAATCCCCTTGAGATTACCGTAGACGCGAAGACCGTGCCGGTGCTCCCGGGAGCGCGCGACGCGGCGATGGGCGGTATGATCCCCGCCGGCATGTACCGTAACCGGGATTTTGTGGGTTCGCTGTGTGAAATCGGCCCATCGGTTTCCCTGGACCTTGCCGACATACTGTTTGATCCCCAGACCTCGGGGGGTCTCCTTATCGCGGTTGCGGAAGATGAACTCGAGTCCCTCCTGTCAGACCTGCATGGCGCCGGCGTCGCCGGGGCGGCGGTGATAGCAACGGTGAAAAAGAAACCAGCGCAAAGGATCGTTGTTTCATGACAATAGAATCTCTGGTTCGGGATTTCGGCTACCTGGCAGTGTTCATCGGCACGTTCCTCGAGGGAGAAACGATCCTCGTGGTCGCCGGCTTTGCCGCCTATGAGGCGTATCTCAGGCTTGAGTGGGTGATCGTGGCCGCGTTTTTCGGCAGCCTCTTCGGCGATCAGCTCTATTTTTTTATCGGCCGCTACAAGGGCGAATCCCTCCTGAAGAAATACCGGAGCTGGGAGCCGCGCGTTAACCGCTTCAGGAAGATGATGGCCAGGCACGAGACCTGGTTCATCCTGGTGTTCCGTTTTTTATACGGCCTTCGTACCGTGGCGCCTTTCGCCATCGGGTTGAGCAGCGTGAGGTTGAGGAAGTTCATCCTTCTCAATATCCTGAGCGCGGCTATCTGGGCCGTGACGCTCGGTCTGCTCGGCTATTTTTTCGGGCAGGTCATGGAGGCGGTGCTGCACGACATCAAGAAGTACGAGCTCATTATCATGGCGGGGATTTTTCTGGTCGCCTCCATCATTTTTGTCCTCAAGCGGTTCAGAAGGAGAAGAAAAAGAAGCGGCGGAAGCGTGATGACCCGGCGGGAGAGGCTGAAATAACATAGCGCAGGCCTGGAGGATCGAAGCAGATGACTCTCGAGTGGCTGATAATGCATTTTGGGTATCCGGTTGTGCTTGCCGGCACGTTCTTCGAGGGTGAGATAATCCTCATCCTTGCCGGTTTCGCCGCGCACCGCGGCTACCTGTATCTACCGCTGGTAATTCTGGCCGGCTTTCTGGGCGGTTTTTTAGGCGACCAGTTTTATTTTTTTCTCGGACGGCGGAAGGGAAGGGCCGTCCTGGCGAAGCATCCGGACTGGGAGGGAAAAATCGCCAGGTTCAGGCGCCTCCTGGAGCGTCACAATATCCTCGTCATACTATTATTTCGATTTCTCTATGGCCTCCGCACCGTGGCGCCTTTTGCCATCGGGCTGAGTGATGTCCCGGCCGTGCGATTTCTCACGCTCAATACGATAAGCGCGGCTCTGTGGTCCGCGGCCATAGCCGGGCTCGGGTATGCGTTCGGCAGTACCATGGAAATTCTCATTGAAGAGATCAAGCGCTATGAACTCGCGGTCATGGCATGCCTGCTCGTTCTGGCCGTCATCTTATACGTGATCAAATGGTATCGCAACAGAAACGTGCGCCCGGAGGGCTGATGCCGGCGGATGACAGGTCCCGGCCCGGAAATCCGGGCGGGGAGTGATTCGCCATGCCACAGAGAAAAAACAATAACAGGAGGGGTTCGTCATGCACAGTACAATACAATTTCCCCAGCCGTTCAGGCACCGGCACCCTCCGGTGCAGAATACGAACGAGCTCTTCGAGAGAAAAAGGGACGTCAGCGTACGGGTGTCGGACCGCTTCGCCGCCGTCGTCGGTTCATGGAAATTCATCATTACCCAGACAATCATTCTTATCATGTGGGCCGTGCTTAACCTTACGGCCTGGATATATCACTGGGACCCCTATCCCTTTATTCTGATGAACCTGGTGCTGTCCCTGCAGGCCGCCTATGCTACGCCCATCATCATGATGAGCCAGAACCGCCTTGCGGAACGTGACCGGATTGAAGCGCATAATGACTATCAGCTCAATCTCAAATCAGAAGAGGAGGTGCGTGTCATACTGGAACATCTGGATGCGCAGAACAGGGCGCTGGCAGAGATCCAGGAGGCGCTCATATCAAAAAAAAGTATTGATTAATAATTCTTTTCCTGCAATGTTCCATTACATGTCAAACAGAATCGGCGCGTGAGGCCGGGGACACTCTGAATTATCAGCGTTTTCCCGAGTTCCGCAGGCCGTGGCTCTTATCGATGCGTGACAAGTCTGTTAGATGCCCGGAGAGGTGCCAGACATGAATTTTATTTTACGCTGTGTGCCTGTATATATCATTTTTCTCCTCCTGCCTGCCGGCGGCGGAACGCAGACGGACCGGCAGGTTATGCAGTTCAAATACGAACAGGGGGCCCGGTACAGAATCCTCACCGAAGTGAATGAGGAGATCCTGGTGAACAGCATGGCCTCGCACGTCTCACGCATCCTGAACAAGGTCGCGGTGAACACGGTGGAGGCGCGCGACGGGAGCGGCAGGCTCGCATGCGATTTCCAGATGTCAGAGATGATTCAGGGCGGGCTGAACACCTACCATCTCAAAGAGGACTATCATTCGGAGTTCTGGCGCGACGCGGCCGGTATTTTCACCATAGACGCCAGGTACCTCATGCCCGTGGTGAGGAACGTGCCCCGGTTTCCCCGGAAGGCCGTGGTGCCGGGCGACACCTGGGCGGGCGAGGCAGAGGAAGTGCATGATCTCCGGCGCGGGTATGGGATCCAGGAACCGCTCCGTTTCCCGGTGAAAGCGCATTTCACCTACCTGCGCGACGAGGTGAAGGAGGGAGTTCCGTGCGCCGTGCTGAAGGTCGAATACGTCACCTTTCACACCGTGAACTACGCGCGAACCACGCCGCGCGCCGTGCCGGTAAAGATTACGGGCAGGTCGGATCTCGTCTACTGGTGGGACAGGGCAGCGGGAATATTTCACTCATACCATGAGGATTTCGATTACGTGTTTTATCTTTCGAACTCATCGACGATAGAATACCGGGGGACCGCCGACGGTCGCCTCCTGAAATCAGCCACCCTTGACCGCGAGAAGGTCGCGGACGACCTGAACAGGAGAATACGTGAGGACAGCATATCGGATACCGCCGCCAGAAAAGACAGGGAAGGCGTTACCATCGTCATGGATAACGTGCAGTTCCCCCCGAATTCTTACGACCTGACCGCGCCGGAAAAGGAAAAGCTATCGCGCATAGCGGCCCTGTTGAAGCAGTACAGCGACCGCGATCTCATGGTGACCGGTCACACGGCGCGCTATGGGGAGGAACGGACGTCGCAGATCCTTTCGGAGCAGCGCGCCATGGCCGTCGCCGATTTTCTCATATCACGGGGCGCGATAAAAAGGGCGCAGGTGACGGCGCGGGGCATGGGATCCCGTCAGCCGGCGGCAAGCAACGATACTGAGGAAGGAATGAAACGCAACCGGCGTGTGGAGATAACGATTCTCGAAAACTGACGGGCCGGGCATTGTAAAAAGGAGGGCAGGCATGAAGCAGCCGATCATCAAGAGCGGGACGTTACTGTCAAACAAGTTCATTCAGCTTATCGAGGAGAACCACCAGGAGCTGACCGAGAATTTCATGAACGACCTGTTAAAGCACCCGGAAACATCGGCGTACCGGGGCGCAGACCGCGACATGATTTATGAATCGAGCGTTACAATGTACAAGGACCTGTCAAAGTGGATATCGAAGGAGTTTTCAAAGGAGAAGATCGCCGAGCGGTATGTGAAGGTCGGGCATGAGCGTTTCGACATGGGGATTCCGGTCCAGCAGGCGATGAAGGGCCTTATCCTTCAGCGGCGCCATATCTGGCTCTATGTCATGAACAGGATGTATGACGACAAGACCGACTACATGGAGGCCCTGGAGCTGAACAACAGGGTGACCCTCTATTTCGACCGGGCCATGCTCTCAATGCTCAAGGGATATATGGAAATGCTGAACCGCCAGCTCAGGTAGGAGTGAAGCGAACCGACAGGGGAGCCGGAGTTGCGATGGGGATAGTACAGGATAAGGACTCGGGAATCAAGCTGGACCTCCTGAAGGGGGTTCCCCTCTTTGCCAAGCTCGGGGAGCGGGAGCTCGCCGTGGTGGCGGAGAACAGCGGGTTTTACCCCTACCGGCGGGGCGATGTCATTTTCAGCGAGGGGAGCTTCGGCGAGGGGCTCTACGTGATCCGCGAGGGCGAGGTCCTCATAACCAAGCAGCGGGACGAGGGCGAAACGGTGACGATCGCGCAGTTCATAGCCGGCGAGTGCTTCGGCGAGATGGACCTGCTGGAAAACAAGCGGATGACGGCCACAGCCACCGCGGAGACCGATGCACGGCTCCTGATTTTTCCCGCCCGGGGGACGCGGTTCCAGGATGTGCTGGCCCTGCATCCGGATATATCGGCAAGCATACTTCATGAGCTCATGGCGGTCATCGCGGGCCGGATACGGAGCACCAACCGGCTGATATCCGAAAAGTCGCAGTGGGTCCGCGAGCTGAAAAACCAGCTTTTTTACGACAAGCTTACCGGGCTCTACAACAGGACCTATCTCGACGAAGAGCTCCCGCGCCGGATTGGGGAATTTGGCCCGGAATGCTCGGTCATCATGATAAAGCCGGACAGGTTCAAAGCCATAAATGACGAGTGCGGTCACGAGGCCGGGGACAGGGCCCTGCGGCTCATCGCTTTCAGCATAAAATCGCAGATACGGCGCCGGGACATCGCGGTGCGGTTCAGGGGTGATGAGTTCGCGGTCATATTGCCGGAAACCGGGCCCGATGCGGCGCAGGTTTTTGCCCGCGACATGCTGGTGCTCCTCACGGCGCTTAATTACGACCATATTACGGGCGGCGGGTTCGAAACCACGGTGAGCATCGGCGTGGCGGCCTATCCGTCGCATGCGGCGGATCCGGAGGAGCTTATCGAACTCTGCTTCAAACGGATGTTCGCGGCGCGCGAAAGCGGCGGGGACCGCATCGTCAGTGATGATGCGTGATAACGGGGAATACAGGTGCTCATGGACAGCGTGGTCGATTTTTTAAGCAGGGTCGAGATATTCTCGCTCCTCGAACCGGACGATATTCGCTTCGTCAGCGATCTTTTCGCGACGCGCGAGATCGGCAGGGGCGAGGTGCTCTTCAGGGAGGGGGACAGGGGAAACGAGCTGTTCATCGTCCGGGACGGGTCTGTCGCCAGCACGCTGAGGCTCCAGGACGGGAGCGACCGGCATGTCGCCCATTTCAGGTCCGGCGATTTCTTTGGTGAAATGTCGATCTTCGAAAACGCGCCCCGATCCGCCACCTGCGTGTGCGAGGAGAACTGCACGCTGCTGGGCCTTCACGAGCGGGATTTCTACCGGATGATCGGGCTCCGCCCCGATATAGCGGTGAAGATCATGTATCGGATGCTCAATATCACCACGCAGCGCCTGCGCGATACGGGCGAGTTTCTTTCCGACATGGTCCAGTGGGGCGAGGCGGCGCGCCGGCGCTCAATCACCGACGAGCTCACCGGAGCCTATAACCGCCGTTTCCTCGATGACGCGCTGGCCGGCCAGATCGAGCAGGCCAGGAACAGCGGGACGCCGCTGTCGCTGGTGATGGTCGATCTCGATTATTTCCGGGACATCAACGCCGAATACGGGCACGAGGGCGGGGATGAGTGCATCATCGAAGTGGTGAAGTCGTTGCAGAGGGTGTTCCGCGAAGGCGACCTGCTCGCGCGGTTCGGCGGCGACGAGTTCATCATTCTCATGGCAGACACGCCGAGCGCGACCGCCCTGGAGATAGCTGAAAGGGCCAGGGCCGAGGTTGAGTCGCTGGACCTCATGCAGGGCTGCGGCGGCCGCGCCGGGGGGCTCACCATATCCATGGGCATCGCGTCATACCCCGAGGATTCCGAGGATCCGGCCAGTCTCAAGGAGATGGCCGACCAGGCGCTCTACCTGGCCAAGGAGTGGGGGAGGAATCAGGTGGCGCTCGTCGCGAACGGCGCGTGGAAGCCTTCCGCCCGCCTGGTCAAGCAGACGATAAAAACGGTTTATGAAAAGAACAGGATCATCGGGAATATCATCGACGCCCTGAGGCATAGCAGCCACTTCCTCTTTCTCGGCCATAAAAATCCGGATGAGGACTGCATCGGGGCGATGGTCGCCTTTGCCCTGATTGCCGGCAAGTTTGGCGGCAAGGCGGCGATATATCTGAGCGAAGGGGTGCACGAACATTTCCAGTATCTGCTGAATATCTGCACGCATAATGCCATTGACTGCATCGGCTCCGGGGACCGGGTGCCGGGCCCCGTTGACGCCATCGTGGTGTGCGATACGCCGAAGCCGGCGATGATCGATGCGAGCCGGGAGATCCTCGGAATGCTGGACGACAGATTGATCCTGAAAATGGAGGTGGATCACCATCTTGGCGCGGACAGCCAGTATATCGGGGACGAAGGATATCGACTGGTTACGGAAGCGACCTCCTCGAGCGAGCTGGTGGGGCTTATCGCGATGAAGCTGGCGAAGCGTCCTGACCTGATTCAGCGCTACAACCTGCAGAACCCGCTTTCCCGGAACGTCATACTCTCGGTGCTGACGGGCATCGTGGGCGACACCAACATGGGTCAGTTCATCAAATCCAGGCGGCAGAAGCGCTATTACGATATATTCAGCAATATCTACAATACGATGCTGGCCCGTGAAACTACCAAGGAATCGAATTTCGTTAGCAAGGACGAGATCTTCCATGAAATTCAGCGCCTTTCGGACGTTGAGGAGCGCTGCTATCGTTATATTATTGACCGGAAGAGATTTTCACGCTACCTGGGATATGCCGTTCTCGACGGCGCGGACATGCGGTATCTATCAGGTGAATTTGACAGCGATACGATCGTTTCGGTTACCCGGTCCATCGCGGACCAGCTTGCGGAGGAGAGCGCCCGCCTCGGGCTGGTGGCCTATGACGACAGCGAGAATTCAGGCCTGGTACAGTTCCGCCTGCGGCGCGGGCACAAGTTTAAGACTTTTGATCTGCGCAGGGTTCTCGATATTTTTTCGATAGAAGAAGGCGGCGGGCATGAGGGCGCGATCGGCTTCAGAGTGCCACGCGGGAAGATCGACGACATCAACGTGTATGTGGAGCGGCTGGTCGCGGGAATTGAAAAGGAGATTTCATGACGCGGGTCACTGCCCGGAGCGCCTGGGAAACGGCGCCCCGGGAGAAATGTTCAGCTCGCTTTCCGCTGCGGTTCCGCGTCGTTCTTCTTCACCGTCTCGATAAAGCGAACCTCCTTGCCCACGATCTTGATGCGGGAATGGTTTTTGCCGTCCTGGCCCTCCCACCGTTCCTGCCTGAGGGTGCCCGCCACCATGATCCTCCTGCCCTTCGTGACGTTGCTCGAACAGTAATCCGCGAGCTTTTCCCATGTCTCGACAGCGATGAACGATACCCGGGGCTCGTCGCCCTCTTTGGAATAATGGTTCATCGCCACTGAAAACGTGCACACGTTCTTGCCGGTCTTCGTCTGCTTCAGCACCGGGTCGTGCGTCGCGCGCCCTTCGATCGTTACGTTCTGGTAATTTTGCATAGCTCAGCTCCTTGATGTTGGTTTATCAGGGTAACGAACGGGGGAGGGGGATGATAAAAAGAATTTTTGCGAAAAGTTATATTATTTAAAAATTTGTAGGATGCTCATCCCATTTATCAATTTATTCGTCTCTATGCCATTGCGGACAGATCTGCGAAGAACCAGGCTTGTAGTTCTGGCATACCTGAGGCCTTGATTCGTAGATTGTGCAGGTATAATGCTCGTCTTCCCATCTTAAAAAAGGACATCCATGGAGATATCTGCCGGTTTCATTTGATATGAGATGGTCACCGGCCCAGACCGGATGCCAGTGCTCTATTATATGAAGAATGTCTTTCCTTTTCTCCCTTTGCCATCTTTTGATGTCGCCATCAGTCACAAAGGATAAAACATTGGCCAGACAGCATTTGCCGCACCTGATGCATTGAATTTCAGTAGTGCCAGCCATTTATTTGTCACAATAAATTATAGCATCATCAAAATCAAGAGATTATTTAAATGTTGGTCAACGACGAAAATTGAAGGAGACCCCGCCTTCAGTCCGGGTTCTTTATCTTCTCGATCACCCTTTTCAGCAGGTCGAGGTAATCGGCCTGGGCCTGGATGTATTCCCTGACGAGGGAATTCTGCTCGAGATCGCGCTGCATAATCTCGTATTCGGAGGTCTGCGGTCTCTGGACGACGCCTCCCGACGCCATGATATCGTTCAGCTCCTTGCCCATTGAGACAAGCTTCATGTAGAGATCCTGGGCCGTCCGGTCGTTGTTCATCCTGGCCAGGCACTCGTTGTAGCGCAGCGTCAGCTCGTGCCCGCGTATGGACGCGGAAAGCTCCTTCGCTTTTTCGATGATGAGATCAACCTCGTCAGACATGCTTTGCCGCTCCCTGCTTTTTTGCCTCCATCAGGGGTTCTTCCGTTCCCGATTATGGATGGCCGCAACCATCTGCTTGAAGAGCTCGTAGAACTCCTTCAGCTCGTCCTTCTGCCGGAGAGGCCTGAGTTTCGGCTCCCTCCCTTCAATGATGTCCTTCATGAAGTTGGATATAACGTATATGGGGCCCGAAACCCTGTGCGTCTTGCGTATGAGGATGACGTAGAGCGCGATGCTTTCAATAATAATGATGGCGAGGATCGCCAGCATCAGTATCAGGTTTGCGGTGATGATTTTCGTGTTATACGTGATGATGTTGTTCAGCGTCTCCATGTTCTTTTCATGGTTCCGCGTGTTCTGTATCATCGCTTGCTTGATGGCCGGGTCTTTAACCGTTTTCGGTATTTCCGAGAGCGACGCGAATATGCTGTTTTCGATTGTGTGGATGTTCATTATCTTTTCGCTGTTTTCCCGCAAAACGCCGTTATTGTACAGGACGCTCATGGTGATGGCGCCCAGGATAACGGCGGTAACAATCGACACGATGCCGATGATGGAGAAGGTGGTGCGGAGCTGGTATTGCCGGTCGATGATGTACTGTTTCCGTTTTTTCATGTGAAACCTCGGGAGCTTGATCAGTTTGTAGCCGGGCAGCCAATACTCAATTTATGGGGGATCCATGCATAAAGTCAATATCTTTTCGTATACGCGCCGCGCGCCATGGCGGGGAAGCGGTCCTGCATGCGCAATCACCGCGCGGGACATGGGTCCTAATTTTTCTTGACACTATCGCCAAACAGTGATACGGTACAAAGCGATTCAGCAGAGCGTTGCGCCTGGATAAAATTCAAGTGATATATGAAAATTGATATTGACAGCGTTTCACACGAAGAGCTACTGCAGGCCCGTCTCTGCGATCTTGGTTTGACGATCAAAGGAACCGTCATTGAAGATTACATAAACCAGCTGTACGATGAATTGAAGCTTAAGGGGATGCAGCTCCTTCCCCCCTGTTATATCAGCGATGAATGGTTTTCTCCTCACGGGGTGGCCGCCATCGCGATTCCATTCTATCTGACGCATCCGCGCCTGCTCGCCCTCGAAAAAAAGATGATGCATGTAGTCGAAGGCGGGACAAAACCCGAGGCCCTCAAGCTGCTCAGGCATGAATGCGGCCACGCCTATGTCCACGCCTTTAACCTTACCCGCAAAAGCCGGTGGCGCCAGATATTCGGTCATCCGGGCAAGGCCTACATGGAGCATTACCGGTACCGGCCGTACAGCAAGTCCTTCGTCAACAACCTGAGGGATTTTTACGCGCAGAGTCATCCCGAGGAGGATTTCGCCGAGACCTTCGCCGTGTGGCTGGACCCTCAGAGCAACTGGAAACAGCAGTACGAGAGCTGGCCCGCGATGCGCAAGCTGGCCTATGTCGAAGAGCTTATGGAGGCATTGAAAGAGACCACGGTAAAAGTTACAGCAAAGGATTTTTATTATCCCATTCACAAGATAAAAAAGCGCCTTGTCCTTCACTACGACCGCATGATAAAAATGTACGGTGAGGATATTGAGGATTTCTTCGACGAAGACCTGAAAAAGCTTTTTCCCGTTACTGAAGGCAAAGGCACCTCGGCCGCGGACCTCGTTGCCAGGCACCGCCGCCTGATAGAAGAGAGCATCTGCAGGCATACAAAAGAGAAAAAATACGTCGTCTCCAGCCTGTTGGCCAAGCTGATACGCCGCATGAAAGTGCTGAAGCTGCATGTTCACGGGGAGCCGAAGGATTGTATCGCGGAGTTCTCCGTGTACCTCACGTCCCTCATCAGTAATTATCGGTACACGAACCAGTATAAAGGGGGTGATTAGAAATCCATGAAGGTAATGGTCGCATTCGACTTGCCTGTGCCGCCGCCTGAAGACGGAAATTTCGCCAGGATCATCACCCCGGACGACTGGCGCCCCACCAGGAACGTGATCGAGGCCCTTCAGAAGCTCGGCCATGAGGTGATACCCTGCGCCATCTATGACGACATAGTTTCATTCATCATGAAGATCAAGGAAGTCAAGCCGGACATCATCTTCAACCTGCTTGAGAGCTTCAGGATGGACCGCCATTTCGAGAGCCACCTGGCCTCAATTTTTGAGCTGCTCAGGGTCCCCTACACGGGGTGCTCTCCCACGGCCATAACCCTGTGTAAAAACAAGTCCTTCACCAAGCGAATCCTCACCCCCCATCATATCAAGTACCCGAGGTCGGTTGTTTTCCCCAAGGGACAGATCAAGCTGAACGTGAAGAAACTGCGCTTCCCGCTCATGGTAAAGCCGCTGATGCAGGAGAGCTCGGACGGAATTGCCCAGCGCTCCTTTGTCGAGACCGAGGACGCGTGCCTCGATCGCGTAAAAACGATCCACAGCCATTTCATGACGGACGCCATCGCCGAGGAATATATCGAGGGAAGGGAGATATACGCCAGCGTGATCGGGAGTACGAGACTGCACGTCCTTCCCCTTCGCGAAATGATATTCAAGAATTTTCCCGAAGGCAAGCCCCGCTTCGCCACCTTTAAGGCCAAGTGGGACAGGGAATTCCGGAAAAAATGGGGGATTACCAATACCTTCGCCCATCCGATGGACCCGGCGGTGGAACGCAAAATCGGCCGTATAGCCAGGGCGGCCTTCCGCGCGCTGGGCCTTTCCGGGTACGCGCGCCTCGATCTTCGGCTGACCGATAACAACGATGTATATGTGATAGAAGTCAATCCCAACCCGAACCTGTCGAATGACGACGATTTTACCTATGCGGCCCAGCGCGCGAACATCACCTACACGCAGTTAATAAATAAAATCGTCACCTGGGGACTTAAAGAGGAACGCTGGTAAAAAGCCGCGGATAGAAAACCGTTCATGTCAGATATGAAACAGGCTTCCTGCCAGTCCCATATCGGCGAGCATGGCGAAGAACAGGCGGAGAGGGAAGCCGATGATGTTGGTGGCGGAGCCGCGGAATCCCGCGACGATCATGCTCCCGTTCTCCTGGAAGGCGTAGCTGCCCGCCTTGTCCCGGTAGTCAATCGAGCCCAGGTATCTGACGATCCCCTCCCGGTCGAGACGCTTGAACGTAACCTCCGTGGTTTCAATGCCGGTGCGTATCTTCCGTTCGTCCGCGCCCTCAGCGGAGCAGAGAGTCAGGGCGGTGATGACCCGGTGCGTCCTTCCGTTCAGGCGGGAGATCATCGCAACCGCGTCTTCGAAACCGGCCGGCTTGCCGATCACGGAGTCGTCGATGGCGACGATCGTGTCTGCCGTGATGGCCAGGGCGGGATATTCCCCCATCGCGTCCGAATTCAGTATGGCCCGGCATTTTTCCTCCGCTATCCTGACGGCGAACGCTTCCGGGAGCTCGGCCGCCAGGGGCGTTTCGTCGATCTCCGGGTGCGCGATGCTGAAGCCGTCCGCCAGTCCGCCCAGTATCTGTTTCCGTCTCGGGGATGATGAGCCAAGGATGATATGCATGGGCTATTTCAGTATGACCTTTTCGTTGAGCTTGTACACGTCGGTCACGTTCTTGATGTTCCTGAGCCGGGCGATGATCTCTTTCAGGTGGTCGTTGCTTCTGACTTCGAGTATGAACTTGAACACGGCATGCTTGCCCTCCTGAACGTGCGCCTCCGCCTTGATGATGTTGGTCTTGCCGAGGGAGATTTCATCCGCGACGTCTTTCAGGAGGTTGGGCCGGTCGATGGCCTCCACCGCGACCTTGATGGGATAAAGGGTGTCCGGCGATCCCTCCCACACGATATTGATGATGCGCTCCGGTTCGCCTGACAGCCGCTTCAGCGAGGGGCAGCTCCGCTTGTGCACCGTGATGCCCCTGCCCCGGGTGATGAAGCCGACGACGTCGTCCCCCGGTATGGGCTGGCAGCACTGCGAGAGACGAATCAGGACATTGGACGCGCCGTTGACCGTTATACCGGTCTTCTTTTGCCTTGAGATGCTTTTCAGCTTTATCTGCTCGTCCTGAGGGATGGCCACCGGCACGGTCTTGTCGTCTTTTCCGCTTTTGTCTTCCTGACGCTTTTCATCGCGGTGCTTTTCTTCTTCGGCCGTTTTCAGCTCCGCTTCCAACTGACGCCGCAGCCACGAGCGGATCTTGTTGCGCGCGCCGGGCGAGGCCACCAGCTTGAGCCACGACTCGGAGGGGTGCCCTTTCTTGCTGGTCATGATCTCAATGATATCGCCGCTTTTCAGCTTGGTCTTCAGGGAGGCCATCGCGTTGTTGACGCGCGCGCCGACGGTCGTGTTCCCCACCTGGGTATGTATGGCGTAGGCGAAATCGATCGGCGTCGCGCCGGCGGGGAGCTTGATGATCTTGCCCTTCGGCGTGAACACGAAAATCTCGTTGTCATACAGGTCCATTTTCAGGTTTTTCATGAACTCGCGGGTGTCCCTGAGATCGGCCGGCCGCTGGGTGATGTCCTTGAGAAAAGCCAGGGTCCTGTTGTTCTTTTTCAGCGCGCCGGGGTCTTCCTTGTAGAGCCAGTGCGCGGCAATCCCCATCTCGGCGGTCGCGTGCATCTTGTGCGTGCGGATCTGCACCTCAAGCCGGTGGCCGTCCGGGCCGATCACCGTCGTGTGGAGCGACTGGTACATGTTTGATTTAGGCACCGCGATGAAGTCCTTGAAACGGGATATGATGGGGGACCAGAGGGTGTGCACCACCCCCAGCACGCCATAGCAGTCTCTGATCTCACTGGTGATTATGCGTATCGCCCTGATGTCGTATATCTCTTCGAATGATTTTTTTTGTTCCATGATTTTTTTGTGGATGGAATAGTAGTGCTTGGCCCTTCCCGTTATCTCGGCATCGATGTTCAGGCTGCGAAGACGCTCCAGCAGCAGGTTGCGGACATTGTCGAGGTACGCCTCCAGCTCCGTGTTTCGCTGGGCTATGCTGTTTTTGATGTCGTTGTACGCGTCCGGCTCGAGCACACGGAAGGCCAGGTCCTCCAGCTCACTCGATATCTTGGACATGCCGAGGCGTCTGGCCAGCGGCGCGTAGATCTCCAGTGTTTCCCGCGCGACGCGCTCCTGGGTCTCCGGCGGCTGGAACATGATGGTGCGCATGTTGTGGAGCTTGTCGGCGAGCTTGATGATGATGACCCGGACGTCCTTGACCGTGGCGAGAAGCATTTTTCTGAGTGTGGCGGCCTGCGCCGTGGCCTTGGTGCGGCTCTTGATTGAGGATATCTTGGTGACGCCGTCAACCATCTGCGCGACCTCCCGGCCGAAGACCTTTTCGATCATGTCGAGCGTGGTGCCTGTGTCCTCCACCGTATCGTGCAGAAGCGCCGCCGCAATGGTGTCGGTATCAAGCTTGAACTCGGCGAGTATGAGGCCCACTTCCAGCGGGTGAACGATGTACGGTTCGCCGGAAAGCCTGAACTGGTCCTCGTGCGCCGCGTTGGCGAAGAGATAGGCCTTCTGGATGACAGCGAGGTCTATGTCAGGGTTGCTGTTCTTTATCTTCCTGAGCAGGGTCCCTATGTCCCTGCTGCGGATTTTCAGTTCAAAATCTGCCATACGGGCATTAATACAGAGTAACGCGCGCGTAAAGTCAATACTAATTTGCACGATTGGGCTTTCCCGGCATGCATGCCTGTATGCGCGAGGGAATTCTGGCTCAAGGCGCCTGAGCCTGAAAACATCACGGCCGCCGGGTAAATAAAACTTTATGAATCGCGCGCATGGGCCGAAAATATATAAAATAGTATATATCGGGCCCGTATATGCTATACCGGTTGCCGGCCCCTGTCGGACCGGGTAAATTCAGGGCGAGGAAGACGTTCATGCATGCACGAAAGAAGGGGAAGCGGCGGATTATTCCGCTGGTCCTGTTGTTCAGCTTCACCTGCGTGGCGAGCCTGCACCCGCAATTTCTTGAGGATGAAGAGGAAACGCTGCCTGAAGATATTGCACGGAACATCAGCGCGGAGACGCCCGCCCGCTCCAAGGACGGGAAATGCGTCATACGGGTCAGCTGGCGCCTTGATCCCCGGAACGCTGGCGGCGAGTATGTCGTGGCGAAATCAACCGACATGATTGATACGGCTGACAAGGTCCGCTCGGCGCGGGTGATAGCCACGGTGCAGGGCGCTGAAAAGAACATGGTCGAGGACGCTGATTGCGCCCCGGGCCGGTATTACTATGTCGTGCTTTCAAAAAAAGCGATACTGGAAAACCAGATGACGCTGCTTCGCGACAGCAATTACACGGCCATGCCCGCCATTGTCGGCGCACCCGAAGAGAGCCTGGTGGTTCTGGGAATACGCGCCAGCGAGATCGACAGGTTCAAGGTGCGCCTAACCTGGGCACGGCCGGACAGGAAGGGCGTTTATTATTACATATACAGGGCACAAGAGGCGATCACGGGCGCGGGCCAGCTTGAGGCTGCGGATAAGCTCGGGACAGTTTCCGACGCCGATGAATTTATCGATGAGGGCATTACCAGGCCGGGCGACTATTATTATGCCGTCACCGCCAGGGTCCTCAGCGGGAAGGAGAACCGCAGCATCATTCCCGGCGAGAACGCAACGATCGACGGTCTCGCGATCCGCCTGAGCGAACCGGAAACCCGGCCCGCACCCGCGCAGGGCGTGGAGCTTGTCTCGATTGACGCGCGGACGGTTCGGGACGGCGTGCTTGTCAGGTGGCGCGTACGCGGATCGGGCGAGGCGGACAGGTACAGCCTGTTCAGGTCCTCGATGCCCCGTGCGACGTCGGCCGAGGTCCCGGGTTCGGACATCCTTGCCGAGGTTGACCTTTCCCGCGGGAACTATACGGATCCGAACCCGCTTCCGGGACGATACTACTACGGCCTTTTTCCGGCCGGGACGGGGGGCGCGGAGAAGATCAGCCTGGTGCCGGGCGTGAGCATTACCAGGAACCCCGTCTCAATACGGGAGGAACGGAGGATCATCGTCGGCGAAGCGGATGATATTGACCGGATTCTGAAAAGAACCTTTTTCAGGGCGCGGTACTGGGAAGCGATAAAAGAATTGCGCAAGTTCACAAAAAATACCGATAATAGAATGGTGAGGGCCAAGGCCAGGCTATTTATCGGCAGGTCGTATGTGGAGCTCGGGCGGTACCGGACGGCGCTTGATTATCTGTATGTTCCGGAAGTGAAGAAGTATTTTCCGAAACAGGCGGCGTTCTGGCAGGATTTCTCGTTGACACGGCTGAAAAATTATTGATACTATCTCTATTATTCGAGGGCGTATGAAAAAGGAAGGAATCATAACAGGAGCGATCCTCATCGTCATAGGGATCGGGCTTTTTGCATACTACAACAACTTCGTGCGGCACGAGCGTGAGGCCACCGAGCTCCTTACCGAGGGGAAGCTCGTGTATGAGCGCGGATCGCGAGAGGCGATCAACGATTCCATCAATATCTTCTCAAAGGTCATTGCCCGTTATCCGGGAACAAAGGCTGAGGCCGAGTCCTATTTCTACATCGCCCAGTGCTACGAGAAGATGAACCTGAACCGTCTGGCGTACCTGAAATACGTGTACATACTGAAAAACAACCGCAACCTGGACGCGGCCCTCGCCGCGGAGATAAAGACAAGGATCGCCCGGCTCACGGTGATGAAACGCCATACCGAGGAGGGGATTCACCAGCTCCTCTCACTGCTCAATCTTTCGGATGATCGCGAATTCAGGAGCAGGGTATACTCCGAGCTGGGGCATACCTATCTTCAGATGAAGGAATACGAGCGCTCCAGGCGGATGTTCGACATCGCCCTGACTGAAAACGGCGACAATGAAGAGGCGATCCTGGGCAAGGCCCGCGCCTACAAACGGCTCGGCCATGACAACATGGCATTCAGTACCTACGAGTATTTCCTCAAGTACTACGGCAACCTGAGTCCGTACGCGGATGACGTGCGTGAGGCATATGCGCGCCAGGTTTACCGGACAGCGCATGAAAATTACCGGAAAGGCAGTTACTATCCCGCCATATCGTTCTTCAAGAGGCTCATCAACAATCTGCCGGAGAGCGATTATACTGAAAACTGTCTTTACTGGATAGGGCAGAGCTATTTTGCGCTGCATAAATACGGCACGGCCGTCAATTACTATGACAGGGTGCTGACCCGGTACGGCGCCCGTAAGGGCGAGGACGCCAGGATCAGGAAGGGATGCGCCTATTTCATGATGAAGAAATTCGACCTGGCCGCGCGCGAGTTTCAGATCTACATCAACAATTACCCCCGCGGCCGCAATATCGATACCGCGCGCAGGTGGAAAAGCATGAGCGCCCAGGAGATGATCCACCGGATACAGAAGAGGATCCTGCCTGAAGTGGATGATAATGAAAAGGGCGTTAGCGATGACAGCGGCCTTTCAGGATCGACCGACCGGGCCATGGCAGGAAACGATGAAGCCCCGGATGATGACGCTGAATACGTGAACGTGGGGGAGCTGTAGGCCCCCCTACGGCCGCTCCTTGACCGTTACCCACATGTTGACCTCGGCCTTGTCCCGCCACACGGTCAGCTGTATGTTCTTGCCGATCGGGGTTTTTCCCACGATGCTTACCAGGTCCGTATAGTCGCGTATCCTGCCGCCCCCCGCCCTGAGTATGACGTCCCTGACGCGCACGCCGGCGCGCTCCGCCGGACCGTTCTTTTCAACCGCGCCGACCAGCGCGCCTTCAGGCTTCGCGAGTCCCAGCTCCCCGGCAAATTCGGGGGTGAGGGGTGATATCTGAACGCCGATGTATCCCCGCCTGACCTTGCCGTGCTTCTGCAGCTGAACCAGGGTCTCCTTCACGGTATTGATCGGAATGGCGAACCCGATGCCCAGGCTTCCCCCTGTGCTCGAGTATATCATGCGGTTCATGCCGATCACCTCGCCGTTGAGGTTGATGAGCGGCCCGCCGCTGTTGCCCGGATTGATGGACGCGTCCGTCTGTATATGGGAGACCCCGGCGTCATTGTAGACGTGGCGCCCCGTCGCGCTGATGATGCCGGTGGTGATGGTCTTGTCGAGGCCGAAAGGATTCCCGATGGCCACCACCATGTCCCCGATTTTGACCCTGTCGGAGTCGCCGAAATAAACCGGTGTGAATTTGCCCGCGTCGGTGATTTTCAGGAGGGCGATATCGGTGAGCTGGTCCGAGCCGACCAGGGTCGCCTTGTAGTCCTTGTTGTTTATCCTGACGGTCACCGAATCCATGTTTGACACCACGTGATGGTTCGTGCAGATGTAGCCGTCGCTGGTTATGACGAACCCGGTCCCGAGGCCTTTCTGCTTCCTCGTTTCAGGCACTGCGCCGCGCCGCCCGAAAAACTCCCTGAAGAAGGGATCGTCCATGAAAGGGTCATTATAGCGTGTTTTCACCGTTTTTTCGGTGCTGATGAAAACGACGCTGTTTTTATAGTTCTCGTAGATTTTTTGAAACGTATTCTGCAATTCATAGACAGGCGAGTCCCTGTTTTCCCGTATGAGGGGCGATTCCCTGCCTGTTTCGTCCAGGAACCCGGAAGCGGCATTCGCCGCGGGAAATGAAAGCGCCAGGGATATATATGCCATGACAAGTGCGATGCCGATTTTTTTCATAATTCAACGCCTCCTGATGATAACGTGCCGCAGCATCCGGCGCCCGGCTGCTCCGGCTTCTTGACCGGAAATAAACATGATGATGCTAAGACCATCCCGAGCCGGTAAAAGTTACAATCGTTTTTGCTTCACGAGTCGAGAATTATATTTTCCGGACGGTAATTTTTTTACTTCTTGAAAAAAAATTGCCAGAGATAAATTATTGGTTTTCAAAAGCAGTTGATACTATCTGGAGGCCTTATATGAACAGGATGTTTTCCGTATTCGTCTTGCTTGTCGTTATGGCGCTGTCAGTGCCGGGGATTGCGCAGGAGAGGGCCGGCCGCGCGCAGCCTGCAGTTGAAAAGCAGCAGGATGATGATGCGGGCGTAAAGGATAAAGCGACCCGGAAAGATCCGAGCAAGCTCTGGGTCGATCTTTCGTGTCTGATGTACATGGAGTGGGCGTATTTTACCGGGTTCAAGTATACCGGCACCGGCTCGTGGGGCAAGGTTTCGCGCTGGGGAATCGACACAGGCGATTACCTGCGGGGATGGGTGAATCCCGCTGATCTTCTCGGTGAAGAGGCCTCCGACTATTCACGCAAGGAAAGCAACTCGTTTCGGCTCCAGCGCTCGTATATAACAGTGAAGAAGCGGCTCGGGGAGATGTTCAGCGCCAAGATCACGGTGGACATAGATCCGAAAAGCTCCGATTTCCTGTACCTGAAATACGGCCTCATCCAGTTCCACAAGGAGTTCGGGACCCCGATCGGTCCCATAGGGCTGAAGGCTCAAGCGGGCAAGATCGGGACCCCGGTGGTCGGCATCACGAACAACCTGAACGACCTGAGGTGGATCGGCAAGAACTATCTCCAGGATTCAAAGATCGTGCTGAACGGGAATACGTTCGACCATTCCGCCGACCTGGGCGGCATGGTGTCGCTCGCGCTGTTCAAGATGGTGACCATAGAGTACATGATATCCAACGGCGAGGGCGTCCGTTCGGACCATAACGAAACCTACGCGGGCAAGGCGCACACCCTTCTGGTGTCGATCAACCCGGTCGACTACCTGAAAAATATTACGGTCAATTTTTATGGACGCTGGGAAGACACGAATAAAAACCGGCTGGATACCACCTCCGGCGACATCCCGATAAAATATCAGGGCGTGGATAAAAGGAACTATCTTGGCGCTGGCATTGCCTGGTACAGCGACTATCTCAAGGCGGGCGTCAACTTCTTCGCTCCGGAGATGCAGTATTCCAAGACGATCTTTGTCTACGATCCGGCATTGCCCATTCCCGTACAGGGCTATTCTCCGCGATACCGGCAGCGGTTCCTGCTGATCGATTCCTGGCTGAATTTCAATCTTGGCGCGATCGTCAGGCCGGCTCCCATCCTGCTCGTTGGACGGCTCGCGTGGGGACGGGAGCTGAAAAGCCTGCTGGCGAACGAACGGCGTTCGAATGAGACCCTGGTGCTGGGCGCGGGGGCGGGATACCAGTTCAACGAGCATTTCCGCATTATGCTCTACTATGAAACTATCAGGTACCACGTAGCCATGTCGCTTCACGATATTTCGAAGAAAGATCCGACGCCGAACAATAACGTATATATAAAGGCGGAAGTGAAATTTTAATGCGCGGTACCGCATACTGGCAACGCGTCTGGGGGAGGAATGATGCACGCAAGGGGCAACCAGAAAATTCTGGAACTGTTGAAATCAAAGATCAGGAATATTCCTGATTTCCCCAAAAAGGGGATCGTTTTCAGGGACATCACGACGCTGCTGAGCGACCGGGAAGGCTACCGGATGACCATCGACGCCTTCATCAAGCGCTACAAGGCGATGGACATCGACCTGATCGCCGGGATCGAGGCGCGCGGCTTCCTGATCGGCGGGGCCATCGCCTACGAGCTCCGGAAGGGACTTGTTCCCATCCGCAAGAAGGGGAAGCTCCCCTATAAGACGGTCTCGCACGAATACGCGCTTGAATACGGCACGGATTGCATCGAGGTGCATATCGACGCCATCAAGAAGGGGGATCGGGTGCTTATCATCGACGACCTCCTGGCCACCGGCGGCACTTCGCTTGCCTGCGCGGAGCTTGTTAAAAAGCTCGGCGGGGTCATCGTCGAGATAGCCTTCATCGTCGACCTGCCGGACCTGGGAGGAAGGAAGAAAATTGAGGAGGCTGGCTACAGATATTTCAGTCTTGTGGAGTTCGAGGGCGAGTAACGCTCCACGCGTACAGGGCGATCGACAGCGCCACCGGCGCGTTGAGCGACTCGACCGCGTCGCCGATCGGGACCGAGACCGACTGCGCCTTCAGCGACGCGGGCAGTCCGGGACCCTCGATTCCGGGCAGGAGGAGGAACCGGTCAGGGAAGGTGAACGAGGAGAGCGGCGTGCCGCCCGCGTCCAGAGTGACGATCTGCGGCATCGCGTCCGCGAGGACCCCGGGGAGCTCGTACAGGGACGGGCCCTTCCTGATGTCGGCGCCGAACACGGCGCCCGCCGAGGTCCTGACCGATTTCGGGTGAAATGGATTGGCCGCCTCTTTCAGCATGACGATCCTGTTCACGTTGAACCCCGCTGCGGAGCGTATCGCTGATCCGACGTTCACCGGGTCCTGGAACGGAATGAGCAGCGTACATCCGGGCCCGACGGATAGATCCCACGTCTTCATCTCCGGTACGCCGGCAGAAAGGAGCGGACCGCGCGTGTTGAACATGTCCAGCTCGTTGTAGAGAGCCTTTTTCAGCACCAGGAGCGACCCGCGTTGCGCGAATTCCCGTATCAGACCGTTCATGGCCTCGGCATCCTCGACGTATCCATCGCAGAGGACGAGCTCGCCGACCGGAATATTTTTCCCGCGTACCAGCTCTCCGATGATCTTTTTTCCCGGTACCAGCACTGACCCGCTCTTGCGGATTCCGTCGCCTGCGGAAAGTCTCTTCAATTCCCTGAATTTCCTGTTTTCCGCGGACGTGACCGCCGTACCGGCGGTCGCGGTCAGGTCCTTGAGGATAGCGTAGGTCTTGCGCGATCCGCCGGTCTCTTTTTTAAAAACGATAATGCGGCGCTCGTGGCCCGTATCCGGCAGGGTGTAGCGCCGGTCGGTCTCCAGGGAATAAGCGGCGCGGTTCCCCTCCGATATGTCGCTGATGTCCCTGTCCGCCTCGGGCCCTTTCATGAATATCGCCTTTCCGCCCATCGGCAGGAGATGGAGGACCCTGGTGAGCGTCTCATCGACGGACTCGAGTGCTCGGGTGATGACTCCCTGCACGGCGAAATCGGTCAGGCCGGTCACCATGTGCGGATAGACCCGCACGCCGCCCAGCCTCAGCCTGCGGGCCGTGTCTTCAAGAAACGTTGCGCGCTTCTTCCTCGGCTCGGCGAGGATGATGTCCAGGTCCGGCAGGTAGATTTTCAGGGGGATGCCGGGGAACCCGGCGCCTGAGCCGATGTCCATGAGGGGGGAGGGGAGCTCCACGTATTCGGTGAAATATATCGAATCGACAAAGTGCTTTATCGCGATGTCTTCGAAGCTTTTCAGCCTTGTGAGGTCGAGGGCCTCGTTCTGCTCCATTAAAAGCTCATAGTAGTCGCCGAACTGGCCGAGCTGTCGCGGGGAGAGCTCGAAGCCACAGTGGCGGAAGATATCGTTCATCCTGTTGGTCAGTTCTTTTTGCGCCATTCTTTTCACACCATGCCGACGGGCTGGCTATCGTTTCAGCTTTGACGTACAGTATTCGATAATCGATCCGGCGGGCACCGCCTCCTGTTCCCCGCTCTTCAGGTCTTTTACCGTGTAGGTCCCGGCGGCCAGCTCATTTTCGCCGACCACCAGCACCAGGGACGCGCCTTCGCGGTCCGCCTTCTTGAACTGGGCCTTGAATCCCTTCGAAGCGGGGTCAAGGTCAGCCGAGAGGCCGTTTCCGCGCAGGAGGCCGCAGACCGCCACCGCTCGCGCGAGCGTGTCGCCGCCGGTGTGAGCGATGAAGAGGTCGATACCCGGGGACAGCGACGGCTTTTCTTCAAGGAGCAGTTCCATCCGCTCGATCCCGGCCGCGAACCCGACGGCGGGCGTGGGCCTGCCGCCGAACTGCTCCACGAGGTTGTCGTACCTGCCGCCGGCGGCAAAGGCGTTCTGTCCGCCCAGCCGCGCCGTCACGAACTCAAAGGTCGTCCGTGTGTAATAATCGAGCCCGCGCACCAGCAGGTGGTCCTCGGTGAAGGCGATGCCGCCGTCGGCGAGGTAGCCCTTGACCGCCGCGTGATGCGCGGCGCACGCGGCGCAGAGGAACGAGGTGATGCGGGGCGCGTCCTTCTTGAGCGGCTGGCAGGAGTCCTGTTTGCAGTCGAGAAGGCGCAGGGGATTGCGCTCCAGGCGGGTGGCGCAGTCCCTGCAGAGCAGGTCTTTCCTGCCGGCATAATAGCGGGTCAGCTCCTTTACGAAGTTGACGCGGCACGCGGGGCAGCCGATTGAATTGAGGAGCAGCCGATAGTCCTCCATGCCGCTTTTTTTCGCGATCTCGTCCATCAGGGCCATTGCCTCGTAGTCGTGGTAGGGATCGCCGCTGCCGAACACCTCGGCTCCGAACTGGTTGAACTGCCGCAGCCGGCCTTTCTGAGGCCGCTCGGCCCTGAACATCGGACCGATATAGAAAAACTTGCAGGTGGCGAGCCGGTTGTATTCGCCGTTTTCCACGTAGGCCCGCACCACGGACGCGGTCCCTTCCGGCCGCAGGGCCAGGCTCCGGCCGCCCCGGTCCTCGAAGGTGAACATCTCCTTGGAGACGATGTCCGTCTCGTCGCCCAGTCCGCGCACGAAGACCTCGGTGAATTCCATGACCGGAATCACGATCTCGCGGAAATTGTAGAGCCTGAACATCTCGCGCGCCGCGTCGACGATCAGGTCCCGCCTGCCGATACGGTCGGGGAAGATGTCTTCTATGCCCGGGGGTTTTGTTAACATGAAAAGGTCCTTGAAATTTGTCTATCATGCCCCCCAATTCAACGGGGGTCGCCCCCTCCGGCCTTCGGCCACCTCCCCCGTTCACGGGGGAGGTGGGAGTTTGAGGGGTGAAACAATTAATAGTTACATCATTCTATTTTGTCAAGAGCACTATGGTAAACACTCTATTATTTTACAACTTAAAACAATGCGGAGATTGCGGGCCGTCTCAGCGAGAAGGCGACATGGAGGTCGCCGATCCCGCCGCGTAATCAGGAGGATTTTACGCGGCGGGCGAGCGAGATGGCCCCAATCTCCAATGAATATGAAAATAATATTTTAATCTCATAATCGCTTCCGCAGTATCGCGTTCTCTCCGAGCTCCCGGTCGAAGGTGATCCGGTACAGGGCGTTGGGCCGCGCCAGGTCAACGATCGTTCCTTCGCTATCGCGAATTTCTTTCACGAGAAAGCGGTCGTCTTGCACGGTATCCGTGATGGGGAATATCGCCTCCAGCGTCTCGTTCGGGCGGATCGGATTGAATGTCTTCACCAGGGAGGCCCCGTCCGTGGCGGTTCCGGCGCTGTATCCCATGAACATCGCCTTCCTGATATAGGGGACGGGCCCGAAGCCTTCCCCGTCGAATTCATTAAAGACGTCAGCGGTGTAGGGACGGTGGCTCACCAGATCGAGCTCCTCGCGGTAGAAGGGGAGGTTCTTTTCGAACCCGGGCGTGCCTGCACATTCGGCGGCGTGGCGGTAGATACGGGCGGTATTCGCCGAGTAGTAAATGGACTTCATTCTTCCTTCGATCTTGAGCGCGTCCACGCCCGCGTCGATGTATTCGGCCAGCCGGTCGATGAGGCAGAGGTCCTTCGAAGACAGGATCTCGGTTCCGGACGCATGCTCGATGATGTCGAGGTGACTTCCCTCGCGCTTCTCCTCCACGAGCGAGTAGCGCCACCGGCACGCCTGCGCGCAGTCGCCGCGGTTGGCGTCGCGTCCGGCCATGAAGCGGGAGAGGAGGCACCGGCCGGAATAGGCGACGCAGAGCGCGCCGTGGACGAAGACCTCGATCTCCGCGTCCGTGTTGTCCCTGACCATCCGTATCTCCTCGAGCGTGGCCTCGCGCGCCAGCACGATACGGTCCACGCCCGCCCGGTGCCAGAAGCGGACCGCCAGGTGGTTCAGGGTGGACATCTGGGTCGAGAGGTGCACCTTCCAGGGGGCCCCGGACTCCCTGACGAGCGCCATCATGCCGGGATCGGACACCATGACAGCGTCGAAGGGGAACCCCTTCATTTCCCCGATGTATCGCGCGGCCGCCGGGATGTCCTTTTCATGCAGGAACGAGTTCATCAGGAATATCGTCCCGGCGCCATGTTTTTTACAGAAGTCGAGGGCCTCGCCGATATCGCCGCGCGTGAAGTTGTCGGACTGTATCCTGAGGTTGTGCTCCTCGCCGCCGAAGTAGACGGAATCCGCGCCGTAGAGGACAGCGAACTTCAGCTTTTCGAGGTTGCCGGCGGGCGCCACGATCTCAGGCCGTTTGCGTGATGGTACCGTCATAGTGCGGCAATTGTTTATCGCGCGGTACCGGGCGGCAAGTAAAAAAAATATGGACAGGCGCGGCCGGGGGGTCTATCATAGGGCCGCCATTCCAGTATGATAGTAAAGGAGGCACTCGTGAAAAAGTCAATGAGCGCGGTCCTGGCGCTGGCCGCAGGCATGGTAATCATCGCGGCGCCCACCCCGTCGCGCGCGATAGAGGTGGGTTTCGGGTTGAGCGGCATGTACGACATGTGGCTGCCCGCCTTCAGGTACCTCCACGCCGGCGAGGCCTGCAAGCTCGCGGGCGAAGGGCTCAAGCACGACAATGACGGCGGACTGATGCTGGGGCCGGAGCTCGGCATCTACACCATGGACTGGAAGCTGAACCTCCAGGTGCTCTTCGGCGTCACGAAAAACGACCTCTCCTATTCCTCCGCGGTCTGGGACGCCACGGTCTGGAATTTTGTAGGCCCGCCTTCTCCTCCCTACATCATGATCGGCGAGGGCTCAACGCGCCGCTACGACGCCGATCTCAAGGTCGCGGTGCGGCTGAACGATTATTTTAACTTCAATATCGGCGGCCGGTTCAACTATGGGGACGGCGAGGGGTCGCAGTTCCGTTTTCATATCCCGCTGGCGTTCAATTACGGAAATGACAGCTATCATATATGGCAGGTGGGGCCGGAGCTCGGCATCGGGTTCAACTACACAATAGAGGGATTCACGATCTATCTGGACGCGAATGTGCTGGTAAACGGCGGGAACAATTATCTCGAGCGCAAGCTCGCCTGGCCGGGCTTGTTTCCGTACGTGGTGCCCTTTAAATACGACACTGATTTCCTCGGGTTCGGCTTTGATACGGACGCGGGCGTGTCCTACTATATAGAGAAGGCGCATATCCTGCTCGGGATGGGATTCCGCTGGGTCGGGGTCGTGTGCGTGTCGCTGTCTGACTACAGCTCGACAACGGACCTGACGCACAAGGAGGGCTGGATGACCGGGGAGTGGGACCATCTCTATGGCCTGACCTTCAACGTGGGGTTCAGGTTTTAACGACGACTTGCATTTCAGGAACTATACACGAGGATGTTATCATGAAAAAAACATTCATCGCGATCGCGCTTCCGGCGCTCTTCCTCTCCTGCGCAGCGCTCCAGAGCCTCATTGGAACAAAGCCGGAGGTGAGACTCAAGAAGTTCGATATTGATTCCATCAGCCTGTCGGACATCACCTTCCTGTTCGATTTCGAGCTGACCAATCCCTACCCGATAGGGTTCACCCTGGATGACATCGGCTTCAATGTCAGAATCGAAGGGAACCAGCTTATGAAGACAAGGACCAAAAAGGGCGTGACCGTCAGGGCGGGAGGGAGCGAAGTCACCTCGGTCACGGTGAAGCTGGTGTACCTGGACATCATCCGGCTCATTAAGGACTATACCGAGCGTGATTACCTCGACTGTGCGTTTGACATCGATATCGCGATCCCCCTTCCCGAGGCGGTGCAGTCGATCAAGAAGAACATCACGTTCGATTACACGGTGCAGAAGAAGATTCCCGCGATGAAGCCGACCTTCAAGCTGGCAAACCTCCAGGTGAAGGCCCCCACCATGCAGGAGATACAGAAATCGCTTGTAGAAACCGGGAAGAAGAACCTCGACCCGGTGAAGATCTTCAACGTGCTTGACGGGCTGATTTCCGGCAGGGGTGCAGAGGCGGTAACCTCGTCGATCGACCTGACCTCGCT